>NZ_VCKX01000260.1 GCF_005889725.1 Nonomuraea zeae
CCCCGACGGTGACCCCCACCGTGACCCCCACGGTCACGCCGACCGTGACCCCCACCGTCACGCCGACCGTTACCCCCACCGTGACCCCGACCGTGGGGCCGGCGGGCTGCACCGCCGCCTACAAGGTGGCCAGCCAGTGGACGGGCGGCTTCCAGGGTGAGGTCACCGTGAAGAACACGGGCTCCTCCTCGATCGGCGGCTGGAAGGTCGGCTGGACGTTCCCGAACGGCCAGACGATCTCGCAGGTCTGGAACGGCACCCTGGCCGGCACCGGCAGCACCGTCACGGTCACGAACCTCAACTGGAACGGCGCCGTGGCCGCCGGCGCGACCGTCACGTTCGGCTTCCTCGGCAGCTTCAGCGGCCAGAACGGCACGCCGTCCACGGTCACCTGCACCGCCTCCTGAGACACCGGGACCCCTGCGGGCCAGGACCGGCCCGCAGGGGTCCTTCGTGAAGAACGTGAAATAACGCAGGCTTCGTCACTGTTGCACAGAGCCAGGTCACACCGCTCTTCGAAAGGCGCGTACCCATGGCTCTGCCGCTGTCCATCCTTGATCTGGCGCACATCGGCGAGGGCGAGACGGCGAGCGACAGCTTCACCGCCAGCGTGGCCCTGGCCCAGCGGGCCGAGGAGCTCGGATACCGGCGGATCTGGTACGCCGAGCACCACAACATGGCGAGCATCGCCTCCTCCGCGACCAGCGTGCTGATCGCCCACATCGCCGCCCACACCCGGACGATCCGCCTCGGCGCGGGCGGCGTCATGCTGCCGAACCACGCCCCGCTCACGATCGCCGAGCAGTTCGGCACCCTGGAGACGCTGCATCCCGGGCGTATCGACCTCGGTCTCGGCCGGGCGCCGGGCAGCGACCAGCAGACCATGCGGGCGCTGCGCCGCTCGCCGGCATCGGCGGACTCGTTCCCGCAGGACGTGCTGGAGTTGCAGGGCTACCTGGCCGGCGAGTCCCGCATCCCGGGCGTTGACGCCACGCCGGGCAAGGGGACGAACGTCCCGCTGTACATCCTCGGCTCCTCCCTGTTCGGGGCGCAGCTCGCCGCCGCGCTCGGGCTGCCGTACGCGTTCGCCTCGCACTTCGCGCCCACCGCGCTGGAGGAGGCCGTTGCGCTCTACCGGCGCGACTTCAAGCCGTCCGCGCAGCTCGACCAGCCGTACGTGTTCGCCGCGCTCAACGTGATCGCCGCGGACACGACGGAGGAGGCGCAGGAGCTGTTCCGGGACGCGATGCGCTACCGGGTGAGCAGGTTCCTCGGGCGCGGGCGCTCGTTCACGCCGGAGGAGGCCGACATGATCCTTGAGTCGCCGGCCGGCCAGCAGATCGCGCAGATGGCGAAATACTCCGCCGTCGGCGATCCGGCCGAGGTACGGGACTACGTCGCCAAGTTCGGCGAGCACGCCCAGGCCGACGAGCTGATCGTGGTGTTCTCCGCGAGCGAGCGGAAGGCGTGGCTGCGCTCGGCCGAGCTGCTGGCGCAGGCGTACGGGCTGCCGGGCTGATTTGTGCCCTTCGGGGAGATCCGCTGCGGCGGGCGCTCTCGTACGATGAGGGGGTGCACGGCCTCATTCGCTCCGTGTGGGACGAGCCCCGTCCGCCCAGCCCTCCGTCGCGGGTGTGGCGGGACTGGGCGCTCGTAGGAGTGCTCGTGCCGGTCGCGGTGCTCGAAGTCGCGCTGCGCCAGGACCTCCCCTCGCGGGCGATCGCGGCCATCGTCACGATCGGGCTGATCCCCACGATGCTGTGGCGCAGGGTCCGGCCGCTGCGCATGATCGCCGTCGCGTTCGTGACCACCGCTCTGTCCCCGCTGTTGACGGGCGGCGTCCGGGTGGAGACGTACACGATGGCCTGCCTGCTGATTCTGGTCTACGCGCTGTTCCGGTGGGGGTCGGGACGCGAGGCCGTGATCGGGCTGTCGATCATGCTGGTCTCGGTGTCCGTCTCGCTGGCGTTCTACGACCTCGTCCTCGCCGACGCGATCGGCGCGTTCAGCGTGATGTTCGCGGCCATCGCGCTGGGCGGGGCGCTGCGCTACCGGGCCAGGGCGCGCATGCGCGAGCTCGACCAGGTCAAGCTGCTCGAACGCGAGCAGCTCGCCCGTGACCTGCACGACACGGTCGCCCACCACGTCTCGGCGATGGCGATCCGCGCCCAGGCGGGCCTGGCGACCTCCGGCTCGCATCCCGACGCCGCGACCGACGCGCTGCGCGTGATCGAGGCCGAGGCGTCGCGCACGCTCGCCGAGATGCGCGCCATGGTCCGCGTCCTGCGCCGCGACGAGCCCGCGGAGCTGGAGCCCGGCAAGCACGTCAGCGATCTCGAACAGCTCGCGGGCCGGGTCCGGGTGGGGCCGTCCGTGCACGTGGAGCTCTCCGGCGATCTGGACGGCCTGCCCCCGTCGGTGGGGGCCGCGATCTACCGCATCGCGCAGGAGTCGGTCACGAACGCCCGGCGGCACGCGCGCCACGCCAGCCGGATCGAGGTCCACGTCGCCGCCGACGACAGCTCGGTGCGGCTGCGCGTGAGCGACGACGGCGACAGCATCTCCGTACGCCCGGCCCCGGCGCCCGGCTACGGCCTCATGGGCATGATCGAACGCGCCGGCCTGCTCGGCGGCACCTGCGAAGCGGGCCCGAACCCCGGCCGCGGCTGGACCGTGACGGCCGTGCTGCCCAGGGCGGGGGCGGTGACGTGAGCATCCGGGTGATCGTCGCCGACGACCAGGAGATCGCCCGCACCGGGCTCAGGATGATCCTCGACGCCCAGCCGGACATCGAGGTCGTCGGCGAGGCCGGCGACGGCGCGCGTGCCGTGGAGCTCGCGCGGCGCCTGCGGCCCGACGTGTGCCTGCTCGACATCCGCATGCCGCGGCTCGACGGCATCGAGGCCACCCGCTCGCTGGCCGGGCCGGCGGTCGCCGACCCCATCGCCGTGGTGGTCATCACCACGTTCGACCTCGACGAGTACGTCTACGAGGCCCTGCGGGCGGGCGCCAGAGGGTTCCTGCTCAAGGACGCCGGCCCGGACCTGCTCGGCCAGGCCGTCCGCGCGGCCGCCAACGGCGACGCGCTCATCGCGCCGAGCGTCACCGCCCGGCTGCTCGCGACCTTCGCCGGGGCCGGCGCCACGCCCCGGCCCGTGCAGCCCATCGAGGCGCTCACCGAACGGGAGGAGCAGATCCTCGCCACCGTGGCCCGCGGCCGCACCAACAGCGAGATCGCCCGCGAGCTGCACATCTCGCTGAGCACCGTCAAGAGCCACGTCGCGAACCTGATGACCAAGCTCGGCGTCCGCAACCGCGTCGAGATCGCCATCTGGGCCTACGAGACCAAGCGCGTCAAGAGCTGACCCGCCGGCGGATGATCCATTCGGCCACCAGGACGTTGATCATCCAGCCCGCGCCCATGAACAGCGCCCTGTGCAGCTCCGCGGACGCCATGGGCACCAGCGCGCCGAGCGTGAGGGTGAGCGCCTGCGTGCCCGCGCCGAGGCCGATCGCGTAGCCGCGCATCATCCAGGCGCGGTGCCGCGCGATGTCCCGCCGCCTGATCGCGGCGAGGCCGAGCACGATGGACACCGCCATGGCCGAGCCGAACACCAGCCGGACGCCGAAGAGCAGCGGGCCGTCGCCCGGCGGAAGGGCGTAGAACAGGTTCATCCACAGGCCGGAGAGCGCCGCCACGAGCCCGCACGGGATCAGGACCCGCCCGGCGGCGCGGTGCCAGCCGGGCCTGCGCCGCCGCAACCCTGGCGCGAACTGGAAGGCGCCCAGCAGGCTGTAGGTGGTCGCGGCGAAGATGTGCAGCACGACGGGCAGAGGTGAGGCGAAGAAGCGCACGTTCTCCGGCGTGACCTCCCCGCCCGTGAGGTCGGTCAGCCGGACGGCGCCGCCGATCACCGGGACGACGCTGAGCACGATCAGCGCGCTGGGCACGAGCCAGCCCGCCCTGGAGGAGGAGGTCACGGTCATGCCCCCAAGGGTGACCGCCGCGGGGCGCCGGCTCATCGATAGAACGGCCCGAACCGACCCGGCCGATGAGCTGAGCACGAAGTCGTACTTTCGGCCGTTAACGGGCGGACGGCGCTTGGTCACACTTCGGAGCAGACCCCCACGATCGATCAGGAGAATGTGATGAAGGCGTTCGTTCTACGCTCGTACGGCCCGCCCGACGCCCTCCGGCTCACGGAGATCGACCGGCCGTCCCCCCGCGACGACGAGGTGCTGGTCCGGGTGCGGGCCACCTCCGTCCAGCCCTACGACTGGCACCTCATGAGAGGCGAGCCGATCATCGCCCGCCTGATGGGGGGCGGTCCCGGGCTGGTCAAGCCGAAGATCGCCGTCCTCGGCGCCGACGTGGCGGGTGAGGTCGAGGCGGTCGGGAAGGACGTGACGGAGTTCGCACCCGGCGACGAGGTGTTCGCGATGCCCAAGGAGGGCGGCTTCTCCGAGTACGTGTGCGTCAAGGAGAGCGACCTGGCGCCGAAGCCGGCGAGCCTGTCGTTCGAGCAGGCGGCCGCCGTGCCGCTGGCGGCCGGCACGGCCCTGCTGGCCATCCGGGACCAGGGCCGGCTCCAGCCCGGGCAGCGGGTGCTGGTCAACGGCGCCTCCGGCGGGGTGGGCACGTTCGCCGTGCAGCTCGCCAAGGCGTTCGGCGCGCACGTCACGGGCGTCTGCAGCACGCGCAACACGGACCTGGTGCGCTCGCTCGGCGCGGACGAGGTCGTCGACTACACCAAGGAGGACTTCGCGCTGAGCGGAGAGCGGTACGACCTCATGGTGGACATCGCGGGCAGCCACTCCGGCTCGGCCTGCCGCCGGGTGCTGACCAGGAAGGGGATCCTGGTGGTCGTGGGCGGGCGGGGCAGCCGATGGCTGCAGCCCGCCGGCCACGCCTTCTCGATCCTGGCGTCCGGGCCGTTCGTCTCCCAGCGGATGGCGCTGGCGGACGTGATCCGCTGCAAGGACACCAAGCGGAACCTGGTGACGCTGACCGAGTACATCGAGGACGGCCGGATGACCCCGGTGATCGACCGGAGCTACCCGTTCGCGGAGATCCCCGCCGCCGTCCGGTACTCGGAGGAGGGGCACGCGGCCGGGAAGATCGTCGTCACGGTGTGAGCCGGTCCGCGCGGTCGGTTCATGTACTGCTCAGAGCGTCAGTCCGCGACCAGGCGGCTTCTGCCGCCTTCGTGTTGCTCAGGGCGTCAATCTGCTACCAGGCGGCTTCTGCCGCCTTCGTGCTCACGCTGGCGGCGGACGACGTACGTGCCCGGTGCGCAGCCCGTGCCTCCGTGCTCAGGGTGCAGCAGGTAGACCACCTCGGACGCCTCGAACATGCCGATGGCCAGCTGGCTGAAGTCCTGCACCTCCCTCGTCCACCGGCAGGCACCCGGCTCGGCGACGAGCGTGTGCGGGTTGCCGCCGGCCTCGCCGCGCAGCAGCTCGACGCCCTCGGGAGGCACGTCCAGCCAGCGGGCGCTGGGCCACGGCCGGACCGACCGGCCGACGACGGCGAGCGGGATGACGATCAGGTCGCCCTGGGCCTGGAGCCCGTCGACGACGGGGATGCGCACCGACTGCTCAAGGTGGTCGAGCACGGCGAGGCCGGTCTGCCGGGAAAGTGCGGCGAGAGTCACAGTCATGGGGATCACCTCAGGTTCTGCGAAGGAGTAGGGAGTACTGCGCGGCGGACAGCCCGTAGGTCCAGCCGGCGGCTTCGATCGGGTCGTTCAGGAAGCCCGGGACGGTCAGCCCGTAGCGCCGGCGGTGGCCGTCGCGTTCGAGGGAGCCGTTGACCGCGAGCAGCACTCGCGTCCCCTGGCGTACGTCGTAGAGCCGCAGCTCGGAGCCCGGATTGCCGGGGTCGGGGGCGGTGGCCACGAGCCTCAGCCCGGCTTGCTCGATGTAGGCGGACCAGCCGATGCGCTCGATCGCGCAGCGCCTGACCTCCACGTTGGCCTCGTTCGCGATCCGCTGGACGCTCGGATTGGTGATCACCCAGGAGGGCACCCGCGTCCCGTGCCAGGAGTGCAGGTCCCACCCGTCGGCGTAGCGCACCGCCGGGCCGTCCGCGCAGTGCAGCCGCACCTCGCCGTCGTCGCCCGCGATCTCGGTACGCAGGACGACGGGCCGCTCCGACACCACGCAGACCCCGTCCGCCGGCCACCACCAGCCGGACGACCTGGCCACGGTCGTCCACAGGTCGAGCTGCCGTTCCTGTCCCGGGGTGAAGACCACGCCGGCGACCCGGCGCAGGGCGTCGTAGTGGGCGACCCAGGAGACGCACTGAGCTCCGTACCAGCTGTCGCGGTGCCGGAGCCGGGCGTCGTGCGCCGCGCTGAGCGGCGGGAAGAGCGAGCTGGTGACGGAACGGGACAGCGAGGCCCGGACCTTCTGGCGGATCACCTGGTCGGCCGGCTGCTGGATCCACCGGACCCGCTGGTCGAGCTCCCGGCACAGCTCTCGCATGAGAGACAGGAGCCGGGCGGGCACCGGCAGCTCGGCAGACTGTCCGGCGGACGGGACGCGTGCCCCCGGCGGGGCGGTCAGCAGGGCCGCGACCGGCGACGACACCCAGTGGAAACGTGGTGGGGAGAGCCCGATCAGGCGGTAGAGCCCGGAAATGGCGGCCTCGGTGGCCGGACGGTCGGCGGGCCGCGTGGACAACGCCGAGCCCAGCCATTCTTCGCGGATTGTGGCAGCTTCCCGCTGCACGAAAACGCTCACCGGATGAGGGTGGCGTCGTCCTTTCTCACGATCATGTCCCAGATGGTGACATGTCGGGCGGGCCCGTGTCCACCGCGAACCGGTGGACCACCCGGACCTGGCACCCCCGTCTCGGTTCAGCGGCCTGAGGCTTGTTGCCCCAGCAGCCCTGAGCCTGCTGTGTCAGCAGCCCCCCTGCCTCAGCAGCCCTGACCCCCGTTTCCCCGTGTGTGGGGCGATCATCACCGCTCTCCCGTTCACTCGGAGGTCCGCTGCCGGGGTGGCTGCCCGAGCGTGTAGGGCCCGGTGACGTCGGAGGCGGGCGCGGGCGCGAGCCCGGCTGCGAGCAGCTGGTTGCGGAGCGCGTTCACCGTGCGCTCCAGGGCGCGGATCTGTGCCTGGAGCTGGCGGATCTGATCGCGCATCGCAGTGGCGCCGCTCTGCTCGGTGGCCAGGTCGGAGCTGAACTGGTTGGCCTGGCTCTGCACCCGGGCGACCTGCTTCTCCATCTGGGTCAGCGCGTCCTCGTAGATCGTCTTGGCGCGGACGTAGGCGTCGGCGTCGACCTTGGTGCGTTCGAGCTCGGCCTGGCGTTCGGCCTGCAGCAGCGCGGTCTGCTGGGTCTTCTTGTTGGCGTCGGTGGCCGAGCGGAAGGCGAGATAGGCCACGCCGATCGGGACGATCCCGACCGCCAGCTGGAGGAGGATCTCACTCAGCCCTGACATCGTTTCCTCCCATCGCGCGGATCACGCCGGTGTAGGTGACACCCTCGTCGGTGTGCCAGGCGTTGACGGTCAGCGCGATGGCGAACTCCGAGCCGTCGCGATGCAGTCCGACCAGCGGCATGAGCCGCCCGGACAGCTCGGAGTGGCCGGTCGTCCGTACGCGGTCCAGTGCCGCGGAATGCTGGTCGCGGAAGCGGTCCGGCATCAGGCTCGTCAGCGGCCGGCCGACCACCTCGTTGGTGCTCCATCCGAACAGCGACGCGGCCTGGGGGTTCCACGACTGGATGAGGCCCGCGCCGTCGGCCACGATGACGGCGGCCGACCCTCCGGGCAGGCGGTGCACCACGACCGCCTCCGGCCAGGTGGCGATCAGCGCGATCCAGCCGCCGAACGCCAGCCACACCGCCCCGCCGACCCAGCCGCGCGGGTTCGCGCCGGTGAAGGTCGAGACGAGGTAGAGCAGGCCGTACAGCAGGAGGAGGGCCGTGGCCGCGGCGAAGGCGATGCGGTCGGAGCGCATGAACGCCTGGAACAGGCACAGCAGTCCCGTGGCGCACCAGACCATCGCCCAGGCGGTCAGCGGCGCGACGGAGGCGAGCACGGCGTAGCCGGGAGCGGCGCGCTGTTCGGGTGTGGCGAGGACGAGCGAGGCGGAGATCGCCAGACTCAGCAGACCTACGAAGGCGAGGGAGGCGCCGCGGCGCCCGACGCGGTGCAGGATGCGTGTGATGGTGCGACTGATGGCACGGCGATTTGGGGGCGCGCCGACAACGTATCCATTACTCACGGTGGTTAGATTAATGCATTTAGTTATGATCGATTGGGGTTATGCCGGTCGGCTCGGCCTTCTTTGCCTTCTCCGCGGCATGTTGTGGCCTCCACACCCCCCAAAGGGCCCGCAGAGCGGTCATCCGCCGATCGCGCGCCCTTCACGTCATCAGGAGCGCGCGACACAATGGGCTCATGCCGAGCTTCAAACGGCTCACCATCGAGGAAGCCCGCACCCTCACCCGCGAGGAGCTCCTCCCTCGTATCGAGGCGGAGCAGCAATATTGGTATCACCGGATTCACCGCTGCAGGATGCAACCCGGTGATGAAGTCGCCTTCAAGACCTTCAACCAGATCCTGCACGTCGCCGCGGATCCGCTCCGCCTGCTCTGGGACACCGATCCCTTCCTCGAAGGCACGCCGAGGGACCAGGACTACTGGAAGAAGCCGCTCGGCGAACTGGGCGACCTCTGAGACCTTCTATGACCTGGACGGCCGCGCTGGCCGGCTCATGACCGCGTGGGCGGCTTGATGCGTACGCGCTCTTCCTGAGGGCGGCTGTCGATGTCGTCGAGCTGCTCGTGGATCGTCTTCCGCAGGTCGTCGTAGTCCTGGAAGAAGTAGTCGTTGAACAGCGTGTAGCCGGTCCACATCAGGTTGGCGCACACCCGCGCGGGCACCTCGCCGGTCGCCGCGCCCAGGCCGACCAGCGCCACCGACTCGATACTGCCCGGCTCCTTCTCGTTTTGCGCGTGGATCGCCTGGAACGCGGCGGCGCAGGCCAGAGCCACGTTGAGGGTCTCGCTCACGTTCTGGGCCGACTGGACCATCGTCGGCGTCGAGATCAGGAACTTCGGGTTGGTCGCCCCCGAGGGCACGCACACGGCACTGCCCACCGGCATCGACCCGTCGAACCGGTCGCGGATCGCCCGCTGGACGCGCAGCTGGATCCCAGCCCCAAGGTGCCGCTTGATGGCCGCGTCGACGCCGCCGTCCATCCGCCCCCGGGAGTTGGTCGGGCTGACCCAGGCGTCGACGTGCTGGGTGAGGATCGACCCCTTGTGGATCTCGACCTCGGGGGTGTCGGCGAAGGCGGGCAGCCAGGCCTCGACCACCTTGGCGTTGACGTCCACCAGCACCACCTTGAGCTGCGGCGGGACGTGCTTGACGGTCATGTGTCACTCCGGGCGCGAGGGGACGGGCGAGTTCCAGCGCGACGAACCTATCGCGCCGCACCGACAATCTGGATCTTGGCTGCGCGGGCTCCAGGTCGCGTCCGGGATCCTGGCGGACGGTGGCCTGGGCTCAGGTCGCGTCCGGGATCTTGACACGGCACAATTCCCCCATTTCCCACCCTCGTGTCGTACCGGCACGCCTGGCCGATCCCGGAGCCCTGCGATGAGCGACGTCAACGCCCCTACTCCGCCCGACCCGAACGACCCGCTGGCCCTGGCCGAGCTCTTCAAGGGCGGAGGGGAGCCGTGGCTGCCGCTACTCAAGCCCGTCATCGAGGCGCAGCCGAATGCGGCCACGTTCATCGGCCTGAACCGCAGCCCGCAGGCCGTGCCGGTCAGGGAGCTGACCTTCCAGGCGCTCAAACCCAACCCGCCGCACAAGTGGAAGGTCGTCGTCTTCGGGCAGAACCCGTACCCGCGGGCCGAGAGCGCCACGGGCATCGCCATGTTCGACAACACCTTCCATGACTGGGCCGACAGCCAGTTCGGCAAGGTCATCACCATCCGCTGCATCATCAAGGCGGCGGCGATGTGGAAGCACGGGATCCCGAAGAAGACGCCGATCGCCGACATCCGCGCGCTGCTGAAGCAGCACGACACCGTGCAGCCGCCCGAGTGGTTCCAGGCGATGCTCACTCAGGGCGTACTGCTGCTGAACGCGGCACTCACCGCCAGCAGCGACGGCGCGATGGCCACCGACCGGCACACCGCGTTCTGGCGGCCGGTCGTCGAGCGGCTCGTCGAGGAGATCCTGAAGGCCAAGCAGAACGCCGGCGAGCAGGACCGCGGGGTGGTGTTCGCCTGGTGGGGCGTGCACGCCCGCAGCCTGAAGGAGGTCGTGCTCCGGCTCCAGCGGAAGTACCCAGACGTGCGGGTGGAGCACATCGACCACCCGAATCCCGCGGCGCAGGGCGACATCTTCTGCGACGGGAACCACTTCGCCGACGTGAACGCGGCGCTCAGGGAGCTCGGCTCCGGCGAGATCGACTGGCTGCCCAGCAAAGGGTGGAACGCGCAGACCGGCGGGGCGGACGCGGACACGGCCGACCGCATGGGGGAGTTCATCGCCTCCACGATGGAGCTGCACAAGCTCTATCTCGAACGGCTCGCCAGCGTCAAGGACGAGGGCCTGGAGCTCCCGGCGATCACGGGCGTGTTCGGCACCCCGCTCATGGATTTCCGCGAGGCCGTCGCTCCCGTGGCCAAGCTGCTGTCGGGTCTGGACTGGCACATGGAGCAGTCGTACGAGTTCGGTACGCAGCGAGCCGCCGACGCGCTCTCCGCCGACGAGATCGCCGCCCTGCACCTCTACACCTGCGAATCGGCGTTCTACCGGCAGATCAACGCCACGCTGCGCAATCCCGACCGCTCAAGGATCGTCCCGTATCTCCCCTATCTGCGGCTCCTGTTCTCCGCCGTGTCCCGCCTGCCGGCCCGCAAGGAGCCGCTGTGGCGCGGGGTCTCGCTTGATCTGCGGGCCCAGTACCCGCTCGGCCGCACTGTGACGTGGTGGGGCGTGTCGTCGTGCACGTCGGAGCTGGACGTGGCCCAGGGGTTCCTCGGCCGCCGGGGCAGGCGGACGCTCTTCGAGGTGCTCCCTGTGCGGGCCGTGGGGATCCGCAGGTTCTCGGCGTTCACCGGTGAGGAGGAGTTCATCCTCACCCCCGGCACGCAGCTCAAGGTGACCGGGGTGAAGGCGGAGCGGGGCGGGCTTTGCACCGTGACGCTGACGGAGCTGGAGGAGCAGAACTTGGTGGCGTGACGGTTTGCCTGCCAGCTGTCTTCGGCGGCCCGGCACTCCGGGCCGCCCCCTGAATTCACCTGATCGCACGAGCGGCGGTACGCAGGCCGTAGATCCGCGGGCCTTTCGGTCACCGGCTCTTCCTCCTCGCCGGAGCAGCCGCCTCGTACCGCGCCACTCGTGGACCTGATGACTCGCCCCGCGGAGGGCGGCCCGCACTGGTCCACCACGATCCTCAGCCGACAGCGGACGGATACCGGGCTTCGGTGAGGTCGCCGGCCAGGTCGTCCAGGGAAAGGTCAGCGTTCAGCGCGGTGACCACCGCCGGCGTCAGCGGGCGGAGGGCATAGACGTGCCGGACCGCCTGGAGATCCACGGGCACCTCGTAGTAATCCTCCGCGAACCGCCGGAACGCCTCCGGAGACGGTTCGACGAGCCGGGCGAACAGGTACGCCGCCCCATCGGGATCGCTCACGCCGTCCGGATAGTCGATCTCACCCACCCGCCAGCGGTCATCGCCAGTCTCACGCCACAGGCAGGCGGTCACGACCGGCATGCCGTCCTCGTCGCAGAACGCCGGCTCCCGCACACACCGGCGGAACACCTCAGGGACGGAGTCGAGCACCCCAGGCCACGGCCCGTCGTTGCCGTACGGGCTCATCACCGCCTCATGAGCAAAACCACGGATGTACGCACCCGCCGCGGAGAAGACGACCGAGTATTCGTCTCCCGAACCGTTGCGCATCGAGGCCATCTCCTCCCCGGGGGCCCCAGCCCGCGTCGAAGGAGTGATAGCGACTGGACCACTCGGGGCTCAGGACGGCCTCCAACACCGCCATGGAGCGGCACAGATCGCGAAGCTTCGGGATGTCGGGCAGCAGGCGGGCCACATCGTGAGCGGTCATGCCCCTCATCCAACCGGACGCCGGCGACACCGCCGGATCCGCTGACTCAAGGCGCACCGACCACGCTACGGTCATCCGCAAGACGGCCCGACGATCATCTAACTGGAGCGCCACCTATCTCCCGAGATGGAGCGGACATGAAGACGTTGTCGGGCCTGGCGGTCAACCCTTCGCTGCCGGCGAGCCTCATGCTCCGCATGCTTCACTCTGACCTGGCCGCCGACGTCCTGCCCTGTCTGGCGAGCCGATCCGCCTGAGCGAGTGGTGGAGGCATTCATCGGCCACTCCGATCCGAAGGTCCGGGAATGCTTTGCGGAAAGCCCGCATATCCCGGCCGAAATTCGATCCCGGCTTGCAGAGGATCCCGATTTCCAAGTGCGCTGGGCACTGGCTGCGGGTCCGCAATGGGAGCGCTTTCAGCCTCGGAGCACGTCATTGACCGAAGACGCCTACGATCTCCTGGCGTACGATGCACGCAGCGAAATTCGCTGCGAACTCGCCCAGAACTGGCAGACTCCCGCCCCGCTGCTGATCGTGCTGGCGATGGATCCGGCAGCTGAAGTACGAAGAACGGTGTGTTCCAGCTGGCAACGACTCCCTCCACGTCTCAGAGAAGCTCTCCTGGACGATGCGGATCAGCGGGTACGGCGGGCAGCCCAGTTGAAGGGCTACCGGGACCGTCCGGAATTGCTCGGCGAGATCCTCGCAACCGGCGACGTCACGCAGATCGCGGGAGAGGCGCAGCTACCCCGCGCGCTGGCTGAAGGCTACGCGCGCAGTGGCGACGCCGCGCGCCGCCACACGGTTGCCGAGAATCCGTACCTGGGTCGCGACCTGGTGGAGGAGCTGGCCACCGACCCTGATCCCGGCGTCCGTCTGAGGGTCTCGCTCCGTCCGGAACTCACCGAAGCCCAGCGCGCGGCCATCGACTACGATCCCGACCTCTATCAGGTACGGGTCCCGCTGCCGTGGATCCGCGAACGCTTTCCGACGCTTCCACCATGGCCCACTACGCGGTATCGGCTCACGCGACGCTGCGACGCAGCGTCGCGTGTAACCCGAGCCTTGCGCTGGATGTGGTGGGGCGGCTCGCCCGCGATGACGATCACGTAGTTCGACTCCTGCTGGCCGAGCATCACCAGGAGGCACCGGCCGATCTGCTCCTGCGCGTGGTCCTGGACGGCGCCGGCTACTCGGAAGGCGAGCTGACCGGCAGACCGCACTTCCCGCGGGCCGGCCTGGTCCGCTTCGCCGGCTCGCCGCATCCGGCTGAGCGAACTCTGGCCGTACTGGATCTTCGGACGCCCGCGGACGTCATCGACCGGTTGAGCCATGACGAAGCATGGAGCGTCCGTGCCACCGCGGCGCGCGATCCGCGCCTGCCCGTCGCCCGGCTCCTCGCGCTCCTTGAGGACGCCGACGGACAGGTTACGTTCTCCGCAGCCGCCAACCCCGCGTTACCGGTGGAGGCCATGGCCCGGCTTGTTCAGAGTGCCGAAGTCATGCATGCGTGAGCGCGGGCAGCACGCCTCCGGGCGCTCGATGGCCTTCGTCTGGTCGGGGCCCACTCGCCGGAGCCGATACTCCACGACGAGGCGTTCGAGGATCTGCTCCTAGCGAGAACGGCGTCGGCATGACCAGCATCGCAAGCCAACAGCCGTTGGTCACCCTGCCGAGGAGAGGCCTGGTGGGCGAGACAGGTCGCTGCAGCTCAACGCGGGGCAACCAAGGATCTCGGTCAGTGCGGCCCGTTGCCTGCCCGTCAGGTCGTTGACGAACACAACCGCGGCGGCCCGGGTTTCCGAGCAAGCCTCCGCGATCTCGTTCACCTTTCCCGTGCTCATCAGCGTTCGCGCGGAGTAAGGCCGATCCATGTTCGCCGCCCCTCCTGGAGCCCGGCCCTTCTTGCGGCCCGAGATGCCTCGGCGTTGCACGAACCGCCGGACAACCCGCCCGCCTGCCTCAGTGACCTCTGCGGCAAGCCTGTCCATGAAATCCGCGTGATCCTTCCGCTTGGCGGAGAACAGCCCGGCGATCAGCACATTTGCGTCTCCCACCAATTCCGTCACGTGAGGCACCGGCTCAACGCCAGACCGCCGACGCTGACTTCTCTGCTGATGACGCCGGTGTCCCATGCATGTCAGCGTAAGGACGTCTGAGCAAGATCCAGAAATTGTCCTGACAAGCACAAAGGCCCGCTCCAGGGAATCCCTGGTGGCGGGCCTTTCTGGTGAGCGCGGCCGACAGGAGTCGAACCCGTAACCTTCTGATCCGTAGTCAGATGCTCTATCCATTGAGCTACGGCCGCTTGCTGCGTTACAAGCATAGCGGGTTCTCGGGAGTGCCTCGAACCGGATTAGGCAGTCATGGGCTCGACGGCTCGATCTTGCGTGGCCACAGGGTGTAGCTGATGGGCCACAGGGCGGCGATCAGGGGGACCTTGAGCAGGCCGTACATGAAGTCGATCAGGGCCTGGGTGCGGGGCGGGTCGTTGACCAGCCAGACCAGGGCGAGCAGGAAGGCGCAGGTCAGAGCGTACGCGAGGACTATGCGGAGCCAGAGCGCCCACTCGTAGCGGGCCCTGGGCATGCCCCCGGGTGGTGGCTTCCATGGGGGTGGGCCGGCGGCGAAGCGGTGGTGGAAGTGCGCGTCCGCCCAGCGCATGGTGCGGTGGCCGAAGACGATCGAGTAGGCGAGGTATGCGGCGGCCAGGCCGTGTCTGAGGTCTGCTGTGGCGCCGCCGCGCATGTCGGCGACCGCTGCGACCAGCAAGATCAAGTCGAGGAGGGGGAGGGAGAGCAGCAGGGCCGTGCTGAGCCGGCGGCGGTGCCAGAGATAGCGGCTGGCCAGGCCGAGGCCCAGGAGCACCCAGAAGCCGACCTCGCAGCCGATGAGAATGGCGACAATCACGCGTTCCAGTATTAGAGGGTGACGAGCCCGGCACATCGTCGGGTGGCATGAGCCTGTGGATACATCGAAGTGTGTATCCACAGGCGGACTGCCGAAGGAGGAAGGCGCAGCTGGCGAGTGGTGAGATGGGGACATGAACCGGGTGGCGTTGTGGGCCGCGGCGTCCTTCGCGATGGGCGTGTTGCTCATCATGGGTGGGGCCTATCTGCATCGCGGCGTGTCCGAATGGCTGCTCGGCATTCCGCTGGCCCTCACCTGCGCCGGCGTGCTGGTGCGGACGCGGGCGCCGCTGGCCTCCCTGGGGCTGGGGGTGGCCGGGATCGTGGTGGACGGGCTCGTGGGGCCGTCGCTGGGGACCGTGCTCATCTTCACCGACAATCTGTACGCCGCCGCGCTCTACGGGCCTGCCGGCTTCGCCCGCGTGCTGCTCGGCATCACCGCGGTGCTGGCGGTGGGGGCCGGGGCGGTGGCCGGGTTCCTCGCCGACGACTGGCGGGCGCTGGCCGTGATGGGGGTGCAGGCCGGGCTCGTGCTCGTCGTGCCCGTCACCACCGCCCTGGTGCTGCGGGAGCAGCGCGATCGGGCCGCTTCCGAGCGCGTACGCGCCGAGCAGGTGGCCCACCTCGCCGAGCTCGACCGGCAGGCGGCGATCTCCACCGAACGTACGCGGATGGCTCGCGAGCTGCACGACATGATCGCGAACCACTTCAGCGCCATCGCCATCCAGTCCACCGCCGCGCTCTCCAGAAAGGATCTCGACCAGACCACCGTGCGCAAGATCATGGAGTCCGTACGCGAGAACAGCGTGAAAGGGCTGGCCGAGATGCGATCCATGATCGGGCTGCTCCGCCAGGAAGGCGACGAGACGGAGGCCACCCGGCCGCGGCTGGCCGATGCCGAAACGCTGGTCGAGAGGGTGACGCGGGCGGGGCTCGACGCTGAGATCCGGATCGAGGGCGAGCCGCGCGAGGTGCCCGCCTCGGTCGATCTGGCGGGCTATCGGATTCTGCAGGAGGCGTTGACCAACGCGCTCAAGCACGGCGACTCACCCGTTTCCGTGGCCGTCTTGTACGAAGCCGACCGGGTCCTGGTGCGGGTCGAGAACGCGGTCGGCGACCGGGAGGCGCGATTGCCGGGAGCCGGGGCCGGGCTCGTCGGAATGAGGGAGCGAACGTCGCTGGTCGGCGGGTCCTTCGAGGCCGGGCCTTCGGGGGACGGGGGATGGCGGGTGCTGGCCGACCTGCCCACCTCGCCTGATGCGGCGGTGCGGTCGGCGGCCGGTGGCAGGGTTCGCGCCGGCGGCGCTCCGGAGGGCCGGGCGGCGGGCGAGGAGAGGTCTGTGGGGGAACGAAGGCGTGGACAGGCGTGAACGTGCTGGAGGAGCGGTGACTGTCAGGGTTCTGGTGGCTGACGATCATGCGGCGGTGCGCGCCGGGATCGTGTTGATCCTCGATGGGGCGGACGACCTCGAGGTGGTCGGCGAGGCGGCCGATGGTGCGCAGGCCGTGGCCATGGCGCTGGAGTTGCGGCCTGATGTGGTGTTGATGGATGTGCGGATGCCCCGGCTCGATGGGATTTCGGCCACCAAGGAGCTGGCCGGGGTCTGCGATGTGCTGATCCTGACGACGTTCGATATCGACGAGTACGTGTTCGGCGCCCTGCGGGCCGGTGCGGCCGGATTCCTGTTGAAGAACACCGACGCCGAGTCGCTGGTCGAGGCCGTGCGGCTGGTGGCCAGAGGGGATGGGCTGATCTCGCCCGGGGTCACGCGGAGGTTGATCGCGGCCTTCGCCGAGCAGGCGCCGCGCAAGGAGCCGGCGGGCGATCCGGAGAGCCTGACTCCTCGGGAGCGGGAGGTGCTGGCGTGCATCGGGCGCGGGCTGTCCAACGCCGAGATCGCCAGGGAGCTGGACATGGCGGAGGCCACGACCAAGACCCATGTGAGCCGGGTGCTGAACAAATTGGGGTTGAAAAGCCGGGTGCAGGCGGCGATCTATTACTCGGAGGGGGCGTGATCTATCACTTGGAGGGGCGTAAGGGGACGTAGAGGAGCTCAGGGCCGTAGGGTGAGCGCCGTGAGCGGGCTGTTGCCGGTCGGTGTTGTTGTCTCGAGCGCGAACCTGAGGGCGATTCCGGGAGGGCGTGCTGGAGGGTTTTGATCGGATGTCAACTGCCGGCTCCTAGTCTGATCACGACTAGGGGGTTAAGCCAAGACATGAGCACATCGCCACCATCGCCACCACAGCCGGAGCGGCCTGAACAGCCTGAGCAGCCTGAGCAGCCTGAGGAGGGTGGACGGGGCAGGGGGCCGGAAGGTCCCGGAGGTCCCGGGAATTCCGGGGGTTCCGGGG
>NZ_VCKX01000261.1 GCF_005889725.1 Nonomuraea zeae
GCCGGCGCCCTGGCCATGGGGGTGGCCGGGTTCGCGTTCTGGCTGCGGGGCGCGGAGGGACCGGGGCTGGAAGGAACCTGGACGGGCTCGGCCGAGCACTTCTCCGCGAACCGGATCTTCCCCGTCGAGCTCAACCTGGGCGCGGACGGCGGCGCCATGCGCTGGGGTGACGACCTGCACTGCGCCGGCCGGGTCGGGCGCACGGACAGCGGGACGGTGTTCACCCTCGATCAGGTCACGGGCAGCGAGTGCTATCCGGGGACGCTGCGCATGCTTCCGACGACCGACGTGAACCAGATGGACATCAAGGTGACTCGCGCAGGTAAGGACGAAGTGACGTATTCCGGCAAGGTCGCGCGTAGATCCTGACTGGCTGTGTCACGGTCAGGCCGCGATTGGCCTGCGCACCGTTGACTGATCCCGACCGGTTGCTTTCAGTAGAGAGCAGGAACGGGTGGCGGCGAGGGGAGACGGCCGGTGCCAACGGCGCAGCCGCTCAGAACGGGGGACCCACACCGGCTCGGGGAGTACGATCTCGCCGGACGGCTGGGTGAGGGCGGGCAGGGCGCCGTGTTCCTCGGCTCGAGAAGCGGCGAGACCTACGCGGTCAAGCTGCTGCACGGGCCGGTGGGGGACGAACGGCAGGCGTTCCTGCGGGAGGTGGAGCTGGCCAAGCACGTGGCCAGGTTCTGCACCGCCCAGGTGGTCGACGCGGGGTTCGACGAGGGCAGGGCGTACATCGTCAGCGAGTACGTCGACGGGCCCTCGCTGCACAGGGAGGTCGCGCTCGCGGGGCCGCGGCGCGGCGGGGCGCTCGAACGGCTGGCGGTCAGCACCGCCACCGCGCTGGCCGCGATCCACCGCGCGGGCATCGTCCACAGGGACTTCAAGCCGCAGAACGTGCTGCTCGGCTCCGACGGGCCGCGGGTGATCGACTTCGGCCTGGCCAGGGCGCTGGACGCGGCGGCCACGATGAGCGGCCGGGGGGTGGGGACTCCGGCGTACATGGCGCCCGAGCAGATCACGGCGTCGGCCGTCACGGGGGCGGCGGACGTGTTCTCGTGGGGCGCGACGATGTGCTTCGCGGCCAACGCCTCGGCGCCGTTCGGGCAGGACTCGGTGGCGCCGGTGCTGCACCGCATCCTGACCGCCCCGCCCGCGCTGGGCCGCCTGGACGGGCGGCTGCGGACGCTGGTGGAGGCGTGCCTGGACAAGGACGCCAGGAACCGGCCGAGCAGCAGGGAACTGCTGCTCGAACTGCTCGGCAGCGCGGATGACATCCCGTCCGAGGTGCTCAGCTCGCCGCCCGCCCACATCCTGCGCGCGCCGCCGCTCGTCCCCGAGCCCCGGCCGTCGCCCTCAGAGCACGAGCAGGAGCACGAGCAGGAGCCGGCGACCGGGCCTGGCGCGCCGATGGCCGAGCCCGAGGCGACGGGCGCGCCCGGCGGCTACCGGATGGCCGGCTCCCGGAGCGCGGAGGACCTTCGCACCGGGCGGTCCGGCCAAGGGGGTGGCGGCGGTCCCGTAACGGGGGAAAAGCCCAGAAGCGGGTGGCCACGGGCGGCCATCGCGGCGGGCGCGGCCCTGCTGGTGTCGGCCGCCGTCCTGATCGCCGTGATCAGGCCGACGACGAGCGACCAGCAGGCGAGGCAGGCCGCCGGACCCTCCGTTCCGGACTCGTCACATCCGGTGGCGTCCCGGCCTTCGCCGGGCAGGTCCACGCCGCCCAAGACCAGGGAGCCGCAGGGAGACCGCAGGCCCACCGCGGACCCGCCGGTCGCGCGGCCGGTGACGGTGCCGATCCCGGCGCTGGCGGGGATGGACCGGGCCACCGCGACCAGGGCGATCAAGGAAGCGGGGCTGGTGCTGGGCGCGGTCGGCAAGCTCGACTCGGCGCGCAAGATCGGCCAGGTGCTCGGCAGCAGGCCCGCCGCGGGCACGGTCGTGGACAAGGGCAGCACGGTCTCGCTGGAGGTGTCGGCGGGCCTGGCCGTGCCCGTGCTCGCCGGGCTCCAGCGCAGGACCGCTGAGGCGGCGCTGACCGGTGCGGGCCTGCAGACCGGCCCGGTCACCAGGGTCTGCTCCGCGCAGCAGAACGGCCAGGTGCTCTCCAGCCGGCCGCAGGCGGGCCACCGCGTCACCGGCGGCACCGCCGTGGCCCTCACGGTGGCGCGCCGGGGCGCCCCGGTGCCCTCGGTCGCCGGGCAGGCCCGCGAGACCGGGCGCGCCGCGCTGATCGCGGCGGGCCTCACGGTCCACGTCAAGGAGCAGGTCGTGGACGACGAGTCGAAGGTGGACACGATCCTGAGCCAGAGCCTCGCGCCGGGCACCTGTGCCGCGCCCGGTGCGGAGGTCCTGATCGTGGTCGGCCTGGCCGGTCAGTCGGGCCCGGACCCGGGCGAGACCACGCCGACCCCGACCGGCCCGGCGGCCGGCGGACGACGCCTTCCATGCGTGCCCGGCTCGCACAAGGGCAGGTGCAGGGCATGAGGAAGCTCTTCAATCTCGTGGTGGCACGCTGGCTGGCGCGTACGCCGGTCGGCCTGATCGCGCTGGGCATCGGCTGGTTCCTGGCCCGCCGGCGCAGGCGCAACCGGGCCGCCGGTCACGACCAGGCGAGCGGCCGCACCCCGGCCGGTCGCACCCCGGCCGGCCGGCGCGACCGGACCAGGCGCGAACGCAGGCGGGCGGTGTCGTCGGCTCGTTAGGCGTCCGCCCTGCCGTCGGTCTGGACGAGCTTCGACGCGCTCACCGGGGGGCTCCTTCGAGGGTCACCGTCTCGCCGGTCAGGCGCGACCTCTCCGCGGCCCAGGCGATGAGGTGGCTGTGCAGGCTCTCGCCCGGCGAGGAGAGGATCGAGGAGCGATCCCGGGTGGCGACCGCGGACAGGAACGCGTTCATCAGCCCTTCGTCGCCGCCCCCGTGGCCGCCCGCGGCCGTCGCGTCGCCCGTGGGCCGGGTCTCGACGGTCTCGGAGCGGCCGGTGACGAAGTCGTGGACGGTCAGCCGGTCGCCGTCGCCGTCGATCGAGCCGCGGGTGCCGAAGATCCGGGTCTGCCGGTGCAGCGCCGGGGTGAAGGCGGTCATGGTGAACGACACGGTCGTGCCGCCGTCGAACTCCATGTTCACGACCTGGTGGTCGACCACGTCGTTGTCGCAGTCGTAGACGCACCTGCCGTACGGGCCGGTGCGGAGCGCGTCGAGCACGCCCTGCTCCGAGACGTCGTCCGTGAGCACCGACAGCGGCCAGGCCGCCTTGCCGGCCAGCGGTAGGTAGATGCGCTTGGCCGAGTACGGGCAGTCCGCCTCCACCTGGCAGTCCAGGCAGCGCTCCGCCGCGCCCGCTGGCCGGTTCTCCGGGCGGAAGTGCTTGAGCCCGCCGAAGGAGGAGACGCGGGTGACCTGCTTGCCGGTGAGGTGGACCAGCCAGTCGAGGTCGTGGCACGACTTGGCGAGCAGCATGAACGTGGACTCGTCCGTACGCCGCCAGTTGCCCCGCACGTACGAGTGCGCCTGGTGCCACCAGCCGACCGGCTCCAGGTGCTGGATGCTGACGATCTCCCCGATCCGGCCCGCGTCGAGCAGCCCCTTGAGCACGCGCGTGTACGGGGTGTAGCGCAGCACGTGGCAGACGGCGAAGATCTGGCCGGTCCGCTCGGCCGCGGCGACGATCGCCCGGCAGTCGTCCTCGGAGACCGCCATCGGCTTCTCCAGCAGGATGTCGTAACCGAGCTCGGCGAAGCGCACCGCGGGCTCGACGTGGTCGCGGTCCTGGGTGGCGATGACCACGGCGTCCGCCTGGCGCGGCAGCGCGGCCAGCTCGCGCCAGCCGGCGTACTGCGCCGCCTCCGGGAACCTGCCGCGGCGGCTGTCCAGCGGATCCGCCACCGCGACCACCCGCGCCTGCCCGCTCTCGACGGCATGGCGGGCGTACGAGGTCCCCCGCGAGCCCGCGCCGACGACGGCGAGAGTGACC
Source organism: Nonomuraea zeae (assembly GCF_005889725.1). Lineage (GTDB taxonomy): Bacteria > Actinomycetota > Actinomycetes > Streptosporangiales > Streptosporangiaceae > Nonomuraea > Nonomuraea zeae. Next base: position 3,977 of record NZ_VCKX01000261.1, read on the forward strand.
ATTGCGCCTCCACATATGTAACCAGTTCACGTATGTCGGCCGATGCTAGGATCCGGCCAGGCGAACGTCAATAGGAAAGATGTCGCGAAAGGTGCCATAAGTGACGGAGCTCCGGCCGGGTGACGCGTCACTGCTGCGCAAGGTCAACACCCAGGTCACGCTCAGGGCTCTGCGCCGCGCGGGCGTGGCCACGCTGACCCAGCTGGGCCGCATCACCGGGTTGTCCAGGCAGACGGTCGAGGCGGTGCTCGACGAGCTGGGCGAGCGCGGCTACGTCAGGGAGGTGCCGCCCGACGAGGGGGTCATGGGGCGGCCCGCGCGGCGCTTCGGGTTCCGCGCCGACGCCGGCTACGTGGTGGGCGTGGAGGTCGGCGGCGACGCCATCGTGGCCGCGCTGGCCGATCTCAACGGCGAGGTGATCGCCTGGGAGCGGGCCGGCGTCTCAGGGGACGCGGCGGTGCACGAGCGGCTGGAGGCGGCCCGGCGTACGGCGCTGAAGTGCGTGGACGGCGCGGGCGTGGCGCGCAGGCGCGTGTGGGCGCTCGCGGCCGGCACCCCGGGCATCGTGGACCGCACCGGGCGGGTGTCGCTGTCGATCACCCTGCCCGGCTGGACGGGCGTGGACCTGGCCGGGCTGGCGGGGCGCTGGTTCGGCTGCCCCGCGCTGGCGGCCAACGACGCCAACCTCGCCGTGCTCGCCGAGCACTGGCGGGGCAGCGCGCAGCACGCCTCCGACGTCGTGTACGTCCTGCTCGGCCACCGGGCGGGCGCCGGCATCCTCATCGGCGGGCGCCTGCACCCCGGCCGCAACGGGGCCGCCGGCGAGATCGGCACCCTGCGGCAGGTCGGCTGGGAGGACGCCGCCCGCGAGCTGGTCAAGGACGCACCGGCGGCGCGGGTGTTCGAGGCGGCGCTCCGGGGCGAGCGCGACGCCGTGCGGCGGGTCGACCGTTACGCGGAGAGCCTGGCGATCGGCGCCTCGGCCCTCGCCCTGGCCGTCGACCCCGACCTGCTGGTGCTCGGCGGCGGCTACGCGCAGGCCGGTGACGTGCTGCTCGAACCGCTGCGCAGGCACCTGGCCGAGCTGTGCGTGAGCGCGCCCGAGATGGTCACGTCCACGTTCGGCGACGAAGGGGTGGCGCTGGGCGCGGTCCGCCTGGCGCTCGATCACGTCGAGCGGGACGTGCTCGGACTCTGACCTTGGCGGAAGGTCCGCTAGCAGCCGCGGACGGCTTCCAGCAGGACGGTCCTGACCTGCTCCTCCGGCAGGTCCATCGTCTTGACCGCACCCCACTGCAGCGCGCCGAGCAGGGCCCAGCTCCTGAGCCGGAGCTCCGGTCCGGGATCGTCGCCCGCGAGCTTGGCGAAGATCTCGTCCCTGAACGTCCGGATCGTCACCCGCTCCGCGTCCTGCGGGACGGAGTCGTCGGCGGCCAGGTCCTCCATGAACAGGCGGATCACGGACCGGTACCGCACCGCGAACGCGACCAGCGCCTCGACGAAGTCCGCCCGCGTGGCGTGGTCCGTGCCGAGGAGCACGAGCATGTCGCCGGCCGCGGGGGAGAGCAGCTCGGAGGCCAGCCGGTCCTTCGGGTGGAAGTGATAGGCCACGGCGGTCTTGGTCAGCCCGACGGCGGCGGCGATGTCGGCGAGCGAGGTGGCCGCGTAGCCGCGTTCGGCGAAGAGTTCTCTGGCGGCGGCCAGGATCCGGGTACGGGTGTCGTCGGCTGTGTTCATCGTCTCATTTCCCTGCGGGATACAGCCCTCCGGTCATCCCCCGTTTTATCGTATGTCCTGTACGACCGTACAGGACGGCCGTCGGGTGGGGGCTGAAGCGATGACGCGGGTGCTGGGACGGCTGGGCGGATGGTGCGCGCGTCACGGTCGGATCGTGCTGGTCTTATGGGTGATCGCGGCCGCCGCGCTGATGGGCAGCAGTCTGGTCTTTCCGAGCCCGACGAGCAATGACGCCAGCATCCCCGGCACCGACGCGCAGCGCGCGCACGACCTCATGAAGGAGGGCTTCGGGTCGGGGTACGCGACGGGCGGCACGGTGCAGCTGCTGGTGTACTCGGCCGGCGGGCCCCTCATTGACGACGCGCGCAAGCGGGCCGTGGAGCAGTCGATGGACCGGCTGCGCGAGATGCCGCACGTCGAGCAGGTGGAGACGCCCTTCCGCCGGGGCGGCATCTCCTCCAACCTGCAGATCGGGCTCATCACCGTACGCATGCAGGGCCACGACACGAGCAAGCTCGCCCAGACCACGCAGGCCCTGTCGAAGGCCGCGGACCCGGCGCGGGCCGCCGGGCTCGAAGTGGTGCCGGCCGACAGCTCCACCCCCGCCGACAAGGAGATCAAGACCGGGCCGAGCGAGATCATCGGCGTGATCTGCGCGCTGCTGGTGCTGGTGTTCGCGTTCGGGACCCTGGTGGCGGCGGTCATCCCGATCTTCGCCGCGATGATCAGCGTCGCGTCGGGGCTCGGCGTGATCGGGCTGCTCGGGTGGGTCGTGGACATGCCCAAGCAGGCCGGCATCATGGCCACGATGATCGGGCTCGGCGTGGGCATCGACTACGCGCTGTTCCTGCTGTCCCGCCATCGCCGGCTGCTGGCCGACGGGGTGCCGGTCGTGGAGTCCGTACGCAGGACCGTGGCCAGCTCGGGCGGGGCCGTCGTCTTCGCCGGCGGCACGGTGATCATCGCGCTGAGCGCGCTGCTGCTGGCCGGCTTCCCGCTGCTGGCCACCCTGGGCTGGGTCACCGGCATCTCCGTCGTCGCCGCGGTGCTGACCTCGGTCACGCTCGTACCCGCCCTGCTCGGGGTGCTCGGTCACCGCGTCAACGCGCTCAAGGTGCCGTTCCTGCGCGGCTCCGGCTCGTCGGGCACCGGCTGGGCGGGCCTCGGCGTGTGGGTGGCGCGCCGCCCCTGGCGGGTGCTGCTGGCCAGCGCGCTCGTGCTGGGCGCGCTGGCCGCGCCCGCGCTCGCGCTGAAGCTGGGCTCGCTCGACGAGGGCTACGGCACCCAGGGGTCGGAGTCCAGGCGCGCCTATGAGCTGATGGCCACCGGCTTCGGCCCCGGCTCCAACGGGCCGCTGATCGTGGTCGCCGAGCTGCCCTCGAAGGTGGCGGACGCCAAGGACCCCATCGTGGACAACCTCGCCCGCGAGGTGGCGGACGTGGACGGCGTCGCGCACGTGAGCGAGCCCAAGGTCAACACCTCCGGCCGCTCGGTGCTGCTCCAGGTCGTCACCGACTACGCCCCCAGTGACGACCGGGCCGCCGAGGTGGTCAGAGACGTCAGGGCCATCGCGCTGCCCGGCGTCCAGGTGCACGTCGGCGGGAAGGTCGCCGGGCTGACGGACGCCGGGGACCGGATGGCCGAGCGCACCCCGCTGGTCATCGGCGTGGTGGTGCTGCTGAGCGCCCTGCTCCTGCTGCTGGCCTTCCGCGCGCCCGTCGTGGCGATCAAGGCGGCGGTGATGAACCTCGTCTCGCTGGGCGCCGCGTTCGGGGCGCTGGCGATGGTGTTCTCGATCGGGCTGGGCAGCGGGCTGGTGGGCATGGATCCGCCGGTCAGCTCGTCGTTCGTGCAGACGGTGTTCTTCTCGGTGCCGATCGAGAGCTATGTGCCGTTGATGCTCTTCGCGGTGCTGTTCGGGCTGTCGATGGACTACGAAGTGTTCCTGCTGACGGCGGTGCGGCAGGCGTACCTGCGGCATGGGGACAACGGGCGGGCGGTGGCCGAGGGGCTGGGCTCGACGGGGCGGGTGATCACGTCGGCCGCGCTGATCATGGTGGCGGTGTTCGTGGCGTTCATCGCGTACCCGGATCCGATGGTGAAGACGTTCGGGGTCGGGCTGGCGGTGGCCATCGCGGTGGACGCCACGATCATCAGGGGTTTCCTGGTGCCCGCGACCATGGTGCTGCTGGGTCGGCTCAACTGGTGGTGCCCGCGGTGGCTGGACCGGATCCTGCCGAACCTGTCGGTGGAGGGCCACGAGGAGGAGGAGCCCGTGCCGGCCCGGCCCGAGCGGGTCAAGGCCGGCGTCTGACCGGGTCGTGGCGCGACGTGAGACCGGCGCGGGGGCGCGGTCGTCAGTCCGGGTCGGCGAGGTTGCAGGCGGGGACCCAGCCGACGACGCCGGTGGTTGCGTTGCGGCCGTGGTACCACAGAGTGCTCTCGAAGTGGTCGCAGCGGTAGAGCCCGTGCTCCTCCGAGCGGTCCGAGTCGAAGCCCTGGCCCGCGTAGCCGAGGCCGTTGCGGCCGGAGCCGGCCCGCGGCTCGCTCCAGATGATCACGCCCTGGGCGCCGAAGTCGTAGAGACGCCTGGCCTGGGCCGCCTGGGCGTGAACCAGGCCGCCCAGCGCCAGGGCCGTGAGCAGACCCGCGATGGTGGCTCGTCTGATGTGCACTGCTGCCTCCCTCTGTGAAGTCGCGATCGCTTCGTCGCTCACAGTAAAGGAGTGGTCACTCATCGTTCCAATGGTTTTTCCTCGCGCCGCCAGCCGAGGAAGCCGCCGTCCAGGGGGCTGGCGTCGTAGCCGTGCTCGCGCAGCAGGCGAACCGCCTCGGGGGAGACCACGCAGTACGGGCCCCCGCAGTACGCCACGATCCGCGCCTGTTTCGGCAGGTCGTCCAGGTGGTCGCGGAGCTCGGCCAGGGGCACCGAGATCGCTCCGGGCACGTGGCCGGCGGCGTAGTCGGCCGCGGAGCGCACGTCCATGACCAGCGTGGCCGGGTCCGCGAGCCGGGAGGCCAGCTCGTCGGCGGTCACCCCCTCCAGAGAGCCCAGCCGGGCCCGCACGGCGGCGCGCAGGTCGGCGAGCCGCCCGTCGGCGAAGCCCTGGAACTCGCCCAGGAACCGCGACACCCCGTCGTCGGCCAGCCGGTAGTAGAGGCGGGTGCCCTCCCGCCTGCTGGTCACCAGGTGGGCGGCGCGCAGCTGCTGCAGCTGGGCCGAGGTGTTCTTCAGCGGGATCCCCGCCGCCTGGGCCAGCTCCTCGACCGTGCGCTCGCGCTGGTCGAGCACATCCAGCAGGCGCAGCCGCACCGGGCTGGCCAGTGCCTTGCCGATGCGGGCGAGCTGCTCGTAGATGGGCTCCTCGGGGAACTGCGCCATCAGACCATGTACTGGTCGTGACGCAGGTACAGCTCGGTCCACTCGTCGGGGGTGAGCTGCCGGCCGGTCGTGGCGATCTCCGCCAGCTCCTCGAAGTAGCGCTCGCGCGGCGCGCCCGGAGTGAACAGGATCAGCATCGAGGCCGGCTCTCCCGACTCGTTGCGGAAGCTGTGCACCCCGCCCTCGGGCAGGAACAGGAAGTCGCCGGGCCGGCCGTCGGCCCACTTGTCGCCGTTGTAGAGCCGGATCGTGCCGGACAGCACGTAGAACGACTCGGTCATGGTGCGGTGGAAGTGCGGGCCCGGACCGGACGGGCGGGGGCCCATCTCCCACCGGTACAGGCCGTAGGCGCCGTTCGTGGAGCCGCCCGTGGCGAGGTAGTGCACCTGCGTGCCGCCCTCGCCCATGGTCAGGTCGGGCTGCCGGTCGCCGGACAGGTCGAAGACGCCGCTGTGCTCGCCGGTCTCGCCGAAGTAGCGGGGCTCAGGATAGGACATTTCGCCTCCTCTAATGGTCTAAGGAAGCTTAGAATAGATTTCACAATTCCGGTAGGACCTCTGTCGCGATCCGTTCGAGCTGCTCGGGCTCGTCGAACATCGAGTCCAGCAGGATCAACTCCGCGCCGGCCGCGATCACCTCGCGCAGGCCCCGTACGCAGTTCTGCGGCGGCCCGGCGACGGCGACGTCCGCGGTGCCGTACATGTGCCGCAGCGGCCCCTCGATCCGGCTCGCGTCGCCGACCGAGATGTAGACGCGCTTGGCGATCCGGAAGCCGTCCGGGTGGCGCCCGGCGGCGGCCAGCTCGGCCCGCACCGTGCGCACCTGCTCCGCGAACGCCGCCGTGGTCGCGCCGCCCGCGCCTACGAACCCGTCGGCGTGCCTGACCGCGCGCCTGATCGCGGCGGGCCGGTGGCCGCCCATCCAGATCGGCGGGTGCGGCTTCTGGTACGTCTTGGGCTCCATGGCGCCCTGCACCCGGAAGAACCGCCCGGTAAAGTCGATCTTGGACTCGGTCCAGCACGCCTTCATCAGCTGGACGCCCTCGGTGAAGCGCGTCACGAGGCCGTCGGCCGGGATCCCGGCGGCAGTGGCCAGGTCCTTGCCGCCGAGCCCGAAGCCCACCTCCAGGCGGCCCAGGCTGAGCTGGTCGAGGGTGGCGATGCTCTTGGCCAGGTGGAGCGGGCTGTGCAGGGTGCTGACGAAGACCGCGCAGCCGAGCCTGAGCCGCTCGGTGCAGGCGGCGGCGTACGTCATGACCTCGATCGGGCCGAGGGCGGGGACCGGCGCGAGCGTGGCCTCGCGGGTCCAGGCGCTGTGGAACCCGAGCTCTTCGGTGCGCCGCACGTAGTCGCGGAACGCGCCGGGGTCGAACGTGCCGTCGGCGACCTGCTGGGGCAGGGAGACGGCGTACTGGATCGTCGTTTGTGCCATGTTCCCCTGATAGCCCTGTCGCGCGGGTCCGTCCAGCCTCGCGCGCGCCGGGTCAGAAGGTGATGACCGTCCGCGCGACGGTCCCTTGCCTGACGTGGGCCACGGCCTCGTTGATCTGGTCGAGCGGCAGCCGCTCCGAGATCAGGCCGCCCAGGTCCAGCCGCCCGCGGAGATACTGTCCGGCCAGCATGGGCAGGTCACGGTGCGGCGCGGCGTCGCCGCCCTGGGTGCCCATCAGGCGGCGGGAGGCGAACAGCAGCCCGGTGTCCAGCTCCATCGGACGGCCCTGCGGCGGGCTGCCCACCATGACCGTGGTGCCGCCCGGCTGGGTCGCCGCGAACGCCTGCGCCAGGACGCCGGGGACGCCGGTCGCGTCGAAGGCGTAGTCCACGCCGCCCCGCACCAGCTCGCCCACCTGGCGCGGCAGGTCCGTGCCCAGGACGGTGTGGGTGGCGCCGAAGCGCTCGGCCAGCTTCAGCTTCTGCTCGGCCACGTCGGCGGCGACGATCGTGGTCGCGCCGGCGAGCACCGCCCCCTGGACGACGTTGAGCCCCACGCCGCCGCAGCCCACGACGAGGACGCTGGCGCCCGGCTGGACCCGGGCGACGTTGAGCACCGCGCCGACGCCGGTGACGACGCCGCAGGCCAGCAGGCACAGGGCGTCGAAGGGGGCGTTCTTGGTGACTTTCACGCACATGAGCTCGCTGACCACCGCGTACTCGGCGAACGACCCGATGCCGATGAAGCGGCGGGTCTGCTGCCCGTCGAGGGTGACCCTGGGCGGGCCGCCCATGATCGTGGGCAGCCGGGCGGGGCCCACGCACAGGTGGAAGCGGCCGGAGCCGCACTGGCGGCAGTGCCCGCAGGGGCCGTTCATGGCGATGATGACGTGGTCGCCGGTCTTGACGGTGGTGACGCCCGTACCGACGCTCTCGACCACCCCGGCGCTCTCGTGCCCGAGGATGAACGGCAGCTTGCCCACCACGGGGCTCTTCCCGTCGATGGCCTTGAGGTCGGACCCGCACACGCCCGAAGCCTTGATCCGCACGCGGACCTCGCCGGGACCCGGATCGGCGATCTCGACCTCGCGCAGCTCCATAGGAGCGTGGAACCCGGTCAGCACGGCCGCGCGCATCAGCATGGGCCTCACGGTAACCCGGCGGGAAATCGTGAGCAAGCGGTTGCTCGGGAGCCCGTTGACACCCCTCGGGGGTGAATTTACGCTCGGCGCAAAACCAAGCGAGCGCTAGGCCAAATCGCAGGGAGGCCATCATGGTACGGCGGGGCCCAACGGTGGCCACAATGGTGCTCACGCTGCTCCTCACAGGGTGCGCGGCCCAGCAGAAGAGCAGCGGCGGCGGCGCGGCCGCCCCAGGCGTGACCGCGACCACGATCAAGATCGGCGGCGTGCTGACCAAGACCAGCGCCAGCGGATACTCCACCAAGGACGCCGAGGTGGGCGCCAAGGCCAGGTTCGAGCGGGCCAACGCCGCGGGCGGAGTGCACGGCCGGAAGATCGAGTTCCTCGGGGCCGAGGACGACGGGCAGGACGCGGCCAAGGGCGACGCGGCGGCCAAGAAGCTGGTGCAGAAGGACCAGGTCTTCGCCCTCGTCCCGGTGCACGCCCCCAACTTCGGCGGCGCCGCCTTCCTGGAGCAGCAGGGCGTGCCCTGGTTCGGCTGGGCGACCGGGCCGCAGTGGTGCGGCACGAAGACCGGCTTCGGCTACAACGGCTGCCTGGCGCCCAAGCAGGGGGCGGGCTCGCAGACGTGGTGGGGCAGGCAGATGGCCGAGCTGCTCGGCGGTGCCGACGGCAAGGCCGTGTACGTGCAGACCAGCGACTCCAGCGGCAGCAAGTACGGCGGCACGACCATCTCCCAGTCGTTCACCGCGGCCGGCTTCAAGCTGGTCGGCGTGAACTCCGGCCTGCCGGCCGCCGCGCCCCCACCCGACTGGCTCCCGTACGTCAACAAGATCATGACCTCGAACGGCGGCCAGGCCCCTGACATCGTCGTATCGGTGATCGCGGGCACCAAGTTCAACGTCGGCCTGTACTCGGCACTCAAGCGGGCCGGCTACCGGGGCGTGCTGACGGACGCGACCAGCTACGACGCCGCCATACTCAAGGACAAGGCCAGCGCGCAGGCCCTGGAGGGCGTGATCGCCGCGCCGATGTTCGAGCCGTTCGAGTCCAGCGCCCCCGAGATCGCCCAGTTCAAGCAGGACGTCGAGAAGGTCGCGCCGGGCGCGACGCCGACCCAGCACATGGCGATCGGCTACTGGGCCGCCGACATCTTCCTCGACATGCTGACCAAGGCCGGCAAGGACCTGACCAGGGAGAAGTTCCTGGCCACGGGCAACGGCTCGTACCTCTACGAGAACGCCGGGTTCGGCCGGATCGAGTATCCCAAGGACCACAGCGAGCCCAACGGCTGCGGCGCCCTGGTCAAGCTGGAGAACGGCGCCTTCCAGGTCGCCAAGAGCATGAAGTGCTTCGACAACGTGCCGCTCAAATGATCCTTGGCTACGTGCTCAGCGGCCTGGTCACCGGAGCGGTGTTCGCGATCATGGGATCGGGCCTGACGCTGTCGTACGCGGCGACCGGGGTGTTCAACTTCGCCCACGGCGCCGTCGGATTCCTGTCCGCCCTGCTGTTCTACGAGCTCAACGTGGCCGCCGGGCTGCCGGCGTGGCTGTCGGCCCTGGTCTCGGCCGGGCTGTTCGCGCCCGCGCTCGGCTACGTGCTGCACAGGAGCATGTTCCGCGGCCTGGCCCAGGCGGGGGAGACCGCGCAGATCGTCGCCACGATCGGGCTCACGATCGCGCTGCCCGCGCTCGGCCTGCTGGTCGTGGACCTGGCCGGGCTGCCGCCCGCGGACGCCACCTCGCTGCCGCGCGGCGTCGGGCCGCATCCCGCCGGGACCTTCGAGCTGGCCGGCGTCCGCCTGGACACCGACCAGCTCATCACGTTCTGCTTCTCGGCGGTGGCGGCGGCCGGGCTGTGGGCGTTCATGCGGCACACCCCGTACGGGCTGCGCATGCGGGCCTCCGTCGACCGCCGCCGTCTGGCCACGCTCCGGGGCATCGACGCCGACGCCACCTCCGCGCTGGCCTGGATGCTCGGCTCGGGCCTCGCCGGGCTGGCCGGGGTGCTGGCCGTGCCGGTGATCGGGCTGGACGCGACGGCGTACACGGTGCTGCTGTTCGCCTCGGCCACGGCGGCGGTGTTCGGGCGGCTGCGCTCGATCCCCTGGACGTTCGCGGCCGGGCTCGCGCTCGGCGTGGTCCAGAACCTGGTGGCCGGCTACACCGACTTCCTCCAGGAGGTCACCGGGCTGCGCACGGCCGTCCCGGTGATCCTGCTGTTCGCCGGACTCGTGCTGCTGAACAGGTCACGCGCGCGGGTCGCGGGCAGCGCGGCCGAGGACGCGCCGCCGCCCGACCACCTGGCGGGGCTGCCGCCGTGGCGCCGGCGGCTCCCGTGGGCGCTGGGCCTGGCCGCGCTGCTGGCGTTCGCCTTCACCGCCCCCGAGTACTACGCGGGCGTGGCCGCGCAGGGGCTCGTGCTGGCGCTCATCTTCTGCTCGTTCGTGGTGGTCACGGGGATCGGCGGCATGGTCAACCTGGCCCAGGCCGCCTTCGCCTCGATGGCGGCGCTGACGTGCGGATGGGCGTTCTCCTCCGGGCTGCCGTTCTTCGTGGCCATCCTGCTGGGCGTGCTGGCGGCCAGTGCCGTGGGGATCCTGGTGGCGCTGCCCGCGCTGCGGCTGGGCGGGCGGGTGCTGACGCTCGCCACGCTGGCCATGGCGCTGCTGGCCGACCAGGTGCTGTTCCAGGTGGACGCGTTCAGCAACGGGACGATCGGGTGGTCGCTGCCCGCGCTCGGGTTCGGCTTCGCCGACACCTCCGACCCGCGGGTGCGGGTGGTGGTGCTGCTCGTGCTGATCGGCGGGGTGGCGCTGCTCGTGCGCAACCTGGAGCGGTCGGCGTCCGGGCGGGCCATCCTGGCGGTGCGGTCCGCGCCGGCCGCCGCCACGACCTCGGGGCTGTCCGCGCCGCGGACGAAGATCATGCTCTTCGCGCTGGCCTCGGCGATCGCCGGGCTGGGCGGCGTGCTGTTCGCGGTCTCGAAGGGCTCGATCACCGCGACCGACCTGCCGGCGTTCTCCGGGTTCGTGTGGCTGGCCGTGGTGGTGCTGCAGGGGGTGCGCCGGATCGGCGGCGCGGTGCTCGGCGGGCTCATCGCCGTGGTGGTGCCCGAACTGCTCGCCACGTGGGATCTGTCCGCGCACGTCGGGGCCATCCTGTTCGGGGCCGGGGGAGTCATCCTGGCCCGGCATCCCGACGGGGTGCTCACGCAGCTCGCGGAGCTCCGCCATCGCCGCCGCCGCGACTCCGGGGAGGCGGCGGCGCCCGTGGAGCCCGCGCCCGCCGGACGCGCCTTCGCACCGGAGCCGGTCCCCGGCCCGCGCCTGGCCGCGCCGGAACGCGGGTCTGCGGAGGTCGCGGAGGTCGCGGAGCTCGCTGCGCGGGAGGGGGCACTGTTCAGCATGGCTGGCGTGGTCGCCGGGTACGCGGACTGCACCGTCCTGCGCGGCGTCGATCTGGACGTACGCCCGGGCGAGGTCGTCGCGCTGCTCGGCGCGAACGGCGCGGGCAAGTCCACCACCTGCGCGGTGGCCGCCGGCGACCTGCCCGCCACCGGCGGCCGGATCCTGCTGGAGGGCGCGGACGTGACCGCCTGGCCGGCCTGCCGCAGGGCACGGGCCGGCATCCTGCTCGCGCCGGAGGGCCGGGGCGTCTTCCCCGGCCTCACCGTGGAGGAGAACCTGCGCACCTGGCTGCCCGACCCCGGGCCCGCCTACGAGCGGCTGCCCAAGCTGGGGGAGCGGCGGGCCGTGCTCGCGGGCGCGCTGTCCGGCGGCGAGCAGCAGTTGCTGGCACTCGCCCCCGCGCTGGTGCGCCCGCCCCGGGTGCTGATCGCGGACGAGCCGTCGCTCGGCCTGTCGCCGCTGGCGGTGCGGCAGGTGTTCGAGGTCTTCGCCGAGCTGCGTGCCCTCGGGGTGGCACTGCTGCTGGTCGAGGAGAAGGCGTCGGAGGTGCTCGCGGTGGCCGACCGGGTGGCGTTCATGCGGCTGGGACGCGTCACCTGGACGGGGCCGCGGTCCGAGGTGGACAGCGAGCGGCTGACCGCCGCCTACCTGGGGGTGAGCTGAATGCTGTCCGTCGAGGGCGTGTCGGTGTGGTTCGGCGGCGTCAAAGCGCTGGACGAGGTGTCGTTCGAGGTGGGCGAGGGCCGGATCCAGGGCGTGATCGGCCCGAACGGCGCGGGCAAGACGACGCTGTTCGACGTCGTGTCCGGGCTGTGCCGGCCGAGCGAGGGGCGGGTCAGCCTGGCGGGCCGCGACCTGACCCGGGTGTCCCCGGTCCAGCGGGCCAGGGCCGGGTTGCGGCGCACGTTCCAGCGCACGCAGGTCTTCGGGCGGCTCACCGTGGCCGACAACGTGCTGGCCGCGCTCGACTGGCATGGCGGCGGTGGCGGCCTGGCCGCCGACCTGGCCGGCTGGCCGGGCCGGCGGCGGCTCGAACGCGAGCGGCGCGAGCGCGTGGCCGAGGTGCTGGAGCTGTGCGGGCTCACCCCCCTGCGCGACGCCTACGCCGCCGCGCTGCCCGTCGGCCAGCGCCGGCTCGTCGAGCTGGCCCGCGCCCTGGCCGACCGGCCCCGGGTGCTGCTGCTCGACGAGCCCACCTCCGGCCTGGACGCCGACCAGACCGTACGGCTCGCCGCGGCCGTCAAGGCGCTGGGCACGACGGTGCTGCTCGTCGAGCACGACATGGGCTTCGTCATGGAGACCTGCGACACGATCGTCGTGCTCGACCTGGGCAAGGTGATCGCCACCGGTCCGCCCGCCGCGATCAGGCAGGATCCGGTGGTCAGGGCCGCCTACCTGGGCTGACCGGCAGGACGGTCCGGCGGGGCCGCGCGGGTTTATGAATGGCGCTCGGTGAACGACAGGATCCGGCGCCAGGCGTCCTGGCACGCCTCGGCCCACTCGCCGTACGAGCGGTCGAAGAACGAGTGCGGCGCGCCCTCGTAGATGTGCGACTCGTGCTCCGTGCCCACCCGGTCGAGCGCGGCCGTGTACGCGTCGAACTCCTCCGGCGTCGAAGCCGTGTCCGCACCGCCCCTGAGCAGCAGGATCGGCGCGCCGGGGCCCTCGGACGGCGGCTCTATGGCCCGCAGCGCGCCGTAGAAGCCGATGCCGCCGGCCAGTCCGTTGCTCCCCTCGGCGGCCTGCCGCCACGAGTGGGCGCCGCCCATGCAGAAGCCCACCGTGAACACGGGCCCGTCCAGCGCCTGGGTGGCCGCCAGCGCGTCGGCCCTGATCTGCCCGGTCTGGAGCTGCTTGACGTGGGCCATGTGGTCGAAGTCGTCGCCCCGGTCGCCGCGGCCCGCCGTACGGCCGAAATAGTCGATCGCGATCGTGGAGAAGCCCGCCTCGGCGAACCGCACGGCGAGATCGCGGTAGAACGGGTGCAGCCCGCGCACGTCCGGCAGGATCACGACCGAGCGGCCGTTCGGCTCGGCCGGCTCGGCGCGGTAGGCCGTGAACGTGTTGCCGTCGGCGGCGGTCAGCTCGATCTGCTCATGCGAGGCCACCTCGCCCTGGATCGGCGGTGCGGGCGGCCTGCTGTCAGAGGAATGGCACATGCGCTCAGCATGCCCAGCGGCGATCCGCTCATCCCGCCCGGCTCGGTACGGGAGCGCCGCCCGCGATGCCCGCCCGCGATGCCCGCCCGCGATGCC
>NZ_VCKX01000262.1 GCF_005889725.1 Nonomuraea zeae
CCGCTGGACGCCGCCCGCCGACGCCCCGCCCCATCTGCGCGTCGGCCTCGAACGGCTGGAGCAGGCGGCGCGGGGCGAGACGCTGTTCGTGCTGTCCGAGCGACAGGCGCCGATCCCGCTGCTCGAACGCGTGGACGACGCGCGGCGTACGGGGGCGACGATCCTGGCGATCGAGGGCGGCGATCCGGAGCTGGCCGGCCTGGCGCACGACGCGATCGCCGTGCCGAGCAGCGGCCTGGTGACCTTCGACGGCGCCCAGCACCTGGTGAGCGCGGCGGCCGGCGAGGTCGAACGGCGCCAGGGCCTGCGCGCCCGCCTGGCCCGCCTGCTCGACAAGGTCAGCGGCCCCCAGCCGGCCGACTAGCTAGCCCCCCGGCGACTCGGGCACGGCCTCAGGCACGGACTCGCGGGCGGGCTCGGGCACGGGCTCGCGAGCATGCTCAGGCAGGGACTTGCGGGCGGGCTCGGGCACGGGCTCGCGAGCGTGCTCGGGCACGGGCGAGCGGGCAGGCTCCCGGGCGGATTCAGGGGCTGACTCGGGAGCTGACTCAGGAGCTGGGAGGTGGGCGCGCAGCGACGCCTGCAGCGCCGCCGTGGCCTCCTCGATCGCCGCGATCACCACGGCCTGCACGGGGTCCGGCTCCCCCGACCGCGTACGGCTGACGCGCGTGACGGCGTCCAGCCTGCGCGCGCCCACGTCGCGGACCTCGCTCACCCGCACCTCGCCCTCCGGCACGTCCAGCAGCGCCAGCGAGGGGACGATCGCCACCCCGTGACCCGCCGCGACCAGCGCCAGCGCGGGCCCGAACTCCGTGATGACGTGCACTTTCCGCGGCTCGAACCCGTGCAGCCCCGCCAGCCGCTCCAGCGCCTGCCCGCACGCCTGGCCGGGGTCGCCGGCCACCCAGGGCAGCTGCATCAGGTCGGCGACCGTGCACGGCGGATCGGGCCAGTGGGGCGGCAGCACGATGCGGTACTCGTCCACGTAGAGCAGGCGCGTGGCCAGCGACGGCTGCGACAGCGCGGGCAGGCTCATGTCCTGCTCGGTGATGAGCACGTCCACCGAGCCGAGCCGCAGCTCCTGGAGGGCCGGCTGGCCGTAGATCTCGTGGATGATCGGAATGATCTTGGGATGGCGCTCGGCCAGCTCGCGCATGGCGGGGACAAGGATGTGCGAGATGACCGTGGGGAAGGCGGCGATGCGCACGGGCCCGGCCAGCCGCTCGGTGAACCGGGTGAGCTCGCGCTTGGCCTCGACCAGCTCCTCCTCGACGCGCTCGGCGTAGCCGGCGAGCACGCGCCCGGCCGGCGTGAGGGAGACGCTGCGCTGCGAGCGGTCGATGAGCGCCAGCCCGACCTCGCGTTCGAGCTGGGCGAGCTGCTGGGAGACGGCGGAGGGGGTCAGGTACAGCGCCTCGGCGGCCCGCATCACGCCTCCACGGCGGGCGACCTCGTGCAGGACCCGCAGCCGCCGAGGATCAATGTCCATGTAGATCAGCTTACGCTATCCTTTAGCTAACTTTAATTGTGCTTTATACCGGAAAATCAAGACAATAGCGCTATGGATCTCCTCCTCGCCGTCATCGGCTGGATCGGCGCCGCGCTGCTCCTGATCGGGTACGCCCTGGTATCGACCTCCAGGATGGAGGGGGACGGGCAGGCCTACCAGATCGTCAACCTCATCGGCTCGGTCAGCCTGATGGTGAACAGCGCCCACAGCTCCGCCTGGCCGTCGGCCGGCCTCAACCTGGTGTGGGCCGCCATCGGCGTCGTGGCCCTGGTCAAGCTGGCCCGGGTGGGGGTGGCCAAGTGATCGTCGAGCTGAGCCACCGCATCGTCGAAGGCATGATCACCTATCCCGGCGTCCCGGGTCCGACCCTCGGTGTGCACCTGAGCAGGGAGGACTCGCGCAAGGTGTACGCGGAAGGCACGGAGTTCCACATCGGCGTGATCACGCTGGCCGCCAACACCGGCACCTACGTGGACACGCCCCACCACCGTTACCCCGACGGGCCCGACCTGTCCCAGGTGCCGGTGGACAAGCTGGCCGACCTGCCGGGACTGGTCGTGCGGGCCGGCGCCGGGCGCGAGGTGCGGATCGGCGGCGACCTCGACGTGCGGGGGCGCGCCGTACTGATCCACACCGGCTGGGACCGCCACTTCGGGACGGACGCCTACCAGCACGGCCACCCCTACCTGGCGCCGGAGTCGGCGGCCTGGCTGGCCGAGCAGGGGGCGGCGCTGGTCGGGATCGACTCCCTGAACATCGACGACACCCCGCCGCATGGCGAACGCCCCGCCCACTCGATCTTGCTGAAGGCGGGGATCCCGCTGGTGGAGCACCTGACGGGGCTGGCCGCGCTGCCTGACGAGGGTTTCCGCTTCCACGCCGCGCCGCCGATGGTCAGCGGCATGGGGACGTTCCCCGTCAGGGCCTACGCCGTCGTGGCCTGAGGCCGTCGCGGCGCGCGGCTAGTCGTCGTCCCCGTCGGCCTCATCCCATGCCTTGTTGCGTTCGGCGGCGCGTTTCAGCGCCCCGGACGCCTCCTGCTCGGACTCGTAGGGGCCCATGCGGTCTTTGTCAGGGCAGCCCGCGTCGGGCTCGACCCGCATGTGCTTGAGACAGAACCACCATTGGCCTTCGCTCACGAGGTCAATTCTGCCCCGTAGACTCAGGTTTCATGACGACACTGCTCCAGCCCGGGCGAGTCTCGCCCATCCGGAAGGTCCCCGCCCACGTCGAGCGGCCGGAGTACGTCGGCAAGAAGCGCCCCAAGATCGGCGAGTCCGACGTGAAGAGCCCCGAGATCATCGAGCGGATGCGCGTGGCGGGCAGGATCGCCGCCCAGGCCCTCGAAGAGGTCGGCAAGCACGTCGCGCCGGGCGTCACGACCGACGAGCTCGACCGGATCGGCCACGAGTTCCTCATCGACCACGGCGCCTATCCCAGCACCCTGGGCTACAAGGGCTACCCGAAGTCGCTGTGCACCTCGATCAACGAGGTCATCTGCCACGGCATCCCCGATGACACCGTGCTGCGCGACGGTGACATCGTCAACATCGACATCACCGCCTACATCGGCGGCGTCCACGGCGACACGGACGCGACCTACCTGGTGGGCGACGTCGACGAGGAGTCGCGGCTGCTGGTCGAGCGCACCCGCGAGTCGATGATGCGCGCGATCAAGGCCGTCGCCCCCGGCCGGCAGCTCAACGTGGTGGGCCGCGTCATCGAGGCGTACGCCAAGCGCTTCGGCTACGGCGTGGTGCGCGACTTCACCGGGCACGGCATCGGCACGAGCTTCCACTCCGGCCTGATGGTGCCCCACTACGACGACCCGTCGCTGCGGGTGGAGCTGGTGCCGGGCATGACGTTCACGATCGAGCCGATGCTGACGCTGGGCACGATCGAATATGAGATCTGGCCCGACAAGTGGACGGCCGTCACCAAGGACCGCAAGCGCACGGCCCAGTTCGAGCACACGATCGTGGTGACGGAGACCGGCAGCGAGATCCTCACTCTCCCTTGAGCCCGCAGGCGCCCAGCGCCCCGGCCACCGGCTTCCCCGGTGACCGGGCGCGGCGCCCAGCCTGTCACCGCTGTCTCGGCACCACTCCGGTGATCGTCGTGCCCTCTCCGTGGACGCTGTTGACGGAGAGGCTGCCGCCGATCTCCGCGAACGCCGCCCGCATCCTGGCGATCCCACGTCCCGTCCCCGTCATGGGGAAACCCTGACCGTTGTCGCTGACCGTCATGCGCAGCCCGCTCTTGCCGACCGTCACGGCGATGGACACGGTCCTGGCCCTGCTGTGCAGCTCAACGTTGGACAAGGCCTCGCGCATCGTCGCCATCACCCCGTTCGAAACGCGTGAGGGCACGTCGGTGGCAGGCAGCGCCCACGTCTCGACGGCGATCCCGGTGCGCTCCGACCACTCGGCCAGATAGCTCTCCAGCGCCTCGGCCAGGCTCTGCCCCCCGCGCATCCGTGTCTCTTCCGACAATGGTTCTCGCCTTCCTCGGCCCCCGGGCCCACGCCGGTCCCCACTCCGGCGCTCCCACTCGCTGTGCGAATCCCCCCTCAAGGACCACGCACGCTAGCTAATGGGGTTATGCCCGTCTCCCCTGGGAGAAAGGCTACCTGGCCGCTCAGAGACTTGTACTGGGAAGATAGGAGGCCATGGCCGAACCGCTACTCGCCCTTGTCACCACGGCTGAGACGGGCGAGATAGGCGTTGTAGGAGTCAAGCTCCGGATCTCCGGCGCCCGTCCGGTCAGCCCGCCGATCGGCGCGCCGGGCCTGCCGGTCATCGTCCTTGTACCACTGCACGGCGATGGCCAGCAGCACGATGAGCGTCGGGATCTCGCCGAACCCCCACGCGATCGCCCCGCCGTCCTGCTGCGTCTGCAGCAGCGTGTCTCCCCAGGACCGCCCGAGCGGCTCGTACCAGTCGGCCGCGATCACCGTGCCCATCATCATCAGCGCGATGCCGAAGAAGGCGTGGAACGGCATCGTGACGAAGAGCATCAGCAGCCGCCCGACGTGCGGCAGCCGGTCCGGCCCCGGATCGACGCCGATGATCACCCAGAAGAACAGGCAGCCGCTGATCAGGAAGTGCAGGGTCATCCAGATGTGCCCCAGGTGCTCCTGCATGGCCGACTCGAACAGCGGGGTGAAGTAGAGGGCGTACGTCGAGGCGATGAAGATCGAGGTGGCGATCACGGGATGCGTGACGACCTTGGTGAAGCGGCTGTGCAGGATCGTGGTGATCCACTCGCGCGGCCCCCTGTCGCCCCGCTTGGCCGCGGGCTTGAGCGCACGCAGCGCCAGCGTGACCGGGCCGCCGAGGACGAGGAAGATCGGCACGACCATGGAGAGCGTCATGTGCTCGATCATGTGCACGTCGAACATGACCTTGGCGTAGCGGGCCAGCCCGCTCTGCGTGGCGAACACCAGCAGCGCCACCCCCGCGAACCACGAGGCGGTGCGCCCCCACGGCCAGGAGTCGCCGCGCTGCCGCAGCCGGCGCACGCCGAGCGCGTAGAGCCCGGCCAGGGCGCCGGCGACCGTGGCGAAGAACAGGTCGAACCACCACAGGGAGAACACGTTCGCGATCGTGAGCTCCGGCGGAAGGGGGAAGCCGAGCAGCTCGAAGGCCCGGTCGGCGGGGATGCTGAACTCGGGCGGCGGGGTGCGCGACAGCGCCACGGCCACGCCGATGGTGGCGAGCATGAGCACCATCTCGCCGCCGGCCAGCCGGGTGAACGCCCGCGGGCGGCCCGCCTCCAGGTCGGCCAGCGTGCGCTGGCGGTGCCAGTAGCCGACGTAGCCGAGCAGCACGAACGCCACGATCTTGGCGACGGCCAGCAGGCCGTACTGGGAGGTCCACAGGTCGGACACCGCGCCCAGCCGGGCGACCAGGCTGAACACGCCGGACAGCCCGACCCCGGCGTAGCACCACAGCGCCAGCCTGGAGAACCGGGCCGCGGCCACGTCGAGCTGCGGCTGCTTGCGGATCGCGTGCAGGGCCAGCACGGCCAGGCCGCCCACCCACATGGCCAGCGCGAGCAGGTGCAGCGACACCGAGGAGGTGGCCAGATCGTGGTTGGGCGAGGAGGAGGTGTGCCCGGTGAGCGGCGCGGGCAGCAGCGTCGCCAGTGCGAACACCAGCAGCCCGCCCGCGGCCCCCGCGGTGATCGCGCCGCGCGAGAACAGCGCGATCGCCACCCCGAACAGCACCACGAGCGTCAGCGCCACGCCCTGCGTGGTCTGGGTGGCGTAGCCGGTCAGGATGGTGCGTTCGAGGATCTGGGGGACGGTCCGGCCGAAGGACTCGGCGGCCCCGAACAGGATGGCGAAGAACGCCGCTCCCGCCCAGGTCAGCGCGGCCCACGAGCTGGCCTTGACGTAGTGGGTCGCGGTCTTGCCGAGCACGCCCTTGTCGTTGGGCAGCAGCACGGCGGCCATCAGCAGCAGGCCGACGGTGGCCACTCCGGCCACGTCCATGAGCAGCTTGGACAGCGGCAGGCCCCACCTGACGATCGCGCCGGAGTCGGGCAGGCCGGGGATGATCCTGGGGAACGCCCTGCCTCCGGCGATCATGCCGATCACCAGGGCGAGGACGGCGGCCGCCGCTCCCGCGAGCGCGAGACGCGCCGCCCTGGTCATGGCTTCTTTTTCCGCGCGCTGAGCAGGAAGCCGATGCCGACGCCGACCAGCGCGCCGATCACGATGATCAGCCAGACGGGGAACGCCGGCTCCTCGACCGCCACGGCCCGGTCGGGCGCCAGGCTCTGCTCACCGGCCTGAGCGGGCGGGCTCGCGGCCTGGCCGGCCGGCGGACTGGCGCTCGACCCGGCTTCGGCCGGCGCGCCGCTCTCCGGCCCGCTCTCGCTCGGGCTGGGGGACGCCGCCGGCGCCCCCTCCACCCTGAACGGGATCTCGCCCTCGATCGGATGCCCGTCGGAGGACACGACCCGGTAGGCGATCGTGTATTTCCCGTCGGGCAGCGGCCCGCCGACGGCCTGCGTCACCACCGCGCCGTCCACTTCGGGCTTGCCGCTCTGGAGCTGGGTGTCACCGTCGCCGCGCACGATGACGAATGGCATGCGCACCTTGGCGCTGAACTCAAGCTTGACCTCGTCAAGGGTCTTGATCTTGGCACCCTTGGCCGGGTTGCTGCTCTTGAGCGTGTCGTGCGCCATCGCGGGGGCGGCGGTGCCGAACACGAACAGGGCGGCGAGAATCGCGGTGAGGGCCGCGAGCGGGGATCTCTTCATGGCACCCCCAAGGCTACCGACGCCACTGTCCGGTCCGGACCTCGCTACAGGCCGACGCAGGCCACGGCCCGCTGGTACGCCTCCACCGCGCCGTCGAGGTCACCGAGCTGCTCGATGGTCTCGGCCGTGGCGTACCAGGTGGACGCCGAACGCCGGGAGTCGGGCAGCGGCGTCAGCCAGTCGCGCACGGACGCCCCGCGCTCGGCGGCCTCCGCGGAGCGCCCGACGGCGCCGTAGACCCGGCCGAGCAGGAGGTTGGCCTCGGCGCCCAGCACGTGGCCGAACTCGGGGAGCAGGCTCTTGCCGATCGTCGCGTGCTCGACGGCCTCATCGAGGTTGCCCGTCATGTATTCGGCGCAGGCCAGCGCGACGTGGACGCGAGCCCGGTCGATGTTGCTGGTCGAGGTCTGCTCGAACTCCACGACCGCCGCCCGCAGCCCGTCGCGGATCGCCGGAGCGTCGGCGGGGCGGGCCCTGAGCCGCTGGCTCAGCAGCGCCAGGCGCATCCTGGCGATGCCCCGGGGGTTGCCGTTCTCCAGCTGCACGGCCATGGCCCGCTCGGCGAAGGACAGCGCCTCCTGCTCGTGCCCGGTGAAGGAGGCGACGTTGGTGGCCATCCAGTTGGCGGCCACGATCGAGCGCGGCGTGCCGAGCGCGTCGGCGGCGTTGAGCAGCTCGCCGGCGAACTGGCGGGCCCGCAGCAGGTCGCCGCGCTCCAGGTAGGCCGACAGCAGGGTGGCGGCCAGCTCGACGAGGTGATCGGTCCAGGGCAAGCGGCCGTTGCCGACCAGCATCCGCTCCCCCACCTCGACGGCCTCGGACAGCCGCTCGCTGCTGAGGTAGGCGCGGCAGAGCGCCATGGCGATCTCTATCCGGCGCTCGGGCGCCAGCTCCTCGCCGTGCAGCTTGAGGAGGATGGAGATCGCCTCGTTGAGGTTGCCGCACGCCTCGGCGGCGAGGGCCAGACCGAATTCGGTGTCTTGACGAAGCGTGGTCAACCCTGTCAGGTTGTTGTTCGCCAGCAGCTCTGCGAAGCGGGTGCGGGCCTCGTTCACCTCACCGTTTTCGAGGGCCAGCCGCGCGTAGCCGAGGGCCAGCTCGATGTCCTCCATCTGCTCGGCCGTGACGCCATTGATCAGATAAGAGAGCGAGCAGTCCAGTTTCTGAGCCAGCAACTCCAGGACCGCAGGAGTCGGGGTACGCTTGCCACTCTCGATCAACGAGACGTAACTGTCCGACAACTCGGGATGGGCCAGCTGTGCCTGCGACAGGCCGCGTTGTCGCCGAACCGTCTTAATACGGAGTCCGACCAGGTCAGATGTAGTCACAGCCGTAGCTCCCTGAGAAGATGAAGTCCGAGCAACCCACATAGGCGAGGGAGAACCCCCATGCGAATGCGCATTGCCCTGTCCGCATTGGTCGCCGCGATCACGGTCGTGGCGGCCGTTGGAGGTAATGTTACGGCCGCAGGTGCCGAAACGTCTTCCCTCTACTCGAACCAGGACTACAGCCACTGCTGCTGACGTAAGGCGGGAGGGGGCGCACGCCCGGCCCAGGGCGCGAAACCGCACCGTGCCCCGCAGACATACCGCTGAGGACGACGAGGAACCCTCTCGTCACCGTGTTGCCCCCTCTAACCCGCACTGGTCCCCACTCTAATCGGGGCCGACTACATTCGATCTACAGTGAGCCCGGGTCTCTTTTCCCGGCGGCGTTTCTGAATACGCTGCCGTAGTCGTCGAAACCGGGAGACCGAATGAGCGAGGCAATCACCATCCGCCTGCTCGGGGCCGTGACCGCCGAGCGCCGCCGCGGAGCCGCCGAAGAGCCCATCGATCTCGGCCCGGCCAGGCAGCAGACCACCCTCGCCATCCTCGCCGCGAGCGCGAGCCACCCCGTCCCCATGGACCGGCTGGTCGTCGGGATCTGGGGCCAGGACGCCCCCCGCAACGCCGAGCAGAGCGTCTACACCTACATCGCCGGGCTGCGCCGCCTCTTCGAGCCCGATCGCCCGCGGCGGGCGCCGTCGCTGCTGCTCGCGGGCTCCTCGGCCGGCTACGTCTTATGCCTGGAGCCTCGCCAGGTGGACGCGCTGCTGTTCGCGGAGTGGCTGGAGGAGGCTCGCGACGCCCAGCGCGGCGGCGACGACCGCCAGGCCGCACACCGGCTGGAGCAGGCGCTGGCCCTGTGGCGCGGCACCGCGCTGAGCGGCCTGGCCGGGCCGTTCGCGGAGAAGGAGCGCGCCCGCCTGGAGCAGCTCAAGCTCTCGGCCCTGGAGCAGCGCGCGGAGAGCCTGCTGCGGCTGGGCAGCCACGAGGAGGTGGCCGAGGAGCTGCGCGACCTGACCCGCCACCACCCGCTGCGCGAGCGCGCCCGCGAGCTGCTCATGACGGCCCTGTTCCACTCCGGCCGCCGGGCGGAGGCGCTGGAGGTGTACGAGGAGGGCAGGATCCTGCTCGCCCAGGAGCTGGGCCTGTCGCCGGGAGAGGGCCTGCGCAGGTGCCAGGAGATGGTGCTGAGCGCCGACGCGGCCGCCCCGGACGAGCGTCCCGTCGTGCCGCACCAGTTACCCCGCCCGCTGGCGGAGTTCGTGGGCAGGTCACGGGAGCTCGTCCGGCTGAAGGAGCGGCTGGCGCCCTGGGACGGCGGCCCGCCCGGCCCGCTGGTGATCGTCACGGGGCCGCCGGGCGTCGGCAAGTCCGCGCTGGCCGCCCGGGCCGCCCACGCGGCGCGGGAGCGCTTCCCTGACGGCCAGCTCTACGTGAACTGCCGGGGCGCCACGCCGGACGTGCCCGCTCTCACCCCGCTCGACGTGCTCGGGCGCTTCCTGCGCGCGCTCGGCGTGCCGCCCCAGACAGTGCCTGCCGACCTCGACGAGGCCGCGGCCATGTGGCGAAGCCGCCTGCACGACCGCCGGGTGCTGGCGCTGCTCGACGACGCCGCCGACCTGGCGCAGATCCGGCCGCTGCTGGCCGCCCCGTTCGGCAACGCCCTGCTCGTGACCAGCCGGGAGAGCATGAGCTGGGGCGAGGACTCCTTCCAGCTCGAGCTCGGGCGGATGTCCCACGCGGAGTCGGCCACCGTGCTGGCCAAGCTGGCCGGCGCGGGCCGGATCACGGCGGACGAGAGAGAGACGGCCAGGCTGGTACGCCTGTGCGACGGCCTCCCCCTGGCCCTGCGCATCGCCGGGGCACGCCTGGCCGGCCGCCCGGACTGGAGCGTGGCGGCGCTGGCCACGCGCCTGAGCGACGAGCGGAGCCGCCTGCACGAGCTGGCGGCGGGCGATCTCGCCGTCCGCTCCAGCCTGACCGCCAGCCACACGGCGCTCGAACGCGGCTCGCGGCCCGTGGACCGGCGGGCCGCCCGCGCCCTGTCCCTGCTGGGCCTGCTGCACGTGCCGGAGATGACCGCGGAGGCGGCCGGCGCGCTGCTGGGAGTGTCCACGCCCGAGGCGGAGCAGGCCCTGGAGCGGCTGGTGGACGCCCACCTGCTGGACCGCGCGGGGTCCGGCCGCTACCAGCTCCACGACCTCGTCCGGCTCTTCGCCGCCGAGCTGCGGCCGGACGACTCCCGCGAGCCGCTCATCCGCGTGCTGTCGTACTACGCCGCCTCCACCCGCCTGGCCAGCCACGTCGCCGACCCGCACAGGAGCCACCGGGCACGGCCGGTCGACGCGGTTCCGCACGCGGTCGGCGGGCCGGCGGAGGCGATGGCGTGGCTGAGCGACGAGGAGGCCGTGCTGACGGCGGCGGCCGGTCAGGCGCTCGGCTCCGCCGACGACACGATCGCGGGGCTCGGCGCCAACCTCGCGTTCGGCCTGGTCTGGCACCAGGAGCGGCACTACCACATGGAGCAGATGCACGCGCTCAACACCCTCGCCCTGCGGGTCTGCGAGCGGCTCGGGGACGAGCCGGGCGCGCACCTCGCGCTCACCCACATCTCCAACGCCCTGCGCATGACCAGCCGCACGGACGAGGCCCTGGTCCACCTCCAGGCCGCGCTGGCGCTGGCCAGACGGCTCGGCGACCGCTTCGGTGAGATGAGCGCGCTGGGCAATCTCGCCAGCGCCAACAACTCCGGGCTGCGTTACGAGGACGCGCTCCCCTGGGCGGAGCGCCAGCTCGTGCTGGCCAGGAGCATCGGCGCGCGCGTCGGCGTGCGGTACGCGCTGACCGCCATGGGGACCGCCCACCGGGGCTCTGGGCGGCCGGAGAAGGCCAGGGAGGCGCTGCTCGAAGCCCTCGCCGACGCCGTCGAGGTCGGCGACCAGCTTCACGAGGCGCAGATCCGCGTCGGGCTCGGGGAGACCTGTATCGACCTGGCCGAGCCGGCGGAAGCCGTCCCCCACCTGCTCAAGGCTAGGGAGCTCTACGCGCCCGGCGGCAACCGGATCGGGATACTGCGCTGCCTGATCGGGTTGTCGCAGGCGTACCGGATGCTGGGCGAGCTCGATCAGGCGCTCTCGCACGTCACGGATGCCGTCGTGGCCGGCGCCGGGCTCGGCTACGCGCACTGGGAGCGGCGGCTCGCGGAGGAGCAGGCCGCCGTGCACGAGGCGCGGGGGGCGGCGGTCATCCGCGAGGTGTGAGCGGGGCTATCGGGGAGTCCCGGTGTCCCTGAGCGCCAGGAAGAAGTCGACCCGGTCGGCCATCGTCGCCAGGTTTCTGCCGGTGAGCTCCTCGATCCTGCGGATGCGGTAGCGGACGGTGTTGACGTGCACGTGCAGCTGCTCGGCGCAGGCGTTCCACGAGCCGGCGCAGTCGAGGAAGATCCCCAGCGTGCGCACCAGCTCGGACTGGTGCCGGCGGTCGTAGTCGAGCAGCGGCGACAGCAGCCTGGCCGCGAACGAGCGGCGCACGTCCCCCGGCACCGTGGCCAGCAGCAGCGCGTGGGTGTAGATCTCGTCGCTGGTCACCACCCCGCCCGCGCGGGCCTCGGCCAGGCGTCTGGCGTGCCCGGCCTCCTCCACGCCGCCCTTGACGGCGGCGGGCCCCGTCAGCGCGCCGCTGAGCCCGATGCAGAGCCGGGTGCCGGGCATCGCGGAGAGCACCTCCGCGGCGGCGCGCAGGCGGTCGGCCAGCTCGGCCGCGCCGCCCTGGCGCAGCGGCACCACGGCGACCGCGCCGTCGGCGCCGGCCGCCGCCACCACCTCGCGGCCGAGCAGCTCCTCCACGACCTGGCCGCCGAGCGTGGCGGGGTCGGGGCCGCGGGTGGCGCCCGGCCTGGGGGCGGTCGCGTTCACGATCGCGTACGGCTCCGCCGCGTCGATCCCGCACGTCCGCAGCCTGGCGTTGAGCTCGGCCGCGTCGTCCTCGGCCAGCGCGGCCATGATGAGCTGCTCGGTCAGGCGGCGCTCGACCCGGCGGCCCTCCTCCATCCGGCTGCGCTCCAGCCCGACGCAGGCGGCCAGCTCGTAACCGAGGTCGGCCCGGCTGATCAGGTCGCCGTCGCAGGCCAGGGCCCAGCCGGCGGCCCGGTGCCCGCGGCCCACCGCGAAGATCGTGTGGTCGCCGACGTACGCGGGCAGCCGCGCCGCCGTCAGGTACGCCTTCGCCAGGCGTACGGGATCCTCGGCCGCGCCGACGATCACCTCGCCCGACGCGGACAGGACCGCGCCGGTGACGCCCAGCTCCGCGGCGGTCAGCTCGAACAGCTCGCGCAGGTCGGCGCCCTCGGCGATGGCCGCGACCAGCCGTCGGTGGCGGCCCAGCGCGTCGCGCACGTCGCCGGACAGGCGCGGCACGACCAGCTCGGCCAGCGTGCGGAAGGAGATCTCGGTCGGCACCTCGATCAGCGGCAGGTCGGCGGCGGCGCAGGCGGCCACCAGGTCGGCCGGGACGTGCCCCAGCCACGCCTGGCCGGCCCCGAGCGCGGCGACCCCCGCCTCGATCAGCGCGCTCACGAACCTGGCCGAATCCTCCGGCGCCCGCCGCCACATCATCCCGGACAGCACCAGCTCGCCGCCGGACAGATAGCGCCCGGGCTCGGGCAGGTCGGTGATGTGCACGGTGCTGAACTCGCGGGCGGGGTCGCCGGCGAGCAGGGTCAGGCGCAGGTCGTCCATGGCCAGCAGGTCAGAGATGCGCACTTGGAGGAATATACAAGCCTACGAGGGCAAGCGCTGACGGGGATTTCACGTCGGGCGCATAGGACGGGCCCGGGGCGCGGTGCTCTACTCGGAAGATGACGGAGACGGCGACCACGACCCCGACCACGACCCCGACCACGGGCCCCACCACCGGCCCCACCACGGGGCAGAGCACCGGGCACGGCGTCGGCGAGAGCGCGCGGCGGCCCGACGGGACGCTGAAGGTGACCGGCGAGTTCGCCTACGCCTCCGACCTGTGGCTCGACGGCATGGTGTGGGGCGTCACGCTGCGCAGCCCGTACGCCGCCGCGTGGATCCGCTCGATCGACGTGGGGCCCGCGCTCAAGATGGCGGGCGTGCTGGCCGTGATGACGCACGAGGACGTGCCGGGCGCGAAGTTCTACGGGCTGGAGCACAAGGACCAGCCGGTGCTGGCCATCGACGAGGTCCGCTTCCAGGGGGAGCCGGTGGCGCTGGTGGCCGCCGACCATCCGGAGACGGCCCGCAGGGCCGCCGCGGCCATCGTGGTCGAGTACGAGCCCCGCGAAGCCGTGACTGATCCCCGTAAGTCCGAACATTTCGTGAGACACCAGCCGGTACGCCGCGGCGACACGTTCGAGGCCGAGGTCGTCGTCACCGGCGAGTACGAGGTCGGCATGCAGGACCAGGCCTTCCTCGGCCCGGAGTCCGGCCTGGCCGTACCCGCCGAGGACGGCGGCGTGGACCTCTACATCGCCACCCAGTGGCTGCACGTGGACCGCGACCAGCTCGCCCCCTGCCTCGGCCTGCCCCCCGACAAGGTGCGCCTGACGCTGTCGGGCGTCGGCGGCGCGTTCGGCGCCCGGGAGGACCTGTCGATGCAGGTGCACGCCTGCATGCTGGCCCTGCGGCTGAACCGGCCCGTGAAGATCGTCTACGGCCGCGAGGAGTCGTTCTTCGGCCACGTGCACCGCCATCCGGCCTGGATGCGCTACGAGCACGGCGCCACCCGCGACGGCCGGCTCGTCTACGTCAAGGCCGACATCCTGCTGGACGGCGGCGCGTACTGCTCCTCCTCCCCCGCCGTGGTCGGCAACGCCGCCTCGCTCGGCGTGGGCCCGTACGAGGTGCCGAACGTGCGCGTGGACGCCACCGGCGTCTACACCAACAACCCGCCGTGCGGCGCGATGCGCGGTTTCGGGGCCGTGCAGGCCTGCTACGCCTACGAGTCGCAGATGGACCGCCTGGCCGAGGCGTGCGGCCTGTCGCCGATCGAGATCCGGGTGCGCAACGCCGTCTCGCAGGGCTCCAGCCTCATCACCGGCCAGGTGATCGACACCCCGGCCCCGCTCGCGGAGATGCTGCGCGACCTCGAGGCCATGCCGCTGCCCGCGCCCGGGCCGTCGCGGGACCGGGACCTGCGGGGGCTGCCCGGCGGCGTCTCGCAGACCACCCACGGCGAGTCCGTGCGCCGGGGCGTCGGCTACGGCGTCGGGATCAAGAACATCTGCTTCTCCGAGGGCTTCGACGACTACTCCACGGCCAGGGTGCGGGCCGAGCTGGTCGGCGGGGAGCCGCACGTCACCGTGCACACGGCGGCGGCCGAGGTGGGCCAGGGCCTGGTGACGATCCAGGCCCAGATCGCCCGCACCGAGCTCGGCATCGCGAACGTCACCGTGGCCACCGCCGACACCGCGGTCGGCTCGGCCGGGTCATCGTCGGCCTCCCGCCAGTCCTACGTCACCGGCGGCGCGGTGAAGGCCGCCTGCGAGGCCGTGCGGGAGCGGTTCAAGGGGCTGCCCGCCGCCGAGGCGCTGGCGGCGTACGGGCCGATCGAGGAGACCCGCGAGTACCGCCACCGGCCCACCTATCCGCTCGATCCGCACACCGGGCAGGGCGACTCGCACACCCAGCTCGCCCTGTGCGTGCACCGGGCGGTCGTGGACGTCGACGTCGAGCTGGGCCTGGTCAAGGTCGTCGAGCTGGCGGCCGTGCAGGACGTGGGCCGGATACTGAACCCGCAGGCGCTCGAAGGCCAGATCCACGGCGGCTCGGCGCAGGGGCTCGGGCTGGCGCTCATGGAGGAGATCCAGATCCGCGACGGCCAGGTGCTGAACCCGTCGTTCACGGACTACCTCATCCCCACCATCCTCGACATGCCTCCCATGACGCTGAAGATCCTGGAAAATCCAGACCCGGCGGCTCCGTACGGGTTGCGCGGCGCGGGCGAGCCGCCGACCCTCTCCTCCACCCCCGCCATCGCCGCCGCGGTACGCGCGGCGACCGGGCTCCGGTTGACGCGCGTTCCGATTAGGCCGGAAGATATCGCGTTGTTCGAAGAACAGTCCGGAAAAAGGTCCGGCAAGGGGGTATCCGATGGCAAGCGCGCGTGAAGCGGCCGAGGCGGAGTTCAGGCGCTTCGACACCGATGGCGACGGCCTGCTGACTGCCGACGAGATCAGGCAGGCCAACGAGGCGCTGGGCGGTCAGGGCGCGGCCGAGAGCGAGATCGAGGCGTTCATCAAGTCCGCCGACCGTGACGGCGACGGGCGGATCGGGATCGAGGAGTTCGTCGGCCTGGTCGGCCACGGACGCCACGAGAAGGCGTGATCTTGTCCCCCGCCGGGTAGGCCACCCGGCACTCCCCCTTGATCAACCAGGGGGGATGGCGGTGCTCGACAGGTTCTTCGAGCTCACCGGGCGGGG
Organism: Nonomuraea zeae; assembly: GCF_005889725.1. Taxonomy (GTDB): domain Bacteria; phylum Actinomycetota; class Actinomycetes; order Streptosporangiales; family Streptosporangiaceae; genus Nonomuraea; species Nonomuraea zeae. Next base: position 15,552 of record NZ_VCKX01000262.1, read on the forward strand.
GACCACCGTCGGGCGTGAGGTCCGCGGCGGGCTCACGACGTTCGTGGCCATGGCCTACATCATCCTGCTCAACCCGATCATCCTGGCCGGGGCCAAGGACGTCACCGGCGCCCGGCTGTCGATCTCCGAGCTGACGACCTCCACCGCGCTGGCCGCGGCGATCTCGACGCTGTTGATGGCCTTCGTCGGCAACGCCCCCTTCGGCCTGGCCGCCGGGCTCGGCCTGAACGCCGTCGTCGCCTACCAGGCCGCCCCCCACATGACGTGGGCGCAGGCCATGGGCCTGGTCGTGCTGGAAGGCTTCGTGATCATCGTGCTGGCCGTGACCGGCCTGCGCACGCTGATCATGAACGCGATCCCCCTGGCGCTCAAACACGCCATCAGCGTGGGGATCGGGCTGTTCATCGCGCTGATCGGCCTGGTGGACGCCGGTTTCGTCGCGGCGGGCTCGGGCACCCCCGTGCAGCTCGGCGCGACGGGGCATCTCACGGGCTGGCCGGTCGCGATCTTCTGCTTCGGCCTGCTGCTCATGATCGTCCTGTTCGTCCGCAGGACCCCGGCCGCCATCCTGATCAGCATCGCCGCCACCGCGGTCCTGGCCGTCCTGGTGAACTCGCTGGCCACCATCCCGCCGGAGTCGTGGGGCGTGGTGACGCCGCGCGTGCCGGAGTCGCTGGTCTCGGCCCCCCACTTCGGGCTCGTGGGCGCGTTCGACCTGTTCGGCGGGTTCGCCAGGGCGGGCGCGCTGACGGCGGCCGTGGTGCTGTTCACGCTGGTGCTGTCCGGGTTCTTCGACGCGATGGGGACGATCATCGGCGTCAGCGACGAGGCCGGGCTGGTGGACCCGCAGGGACGGGTGCCCAGGCTGGGCCGGATCCTGACCGTGGACGGCGTGGCGGGCATGGTGGGCGGCTCGGTGAGCGCCTCGGCGAACACCGTCTTCGTCGAGTCGGCCGCCGGTGTCGGCGAGGGCGCGCGTACGGGCCTGGCCAGCGTGGTGACCGGGGCCTTGCTGGGGCTGACGCTGCTGTTCACGCCGCTGGCGGCGGTGGTGCCCGCCGCCGCTGCCGCGCCCGCGCTGGTGCTGGTCGGGGCGCTGATGATGATGCAGAGCAAGAACGTGCCGTGGGACGACCTGGACCTGGCCGTGCCCGCGTTCCTGACGATCGCGCTGATGCCGTTCACGTACTCGATCACGAACGGGGTGGGCGCGGGCGTGATCTCCTACACGCTGATCAAGGCGGCCAAGGGGCGGTTCGCGGAGATCCCGTGGCTGCTCTGGATCGTCTCGCTGATCTTCCTGGCCTACTTCGCCATCGACTGGGTCGGGGAGCTGCTCGGCTAGCGGATGTCGCCGCTGTTGCAGGCCACGCCGTTGCCGTCGACGTCCACGTACCAGGAGTATTCCTCGTGCGTGCCCTTGGAGTAGGGGCCGTCACCGGCCGCCACGGCCTCCTTGCAGCTGGTGTAGCGCTTGTCCGGGGTGCGCCGGAAGCCGGTGGCCGGAGAGGTCGCGCCCGGCCGGTTCGTCCCGGGCCCCGCGGTTCCCGTCGTGCCCGTGTTGCCGGTCGGGCCCGTGTTGCCCGTCGTGTTGCCCGTCGTGCCGGTGCTGCCGGTCGTGCCGGCCGGGCCGGTCG
>NZ_VCKX01000263.1 GCF_005889725.1 Nonomuraea zeae
GGAGCATCGTCGGCAGCGTCAGATGTCTATAAGAGACAGGTACAAGGCCACGATCAGCGCGGCGATCCCGGCCGCCACCGACGCCGAAGCGGCGGCCACCGACAGCGCGATCACCGCCAGCCCCGCGGGCACCGGCCACCTCCGGCACAGCCACACCCCCGCGCAGGCCAGCGCGCCACCCACCAGGTCGGCGACGAGATGCCAGCCCGGACCGCCCGCCAGATCCCCCCAGAGCACCGCCACCGCGCCGGCGAGCGCGGGCACGAACCCGCCGAGCGCCACGACCCGGCCGCCCCGCGACCACAGCCGGCCGATCCGCACCTCATCCGCGCTGGTCAGCAACACAACCGCAGATCGTAGCCCGCCCCGGACCCTTGCGTGAGCAACCGAGGTCATACGCGGGCCACGACCAAAGTCACCAGGAAGGGTGTCCGGAGTGTGCGGCGAAAGCGACCCGGGCTGCCACGGTCCGGCCGTCCGCGGGCAGAGGCAGGCACCCACCGCCGGGCACGCTGGCCTCATGAACCCACCTGACAGGCCGAAGGGTGGCCGGCGTGCCGCGTTGCTGCTCGCGGTGATCACCCCGGTCATCGCCGAGCTCACCCTGGGCAACCCGCCGCTCAGCCGGATCTGGCTGATGCTCCTGTGGATCCCGATCTACGGCGCCGGCACGGTGCTGATCCGGGAGCTGGTCCGACGGCGCCGCGGGGGCTGGCCGTCGATCCTGCTGCTCGGGCTGGCGTACGGCATCGTCGAGGAAGGACTGGTGCTGCAGGCACTCAGCAGCCCCACCCTGTACGGGGCGGCCGGGTGGTCGCCACGGTTCCTCGGGCTGAACGGCGCCTACACCGAGCTCAACCTGCCCTACCACGCAGTGTTCAGCGTGGCGCTGCCGATCCTCCTGGCCGACCTGGCCGTCCCGTCCCTGCGCGAGCGGCCGTACCTGAAGCGGACGGGGATCGTGGTGGCCGGCGTGGTGTTCGTGCTGGGCGGGCTGCTGCTGCGGGTGACCGTGGCGACCTCCATCGACCCCGGCTACCAGGCGCCGGTCGCGGTGCTGGCAGGGTGCGTGGCCGCCGTCGCGCTGCTGGCGGTGCTCGCCCTGCGGGTGCTCCCGCCCGCTGCCCGCTCAACGCGCCAGGTGAGCCGTGCAGGGATGGCTCCCGGACCCTGGGCGGTGGGAGCCTTCGGGGTGCTGGCGGGGTTCGGATATCTGGCGCTGCTGTTCCCGTTCGGCGGGGCCGCCCGGCCCGCCTTCACCCACGGCGGCTGGGTGGCGGCGCCGATGCTGGCCGCGGCGGTGCTCGCGGTGCTGGCCGGATGGCTGGTACGCCGCTGGACGGCGAGCGGCGGGTGGACGGACCGGCACAGCCTCTGCCTGGCCGGCGGGGCGTTGCTGGGGCACACCGCGTTCGGCGTGCTGGCCAACGCCGACACCCTCGCCGACAAGCTGGAGCTCTCCGCGCTGGGGCTGGTCATGCTCGCTCTGCTGGCGCTGCTCGGCCGCCGGCACCCGGCCCCGATGCCGGCGAAATAGCCCGGAAGCCCGCCCGCCGAGCGGGCGCGGAGCCCGGGGCTCAGGGAACGGAGCCCGGGGCTCAGGGAGCGGCGCATTGCGGCACCGAGACCACGTGCCAGCTGAACGACGCGCCGCCCCCGGCTTCCACCGCGCCGGCCCCGCCTCTGTCGAGGGCGGCGGGCAGGTCGAGACGGTCGATCATGACCAGGTTGCGGCCATGGCCGCCGACGCCGGAGGCAACCAGCCCGCCCGCCGTGATCGCCACCTTGCCGGCGGGGCAGATCGCCTCCACGGACTTGGGAGAGGTCGAGTCGCCGCTGCTCCAGCTCGCGGGCGAGATCAGGCCGGGAACCGGGTCGGCGCACATCGCGACGAGCGTGATGGACCAGTCGCTGCTCGTGCCGGTCGCGTCCTCGGACGCATGCAGGTAACCGCTGGTGCCGGCGAACGGCTCCAGGTGGTCAAGGAAGACCTGACCTTCGGCGCCCGCGAGGCGGGCGCCGATGCCGAGGGCCTTCTTCCCGCTGGGGCAGGTCACGACCACTTCCTTGTCGGTGGAGTCCACCGAGCTTTGCGCCGAGACCCTTTGCAGGCCGGGGAGCGGGTCGGCGCACATCGCGATGGCCGTGACGGACCAGTTGCCGCCGTAGCCCGACTCGTCCGCCCAGGCGGTGGCTCTGACCTTGCTTGACGTCGAGTCCGGGAGGAGCTCGTTGAGCACGACCTCGCCGTTGCCGTCGGTGACGTACCCGCCCATGCCGATCACCTTCTTGCCGGACGGGCAGGACGCGGTCGCGACCTTGGGGTTGCCGGAGGAGTTGTAGGGACTGGTGTCCGTGACGCGCTGACGTCCCGGGATCGCCGCGGCGGCCGGGGACGCCGGCATGAGGACCGTCGCCGCCAGCGTGAGCGCGAGGAGCAGCCCGATGAACCGGACCGGTCCAAGAGCAGATTTCATGAGCCTTCCCTTCTTGGCCGACGCCCGCGAGAGCGCGCGGCGTCACCTGGCTCGAAGGCGTGGCACGAGCCCCGTCCGGAGCCGGTCACGACTTCCCTGGTCGCCGTTCAGCCTGTTACTCAGCCGGGGGCGGCCGGAAGGCCGTTGTCCGGACCGGGGGTGACCGGAATCCGAACTCGCCGGCGCAGCTCCTCCGCGCGCGGAGACGGCATGGCGGCCGGTACGAAATTCGGACTTTCTCCTGAGGGCCGATACGGCGATGTTGGCACCATGGAGGGATACGGCCAGTACTGCCCCATCGCGTTGGGCGCGGAGGTGTTCGCCGAGCGGTGGACGCCGATCATCCTGCGCAATCTGTTCGTGGGATGCCACCGATTCGGCGAGATCCTGGAAGGGGCGCCGGGGCTGTCGCGGAGCGTGCTGGTGCAGCGGCTGCGGCGGCTGGAACGCGATGGCGTGGTCGAGCGCGGGCGGCTGGGCCGGGCGGTGGAGTATCACCTGACCGACTGCGGGATGGAGTTGATCGAGGTCTGCATGGCGCTCGGGGTCTGGGGCGCGCGGTGGCGGGAGGTTCCGCCGGAGTATCTCGACCCGTACCTGGCCTTGTGGATGCTGTCGCGGCTGATCGACCCCGCGTCGCTGCCGCGGCGGCGGGTCGTGGTCCGGTTCGATCTCACCGACCGATCGCGGCCGGACCGCTACTGGCTGGTCCTGGCCAGGAGCGGTAACGAGGTGTGCGCCCAGCCTCCCGGGTTCGACGACGACGGCGTCGTCACCCTGGATACCGCCTGGCTGGTGCGCTGGTATTCGGGGGCCGCGAGCCTGGCGGAGGCGCAGCGGGCCGGGGGGATGAGGGTGGTCGCGCCACCTTGGCTGGTCAGAGAGCTTGCGGGATGGGGGCGGCTCAGCCCGTTCGCCGACGTACGCCCGGCTCGGGACGCCACCCGCGCCTGAGGGGTGGAGGGGGAACGCGGATTGCCCCGCGCCCCGGACCGGCGCCGGTCACGGGCCCGCTCCGCTGCCCGGTGAATGTCCGCTCAATGACCTGTTGATGGCTATTTCCCTGTGGAAACGTGATGGCGAGCAAACGCGCTGATCTTCGTTCAACCACGGGTTGATAACGAGAAAAGGTGATCGGCCATGATTGGCGCGGCTATTTCTCCAGGACGAGACTGTTCTTTGCAATGAGGAGTAATCGTGCGTGCCCGAAAATTGATCGCCGCCGTAGCCGCAGTCTCGTCGATATTATGGGCGCCGATTCCCGCGGCCGCCCAGCCGACGCCGCCGCCACCTGACAAAACGCTGGCGGTCGCGCCCGAGCCGTCTTCCGCGCCCGAGAGCGTAGACGCGGGCGAACGAGCGGAGGTGCTGGGCAGTGGATGGGAGAAGTCCTCCGATCGGGCGGTGGCCACCGCGGGTGATGCCGCCGGGTTCCACGTGCTGGTGGCCGACGCCAAGGACGGCTACCGGTGGCGCACGGCGGCCTCGCTGTCGGAGCCGGGGTTCGACACCGACTCGTGGATCGGCAACATCTGCGTGACCGCCTCCGGGGCCCGGGCGGTCGTCGTCTACGCGCCGCGTACGTTCACCAACAAGAGCGAGTTGAACGAGCGCGGCGGGTTCACCGCGATAGTCGACCTGAACGGCGGCGCGGTGCGCAAGCTGCCGGTTCAGACCACGCTGGCCTACTTCAACCCCGGCTGCGGGCCGTCGGAGTCGGCCGTGCTCACGCAGGACGGCGTCGAGGACCAGGGCGCCACCCGCCTGTTCCGGCTCGACACCGCCGGCGGCAAGCTGGAGCGGCCCATCCAGATCCCCGGCCAGCTGACCTCGGCGGTGCCGGCCGCCGACGGCATCGTGGCCGCCGACTCCGGGGCGGTGGTCCGGGTGCACCCCGACGGCAAGCGCACCGTGGTGGCGCCGGCCAAGGGGGTGCCCTACCGGCTGGCCGCCGACGCCGACGGCGGCGTGGTGTACGCCCAGCTCGACGACGCGCAGACCGCCTCCGTACGCCGGGTGGACCTGAAGTCCGGCAACGCGGTCACCACGCTCGCCACCGGCGCCGTCACGGATTTGAGCGTCCGCTCGGCCCGGGGCGGCCGGGTGTTCGTGACCGGCGCCAAGGCCACGAAGGCCGCTTCGCCCGCGGGCAGCGTGGCGCTCGCGGACGTCCCGCACCAGGCCGGGATGTCGCTGTCCGGCGAGGTCGCGGTGACGTCGGTGCGGCGCTCGCACGTCAAGGACGCGACGGTGGCGCCCGCCGATCCCGGCGACCCGCTGCGGGTCGACATCACGGCCACGTCGCTCGACACGAAGAAGGCGTTCACGCTGTCGGTCACCCCCGCCGCCGGAGCCGGGGACGGGGCCAGGCCGAGCCCAGCGCTGGGCCGGATCTCGGTGGCGGCGGGCAATCCGAACGATCCGTCCGACGGCGATCAGCGCTACTGCTCGGTGGCCAGGAACGACCCGCGCAACCAGGCCATGCAGCCCAAGCCGCGCCAGGTGGAGTGGGCTGCCGACCAGGCCGTGGTCGGTCAGCTGAGCGTGGCGCGGCCCGCCAACTGGAAGAACCTGGGCATGCCGGCGTACTCGCCGCAGGGCCTGTTCCCGTTGAGGGCGCTGGACGGCGGCGGCTACATCCCGGCGCAGATCCTGATGGGCGTCGCCGTGCAGGAGTCCAACACGTGGCAGGCGGCCCGGTTCGCCGTCCCGGGGGTGACGGCGAACCCGCTGATCGGCAACTACTTCGGCATCGACTACTACAACGACGACGAGGGTGACGACTGGTCGATCAACTGGGCCGAGGCCGACTGCGGCTACGGCATCATGCAGATCACCGACGGCATGCGCCTGGCCGGCAAGGAGAAGCCGGGCGAGACCGCGCTCCCCTACAACCATCAGCGCGCGATCGCGCTCGACTTCGCCGCCAACATCGCCAGGGGCCAGCAGATGCTGGCCGACAAGTGGAACGAGACCCGCCGCGCCGGACTGGTCGTCAACAACGGCACCGCCGCGGGGCTGGAGAACTGGTTCTTCGCGGTGTGGGCCTACAACTCCGGGCTCCACCAGCCGAGCGGCCAGAACCCGTGGGGGCTGGGCTGGCTGAACAACCCGGTCAACCCCCGCTACCCGGCCGACCGTCCCCCGTTCATGGAGACCTCCTACGCCGACTCCGCGCACCCGCAGGACTGGCCGTATCCGGAGAAGGTGCTGGGCTTCGCGGGGCACCCGATCGAGCTCATCGAAAGCCCCGGCACCCTGGTCTACTCCCACCTGTACGCCTGGTGGAACAGCAACCAGGACCGGTACAACGCCAAGCCGCCGGTGGCGCAGTTCTGCCAGGCCGCCAACGACTGCTACCCCGGCGAGTCGCACCTGCCGAACGATCCCGAGGTGATCGGCGAGCCGGCCGGGCCCTGCGCGCACAAGAACAGCTCCGGCCTGTACGACCTGAAATGCTGGTGGCACCAGGCGTCCACGTGGAAGGCCCAATGCCCGACCACCTGCGGCAACGGCCGGCTGCGCTTCGACCCCGGCTACGCCTACCAGGAGGACGCCACCAGCTACGCCCCCAACTGCGGGCTCACCGGCCTGCCGTCCGGGGCCCTGATCATCGACAACCTCCCCACCAGCGTCCCCTCGGTCAGGCCGAACTGTTCCCCCGGCCACGCCAATGCCGGCTCATTCCAGTTCGACTTCCTGGCTGACATCTCCGGCAATTATCCGGGCAAGATCGACGTACACCAGATAGGCACCGGGTTCGCCGGCCAGTTCTGGATGAGCAACACCCTTCCATCGAGCGCCGGCCGCCGGGCGCGGGGAACCTGGACGTTGAACCAGAGCGCAGGCTGGGCCCGCCTCTTCGTGCACCTGCCGGTCAGCGGGGCGCGCACCCAGCAGGCCGCCTACGAGATCGACGTGAACGGCTCGCGCCTCTACGGCAAGAAGCGCTACCTGCCCCAGCAGATCGGTGCGAACGGGTGGGTCTCGCTGGGCGTGTACAACTTCAACGGCACCGTCCCCAGCGTCCGGCTCAGCAATGTGACCAAGGACGGGAAGGGCACCGTACGCATCGCCTGGGACGCGATCGCGGTGCAGAAGCTGCCCGGCAAGCCCAAACACATCGTCGCGGCCCTCGGCGACTCCTACAGCAGCGGCGAAGGCGCGGGAAGCTACTTCCCCGTTTCGGACGCCGACCACGGCACCGCCTACTGGAACGCCTGCCGCCGCAGCCGCGACTCCTACTCGCGCAAGGTGGTCCTGCCCGGCGACACCGAAAGCCTCGGCGCGCTTTCCGATCGCTTCGACGCCAACCACGAGCTGGGATTCGTGGCGTGCTCCGGAGCGAAGAGCCTGAACGCGGCCGGCTGGCAGGACCCCGCCTCGTGGAGCTCACCGAGCGTCTACGAGAAGGGCGAGGGACAGTTCCACGAGATCGCGCAGCTCGAATCAGGCGTGCTGGACGAGAACACCACCCTGGTCACGCTCACGCTGGGCGGCAATGACCAATTGGGCGGCGACGAGGACGGCACCTTCTCCAAGGTCATCAACACCTGCATAATCCCCGGCACCCTCCCCGACTGCGCCGTGACCATCGAGGTGCAGAAGGCGCGCGCCGGCGAGATGGCCGACAACGTCACCAACGTCATCAAGGCGATCAGGGCCAAGGCATCCAACGCCACGATCATGCTGCTCGGCTATCCCGAGCCGATCAGCACGGTGCACGAGTGCGCCTCCATGTCGAACCTGATCTCGCTGGAGGAGGCCCGATCCGTGGCCGGACTCGTACAGGAGCTGAGCCGCCGCCAGCAGGCGCTGACGGAGACGCTGCGCGCCACCGGCATCCCCGTGTTCTTCGCCAGGCCGGACATGGAGTTCTACCAGAGCGTCATCTGCGACAACCCCAGTTACATCAACGCGCTCGTCACCGGGCCCAAGGGCGAGGGTGACTTCCACCAAGGGGACGAGCCGAGCCCGTTGTGCATCTGGGAGAACCACGTGTGCATCAGCCGGGAATCGTTCCACCCCAAGTCGGACGGCACCTCCGCGTACGCCCGCGTACTGCGGACCACCCTCGACAACATCGGCTACGCACGGCCGTAGGCGACCGGCTCGATGATCGCCGCCCGGGCGCCTTCGTGGCGCCCGGGCGCGCTCATGCGCTGCGCACGTTCGGAATCACGGCAGGAGCTCGATGTAACCCCCGGTTCCGTGCACGCGGATCCGCTGCCCGTCCGAGATCAGCCGGGTGGCCCGCTCCACGCCCACCACGGCCGGCAGGCCGTACTCCCGGGCGATCACCGCGCCGTGGGTCATCAGGCCGCCCACCTCCGTCACCAGGCCCGCGATCGCGACGAACAGCGGCGACCAGCTGGGGTCCGTGTACGTCGTGACCAGGATGTCGCCCGCCTCGAGATCGGCCTGCGCCATGTCCAGGATGACGCGGGCCCGCCCTTCGACGGTCCCGGCGGAGACCGGCAAGCCGACCAGGGCGCCGACCGGCACGTCGTCGCGCCGGTACGCGCCGGCGATGGCCTCGCCGTCCGACGTGAGCGCCCGGGGCGGCGTGAGCGCCTGGTAGGACCGGAACGCGTCCTTGCGCCGCCGGATCAGCCGGTCATCCACCGTGTGGGAGCGCACGACGTCATGGAGCTCCTGGAACGTGAGGTAGAAGGCGTCCTCCTTCTCCGGCAGCACGCCGGCCCGCACCAGGCGCTCGGCCTCCGCCAGCACGGCCTGCTTGTAGACGAAGTAGCGGCTGATGATGTCGTACTTCGGGTACTCCCGGTAGCCGATGAAGCTCCGGACCTGGTCGATCATCCGCTTGGTCTCGCCGGCCTTCCGCTCCCCGTCCGGGAGGGCCCGCAGGCGGGACAGCACGTCCTGTTCCTTCTTCTCCGCCTCCTGCCGCCCGTGCTCGAAGCGCCGCTCGGCGGCGCCCGGCGCGAAGTTCCGGACGTTGTCGAGGATCACGGGCACGAGCGTTGCGGGGCGTTCGCGCCACCGCGGCCTCGTGATGTCGATCTCGCCGACGCAGCGCATGCCGTACCGGTCGAGGTAGGCCTCGATGGCGTCGCGCGCCTCGGTCCCGCCCGCGAGCTTCGGCAGCTCGTCCAGGAAGCCCTCGTCCTCGACACCCTGAAGGAACGCCACCACCTCCGGATGCGGGCGGATCACGTCCGCGACGTCGAGCAGCGCCAGCCCCATCTCCGACGTGACGTTGCCGGGGGCGGACAGCGTGAGCGTGTCGGCCGCGTTCTTCTCGCCCAGCCACTCCCGCAGGTTGTCGTTGAGCCACCACGTGGCCTCCATCCCCGCCATGATCGCCTGACGGTTCAGCGGATCGCCGAGGACCCGCTTGTGCTCCTGGAAGGCCTCCAGCAGGAAGTCGAACAGCGCCTGTCCGGTCTTCGTCCGGATGGCACGCCGCAGGGCGGCGATGGACGCCTGGCTGCGCTCGATCAGCTCGGTGACGACGGCCGGATCGGGCTCGGCCGGGAGTCCCGGCGGGCTGCCGGCCGGCGGCCCGCCCGGACCTCCGCCCGGACCTCCACCCGGACCTCCACCCGGACCTCCACCCGGACCTCCACCGGGACCTCCGCCGGGACCTCCGCCGGGACCTCCGTCCGGGAGCGACGCGACGAAGTCGCCGCGGCCGATGACCGTCTCCAGCGCGTCCCTCATCAGCGGATCGGACCGCCCCGCCATGTCCAGGAGGCCGGCGCGGCCCGCGGGCGTGCCCAGGGCCCGGGTCACGTCGACGAACAGCCGCCCGCCGGCCTCGTGCATCTGCGCCATGGCCGTCAGCTGCCAGAAGGAGAGCCCCAGGGGCTTCATGGCGTCGGTCATCATCTGCTGATGGCCGACCGAGAGGTAGACGTGATTCTCCCGGTCGCCGGTCTCGGGGACCGGGAACAGCGTGGTGATCGGCCGGCTCTGCACGATCTGGAAGTCGTCATCGACCAGGCACCATTCGATGTCCTGCGGGCGGCCGAAATGCGCCTCGATCCGCCGCCCGAGCTGCACGAGCCGCACGACCTGCGCATCCGTCAGCGCCGGCTGCTCCTGCTGCCGCGGGTCGACGGCCACTTCCCGCGTCCCGCCGCCCGGCAGGGGGTGGATGGCCCGCTTCTTGGCGGCGATCGCCCTGGCGACGACCTCGCCGTCTCGCACGGTGAACACGTCCGGGTTCACCAGACCGGAGACCAGGGCCTCGCCGAGGCCGAAGCCGGCGTCCACGGTGGCGATCTTCCGGTTGCCCGTGACGGGGTCGGCCGTGAACAGGACCCCGGCCGCCTGCGGGAGGACCATCCGCTGCACGACCACGGCCATGTGGACCTTCCGGTGGTCGAAGCCGTTGCGCTGCCGGTAGGTCACGGCCCGCTCGGTGAACAGCGAGGCCCAGCACCGGCTGACGTGCTGGAGGATCGCCGCCGGCCCCACGACGTTCAGGTACGTGTCCTGCTGGCCCGCGAACGACGTCGTCGGCAGGTCCTCCGCCGTCGCGCTCGATCGGACGGCGTAGGCGGCCTGCTCGCCGAGCCCGGCGAGCGCGCGGGTGATCGCCGCCGCGAGATCGCCGGGGATGGCGATCCCTTCGATGGTCCGCCGGATCTCCGCGCTGAGCGCGCGGATCTCCTCCCGGTCCTCCGGTCCCAGGCGCGACAGCTGATCGAGCCGGTCGCCGATCGACGGCGCCTCCGCCAGCATTCGCCGGTAGGCGTCCGTCGTCACGCAAAAGCCGGCCGGCACGCGGACGCCGTCGATCCGCGACAGCCCGCCCAGGTGCGCGCCCTTGCCGCCGACGACCGCGACCCGCGTCTCATCGACCTCTTGGAGATCCAGCACGTACTGGTCGATCATTGAGATACCTCCGAGGCAGTCCTGCTCCGTCGCGCTGCACTGGCCGGTCGAACCACCGGCGCCGCAAGCTCCGCCGAGACATCTGCCGGGCGCGTTCCCATCCCCCGTTGCCTTCCCTCCGACGTGTCGGCCGCCCGCTTCCGCAGGTGGTGGCCCCGGCCGACGATTCTGCGGTACGACCCGGGTCTTGCCGCAAGTCCCCCGGTGCGCTATACGTTGGGAGAGAGGCAAGGAGAGAAATCTTCTTGCCTTCGCTGTTTCGTCCGATGGGGGCTGACAAGCTTCTCGCATCGCTCCAGCGCGCATGGTTGCCCGGTGAAGAATCCCGGCCATGGCGAAGGACCACTCGATGGCACTGGTCGAGCCGACCCATGATCCGCGGGTCGTGAGTTCAAGTCTCACCCGACCTTCCACTCATGGCCAGGCGATGAGAGTCGAGTGCCCGTCGGTGGGGCCACAACCAGCGGTAGATCGTGCTTGATCCAGATTTGCGGAGGCCCCGAGCATCTCGGGAAGCGGATGGGTAAGGAGGCCCGTCAAGGAGGGCTGGGTCCGCGTCGGCCTCGGCCCCCGCCGAAGGGGGATCGGCGTGGAGAACGGAACACCGCAGGAGACGCGCCGCCTGGCTGACGGCGGGCGGCACAAAGTTCGTGCCGGTCTGATGATGGCGGGCCTGCTGACGAGCGCGATCGTCTTCGGCTGGATCGGAGGCGAGGACCTCAGCGGCGCGTTGACATTTACGGGGCGGGTGACTGGAGGGCTTCTCTTCCTGGCATCGCTGACCATGTTCGCCGCGGCGGCGGCCTCGGTCGACTACTGGGGCGGACGGAGGCTCAAGTATTCGGGCACCATCCTGATACTGGGGACTTTCGTCGTGCTCGCCGCGAACCTCATGATGCTGATCGTGCAGATCCAAGGTCGCGACATTACGCCTTTCCTCGCGTGCTGGCTGATTCTTCTCGTGTGGAGCGGTTGGGCATTCTCCGAACTATGCCGCCAGGGCATCTGGCGCGATTTGCCGCACCCGCGAGGGCTTGCGGCGGGAGTTACTGTTACCGCTGTCGCCGTGGCCGGAAATTTCGTTTACACGCAAATGTATCTGCCTCACATGAGTCCGACGAAGATAGATCTCACTACCAGTTTCGGCAAGCCGCGGGTCCATCCGAAAGGTGACCACGTTTATCTGCCACTGACGATAAGCTTCAAAAATATCGGTGATGTCGAAATCTACGTAGTGTATATCATGTATTCGCTTTGGGGTGTACGCGATGAATACATCGCGAACCCGCTCATCGTCGCGGATTCCGTCCCAAGATTGGGCGACAGAGGGTGGCAGCTGAACAGATTCAGCACCACAAAAAAGCATGAGCTCCTCAGCGTGAATCTGAATCATATAGATCCAGGCACATGGGTCAGTCCGGGCGAGACCCTCGTAACAGAGAAGCTGGTAATGCTACCCAGAAATGACCGGCTCGACGTGGTGAAAGCCAATGCGGAAATGTACGTTGTCCGCACAGACAAGGCTAAAGTCCATCAACCAGCCAAATATGACACCTCCTGGGGAGAGGACAGAGCGAAGGCCCCTCCCTGGCTACTTAAAGATCAGCCCAAGGGCACACAGTTCATCAGGTATGACATGCCTCTCAAGCAGCCCAACAAGCTGCTGGACCTGACGCGCTCCCCCAAACAGATCACCGTGTGGTGGTTCAGCCCACCTGGCGACGACGCCTTTCCCGCGGGCACCTTCGTCTACTCGAGACTCGGCACAACCGGGGAAGAATTCCAAGAGGAAAGCGCCGAAGGGAGATATGAACAAGTCGATCAATATGGCTTCATGTGGATCGTCGGCACGTCGGATGTGACGTCCATCGCGACAGAGACGGATGCTCCTTCTGACTAGCGCGAACAGCGGGTCTGGCGCCATACCGAGCCCACCGAGCCCGCCGAGCCGGCGCCGCGGAAAGGGCATGACGCGCCGACTGCGGCCCAGCGAGATCGGCCAGCCGGGCACGGGAGCGTGGTCAGCGGGAAGTGGCGGAGCGGAAGGCACACCCGCCCTCGGGAAGCGGCGTGCCGGCGCGGCGCCGAGGAGCCGGCGATCCCGTCCCGCGCCGCGCCCTCACCGGCTAAGGCGAAGAATTATGCCGCATCTCCTAGTAAAAGCGCTGATCAGGGACTCGTGACAACGTAAAAAGGGCTTCACGTGAGCGGCAGATCCAGCATTCTAGGCATGGCCAGCAACTGGCCCGAGCATGGCCCTCGCTCTCTCTGGTTCCCTTTCCTTGAAGAGGTCTTCGTGACTCGGTATGCCATCGACCGCGCCCACAACACGCTTCTCGCGCAGTGGAGCACCGGCATCGGCGACAGCGCCACCGTCGTGGCCCGGCTTACCCACGACCAGCTCCACCAGAACACCCGCCTACTCGCCGCGGAGCTGACCCGCCTGTCCCACGTCTGCTGGCGTTCGTACACCCATCCCGCCAGCGCCGCCGACCGGCACGGCCCGCACAGCCTCGGCTGGCAGCGGCGGCAAGAACGCGACGCCTTCGCCAAGATCCTCCCCACCCTGATCGCCACCACGCGACCCGCCCACCAGCCGATCAGCACCAAGGTCGAGCAAGCCGCCCAGGCCGTCGGACGCATCCTGCACCTGCTCAACGCCTCCCAGCTCACCACGCACGTCACCACCGACGTCGCCGCCGAGCTGGCCGCCATCGAACAGGCCGAACGCGGCGATCTGTCCGAACGCGCCCAGCAGGCCGTCGCCCTCAGCCGCGAAGACGCCTCACCCCTGCAGATCTCCCAGGCCGACAGCCTGCTGCACGACAACCCCTTCGGCAGCCAGGCCCTCTTCACCGAGGTCGATCCCACCGCAGCCGCCATCGCCGCCGCCCACTGGTTCTACGCCGCCGTCACCGTCACCGCCCAGCACACCGGCATGCACCCGACCCAGGTCGTCGCCGGCGCCGAGCAGTACGACAAGCCCCTCGCCATCGAGAGCCTCATCGACATCGTCACCGCCATCGCCACCGGCGCCCGCGCCCGGCACGTGATCATGCCTCTCATCCGCAACGCCCTGCACGTCGCCGACGGCCACCTGCGCGGCATACTCGAAGTTCAACGCCGCATCGCCGCCGTCCAGGAGCTCATCCACGCAGACCACCCCGAGCTCGGCTTCGGCCCTGACACCGTCCACCTGCCGCTCACCTCGCTCGACCCCGGCCGCCCCGCCCCCGACCTGCTCGACAACCTGCTTCACGGCATCAACACCTGCTGGCACCTCTACCAGCACCACACCAACCCCCAGAACGCCGGCGCCGCGCGGCAGGAACAGCTCCGCCAGGCATTCCTCAACGCGACCCGGGATGAAGCTGCCGTCCGGAGCGAACGGCTGCTGTAGCCCTCCAGACGGAGCGGGCCGCCCCAGAGGATGGGGTGTCAGCCGCCGGGGTTCTCCCCATCGGATCGGGGGGTCAGGCGGATGATCGGCAGTTGCCGGTCGGTCTTCTCCTGGTACTGCGCGAACCTGGGCGCCGCCTGGACGATCCGCAGCCAGGCGTCCGCACGTTCGGCCCCGTGCAGCTGCTCGGCGATCACGGCCACCGTGCGGCCGTCGACCTCGATACGGACCTGGTCGGGATGGGCCGCGAGATTGTGGTACCACGACGGATTGCCCGCCGCACCGGCTGCCGAGGCCACGATCAGCCGGCTGCCGTCGCCGCCCGGGAACCAGCCGACGGGCGTGGTGCGCTCCAGGCCGCTCTTGGCGCCAATAGTGGTCAGGACCAGGGCGTTGAAGCCCATCATCTGCCCGCCCTTACGGCGGATCCGCCGCGCGGCCAGGTTGTTGAACCATCGGAACAGCCGTCCGGCCGGTTGGCGGGCGCCACGGGTGCCGGCAGGGGTGTCGAAGCTCATGAGGGGCCTCCAAAGCAGTACGGGCCGATGGACCGGGAGTCAGGCGAAGCCGCGACCGCGGGCCTTGAGCGACTTGGCGTCGCCTTCCGGGTCGTTGACGTTGAAGCTGATGACGCGCGACGAAGGCGACCCGGCCGTTGGCGGCGACATTGCGGAACTTCCGGCTCTTCGCCATCCCGCGCCCGGCGACGTCGATCGTGTCGGTGCCGCCGTTGTAAGCGGAAGCCGACCGGGTTCACCTGGAGGGTGCCGTCCGGGTGCGGTCGCCGGTGAACGGCATGAGCAGCCTCCCGGAAGGTATGACTTCTAGGTCAGTTAATGCAGCGTACTGTATGCTAGATTAACTATATTCGCCGTGTACAGTAAAAGGGTGAACAACACGGGGCCGGACACCACGCTGGAGGTACGAGGCACCGGCGCGGTCCACGCGCAGATGGACGCGGCCACCGGGCTGGTCCTGCTCAGCGGCCTGATCCAGGCGGTCTACCAGCGCGTGTCCGAGCGCCATGATCTGACCCCCGTCCAGGCAAGACTCCTGTGCGTGCTGCTCAACGGCCCCAGGGGCATGGCGGAGCTGGCCGGCTGCTTCGGAGTGGAGAAGGCCGCGCTCACCGGGCTGATGAACCGGGCCGAGCGGCGCGGCCTGGCCCTGCGATCGTCCGTGCCAGGAGACCGGCGGGCCATCCAGGTCACGCTGACCGACGAAGGCCGCCAGGCCGCGGTCGCGTTCCACACCGAGATGCGGGCGGAGATGGACCGCCTCCTCCTGCCACTGGCGGACGAGGACCGCGAGCGCTTCCGCAGCACGATGGCCGCGATCGTCACCAGGTGCGGCGCCGGCCCCTGCTGACACGCCCCCTGGACCGACCCGGACAACCGCCCGCGAAGACCGCCGCTGAGAGCTCGCGCGAGCAGGACGATCTACGGAGACGTCATGACGCCGGCGATCGCGGCATGAACCAGAGCCTTCTCGTCGCTGGTCAGATCCATGGGGCGGTGTGCGAAGGAGTTGTCCGCGTGGACGCTGACCTGCCGCCCCGGCATCCGGGCACCGGCGCTCAAAAGGTCGGTGAGGCCGAGCAGGATGGATGCCGACCTGGTGGCGAAGTCCACATCCTGATGCCGGTCGAACTCCGCCGCGAGAACGCGCAGACCTGCGGCGAGGTCCGGCTCCGGCATGGTGAGGGCTCCGGCGACCCGGCGCGCCTGCTCGGCCGACCTGTCCTCCCAGTTCGACCAGTGCCAGCCGGGCCACCACCGCCCGACGTCCAGCAGGACGCCGCCCAACGTCGAAGAGGTCCAGACGCCGGCGGTCTGGTCGTCGAGATCGAGGTGGACGCCGGCGACGACCTTCTCGGGGCAGGAAGTGATCGCCGACCAGGCGGAGCGGTAGTCGTCCAGGGACCTCGCCCCTTCGCAGATGACCGCCTCGGCCGAATCAACGAGGTAGGCCCGGGTGCGGCCGTGGTGGATCATGGTGACCAGCACGTCGCACCACGCTTCGCCCGTCTCCGGCGCCCGGGAGTACGGCATGGTGACCTCGGCGGCGTGGCCGGCCGCCACCTTGATCTGCCGAAGGCCGCCGAAGGCCCACTCCACCCGCCAGCCGGGCCAGGTCCGGGCGAGGGTGGCCAGGGCCGCGAGCCGGTAGCTCGGATCGCCGTCGCAGCCGGAGAAGAACAGCAGTCGCCGCTCGTCATGGTCGATCAGGCATGCGCCGTCGCATTCGGGCTCCCACATCCATGAGCTCTCCTCACGCTGGCTGCGGGCGAACCGGGTCGCCGGTCCAGGTCCGGGCAGGAGGTCCAGCTCGAGGTGATAGGCGCCCCATTGTGAGTAGTAGAGCCCGAAAGTGCCGTCCTGCAGAGTGACATAGTGTGCGCGACTTCCCATGGCCGTACCGTATTTGAGCCGTCACCGAATGTGATGTCCGTTCGGGAAATCTCGCGCTGAGCCCCCGCTCCCCCGAAGCCGGCGGCGGCCTGCGCGTCTGCTGAGCCCGGCCTTCTAGGGCCTTTCTAAGGTTCGCCGACGGCGCGGTGAAGGTTCGCCGGATTGGCTGGAGCAGCCGCCGGCCGAAGGCGCCGGCCGTCGGGAGAAGGAGAAGCGACATGGACCGACGAAAGGCGGGCCTGGCCGCCGGGATGGTCGCGGTGCTGGTGCTTGGCGGATCGGGTGCGCTGGCGGACTCGCCCCAGCGGGGCCCGGCCGATGATCCGTGCGGCGGGACCGCGACGTGCTCGCCCGCCGACCTGGCCAAGCTCAAGGAGGCGGAAGCGGCCAAGGCCGGCGGCCCCCGCAAGGACGGGCCCGGGTGCGCGGCCGACGTGGACAAGCCCGGCTCCCCCGACGCCGGGGACCTGGCCCGGGCGCTGGCCGACGTGTTGGGCATCGGGCTCGACCGGGCGACCGCCACCATGGACGAGCTGAAGCGGCTCTCCCCGAACGGCGGGATTTCACCTGACTCGCCGGAGTTCGCCGCCGTGGCCGCGCGACTTGGCGTGTCGGCGGAGCGGCTGCATGAGGCGCTGAAGGCGGTCAAGCAGGCGACCGCGCCAAAGGACGAGCCAAAGGACGCGCTGAAGGACGTGCCCAAGGACGGGCTGAAGGACGTGCCCAAGGATGTCCCCAAGGATGGGCCTGAGGACGGCCTCAAGGACGGGCCCAAGGACGTCACGCCGAGCCCCGGCACGACGCCGGGCTCCTGAAGCCTCCGGACGGCCGAACGGCCGGGCGGGCGCTCAGCCCATCGGGACGCCCCCGCGCGACGGCATCCTGCCGGGGACAGCGGCGGGCTGCGCGACGGCCATCCCGCCCGGCC
>NZ_VCKX01000264.1 GCF_005889725.1 Nonomuraea zeae
TATTAGAAGAAGTGTCAGAGGTATATAAGAGACAGGCCCCGCCCCAGCGGGTCACCGTGGGGCCCCGGGTCTCGGTGCCCAAGGTGCGGACGTGGCGGTCACCGGTGCCCGGGGTGTCGATCTCGGTTCCGCCCGCCCGGCGGCGGGCGGCGCCCAAGGTGGCCTTGCCGCACGTGACCGTCTATCGCGACGCGGTGTGCACGAGCCGGGTCGTGGTGGGGGATTGCTCGCGCAAGCGGTCGCGCGAGGCGCACCGGCTCCCGTCGCGCTCCGTGCCCACCGCGATGCCGGCGCGCCCCAGCCCCACGCCCACCGTCGTCCGCGTCCCTCCTCCCTCCCAGATGCCGGTCGCGCGGTCACGCGCCCAGCAGATCGCGTCGCCCGGCCGCCGCAAAAATCCGATGACCAGCGTCCTGGTCACCGTCGTGATCGTGACGGCCATCACCTCGACGACGGCCGTGGCGTTCCGCTCCCGCCGGTGACGCTCGCGCCGGTGATCAGCTCACGGCCTTGAGCGCCGTGCTCAGATCACCGGCCCGAACGCCGTGCTCGGGTCACCGGCCTGAGCATCGTGCTCGGGTCACCGGCCTGGGCGCCGTGTGATGAACCAGCTCGTTCAGGGGCCGCTGGGGCCCTGGACCGGGAGGACGACGCGGAAGGTCGTGCCCGGACCAGGGCCGTCGTCCTTCCTGCCGCCGTCCCCCTTGCTGTCCCTCTTGCCGTCCCCGCGGGCGTCCCCGGCGGTGGCGTGCGCCTCGATGCGGCCGTCGTGCGCCTCCACCAGCGCCGCCGCGATGGCCAGCCCCAGGCCGGTGCCGCCGCTGTCACGGGAGCGGGCGGCGTCGGCCCGGTAGAACCGGTCGAACACGTGCGGCAGGTGCTCGGGCGCGATCCCCGGCCCGGCATCACGCACCTCCACCACCGCCACCCGTCCAGCCGCCCGTCCAGCCGGCTCCGTGCGCACCAGCACCCGTACGGACGTGCCCGGCGGGGTGTGGGCGACGGCGTTGCCGACCAGGTTGGTGATGACCTGGTGCAGCCGGTGCTCGTCCCCGACCACCCGCACCGGCCCGTCGTCCAGCACCAGCTCGATCGTCCTGCCGGGATCGCGGGCCCGCGCCCCGTGCACCACGTCACCGGCGATGACCTGCAGGTCCACCTCCGTCAGGTCCAGCGCGCGCTCCTGGTCCAGCCGCGCCAGCAACAGCAGGTCCTCCACCAGCACCCCCATCCGCTCCGCCTCACCCTCGATCCGGCTCAGGATGCGCGCCACGACCGGGTCGGGCTCGCTCCTGCCGTGCCGGTAGAGCTCGGCGAACCCGCGGATGGACGTCAGCGGCGTGCGCAGCTCGTGCGAGGCGTCCGCCAGGAAGTGGCGCAACCGCAGCTCCGAGTGCTCCCGCTGGCGCAGGGCCTCGCCGAGGCGGCCGAGCATGACGTTGAGCGCGCTGCCCAGCCGCCCCGTCTCGGTACGCGGATCGCTGTCGGACACCCGCCGGTCCAGCTCGCCCCCGGCGATGGCGGCGGCCGTGCGCTCCATCCGGGTCAGCGGGCGCAGCCCGAGTCGTACCACCACGAGTGCCACCACGCCCAGCGCGGCCAGCACCAGCGCGCCCGCCGCCGCCTCGATGAGCAGGAGCTCGTGCACGGTGCTCCGGTTCGACTCCAGCGACATGGACACCGCCGCCCGGGTGCCGTCCGGCGTGCGCACCACGATCGTGCGCCACTCGGTGGTGCCCGCCCTGGAGGGCACCGTGATGGGCTCGGCGGGCGCCGCGGCGATCACGCTCGCGGGGACGGCCGGGCCGTCGTCAGCCACGGGGAGGCGGCCGAGGAGCGTACCCGAGGGGGTGAACAGGGAGACGCGGAACTGGGTGGGCAGCTCCACCTCGCCCCGGCGCGGCATCGGCGCGCCGGGCGGCGGGCCCTTCATGAACGTGCCGGCGAACTCGGTGAGCTGGGTGTCCACCCGCGACAGCAGCGACCGGTCGAGCAGCAGCACCCCCGCCGCCGCGAACACCGCCAGCGCCGCGGCCGACAGCCCGAGCAGGGCGGCCAGCAGCCGGTGGCGCAGCGGCCAGGGCCGGCCCATCGGCCGCATCAGCGCCGGTCCAGCAGGCTCTGGTCGCGCAGCGAGTAGCCGACGCCGCGCAGGGTGTGGATCAGCGGCGGGCCGGCCACGTCGATCTTGCGGCGCAGGTAGCTGATGTAGGACTCCACGATCCGGCTGTCGGTGCCGAAGCCGTGGCTCCAGACGCGGTCGAGGATCTGGGACTTGCTGACGACCCGTTCCGCGTTGATCATCAGGTAGCGCAGGAGGCCGAACTCCGTGGGCGACAGGTGGACCCGCCGCCCGGCCCGCCGCACGACGTGGGTCTCCTCGTCCAGCTCCAGGTCGGCGTAGCGAAGCAGGCCGTCGTCGCCGGACTCCGCGCGCGGCGCCGTACGGCGCAGGATCGCGCGGATCCGCAGCACCACCTCCTCCAGGCTGAACGGTTTCGTGACGTAGTCGTCGCCGCCCGCCGTCAGCCCCGCGATCCGGTCGGCCACCGTGTCCCGGGCGGTGAGGAACAGCACGGGCGGGCCGCCGCCGTCCGGCCGCAGCCGCTGCGCCACCGCGAACCCGTCGAGGTCGGGCAGCATCACGTCCAGCAGGATGAGGTCGGGGCGCTCCCGCCCGACCTCGTCGAGCGCAGCCGTGCCCGATGCGGCGGTGCGCACGCGGAAGCCGTTCAGCTCCAGGGCGTCGAGCAGCAGCTCGCGGATGTTGGGTTCGTCGTCCACCACGAGCACCACGGGACTGTCCGCGGGTCTGGGCCTCGGTGCGTCCATGCAGCCTGTTGTACCCGGTGTACCTGTGAATCCGGTGTGCGCGGACGCTCCCGGGGCGCGGAAATCCGGCTGCCCGGGATCGCCCGGCGTGGCACACTGACCGGCGGGCAGAGACGATGATCAAGGGGGCGCGGTGGCCGCGGAAGAGGTGCTCGCCGGGGGCGGCGTCAACCACGTCGTGCGGATCGGGCGGACGGTCCGCCGTCCCGCAGGGCCGTGGACGCCGGCCGTGCACGCCCTGCTCGGGCACCTGGCGGCGCGCGGGTTCGGCGGCGCGCCGCGCAGCCACGGCATCGACGGCGAGGGCCGGGAGATCCTCGACTTCGTGCCCGGCCAGGCGGCGGACTACCCGCTGCCGGACTGGGCGCGTTCGGACGAGGCCCTGACCGCCGCCGGCCGGCTGCTGCGGGACTATCACGACGCCACCGCCGACTTCCCGGACGCCACGGACCTCACCTGGTATTTCGCGCCGGTGAGCCCGGCCGAGGTCATCTGCCACGGGGACGTCGCCACCTACAACTGCGTGTTCCGCGACGGGCTGCCGGTGGCGTTCATCGACTTCGACACCGCCCACCCGGGGCCGCGGGTCTGGGACGTGGCCTACGCCGCCTACCGGTTCGTGCCGCTCACCGACCCGCGGCACGCGGACTCGTGCCCGGTGGCGGAGCAGGCGCGGCGGCTGCGGCTGTTCGCGGACGCGTACGGGCTCGGCGCGGCCGATCGCGCCGAGCTGACCGGGACGGCGCGGGCCAGGCTGGAGCACCTGATCGGCCACATGCACGAGCAGGCCGCCGCCGGTCACGAGGCGTTCGCGAGCCACGTCGCGCGCGGCGACGACCGCCACTACCGCGCGGACATCGGCCACCTGACCCGCCACGACGCGACGCTGCGGGCGGCCCTGGCCTGAGGGCCGCTCCCCGCCGGGCGGGGCGGGGAGCGCCCGTCCTACATGCTCGTCCTCAGGTTGTAGTGCTCGTCGAGCGCGGCGCCCCTGTGCGGCTTGTACTGGTCGAACCCGCGCGAGTCGCACTGCAGCCCGCCGTTGACGCAGTGCCGGACGAGAGCCTGGAGGATCGCCGGCTCCCAGGCGTTGAAGAAGTCGTAGTGCCAGGAGTAGCCGCGCCCGCTGGCCAGCCGGGCCTGCGACAGGTCGCCGTCCGCCGGGAAGGCGATCTTGAACTCCAGCATCGGGACGGGCACGGGATGCGTGCCGGGGCAGTAGCCGCCGACCGGGTAGGCCATGTGCCGCTTGTGGTCGGAGCTGTCCAGGTTGACGCCGTCCCAGCAGCTCGGGGCCTGGAAGCGGACGTTCACCTGGGTGCCGGCCGGGCAGTTCAGCGGCAGGTCGTAGTTGTGGAAGCTGTCACCGCACTCGAACCCCTCGACCGCCCCAGGCGCGTCCCTGAACTCCGCCAGGCTCTGGCCCGGGCTGCCGACCACGAACCGCAGCCCCTGCGGGAACGTGCGCACGGTCGTGTAGTCCAGGACGCCGGACTTGTAGTAGACCACCTGCGGCCCGACCGGCTGGATGAGCTGGTCGCCCTTGTAGAAGCTGGGGAACCAGTAGGCCGACCTGTCGTGCGGGTTCGTGCAGGAGGTGCCGCCGGCGAGGAGCGAGGCGAGCGTGCTGTGGGCGTTCGTGGTCGTGTTGCCGATGAAGGTGTGCATGTGCGAGGCCCCGGGCAGCCCGGGCAGCACGATGGGGTCGTCGGGGCGGTTCACGGTCACCGAGCAGTTGGCCTGGAACTCGCGGTGGGTGACGTAGTCGGCGCCGGTGGCCTCGCCGTAGACCTGCATCTCCCAGAGCGAGTATCCGTAGGGGGTGCCGCGCTGCGTGCCGGTCAGCCGGACGTGGCGGCCGGCGCCCGTCACCGCGATCGCCTGGGTGCCGCCGGTCCCGGCGGTCGTGGTGTGGATCGTGGTCCAGCTCGTGCCGTTCGCCGAGACCTGGAGGATGAAGGCCCGGCCGTAGGCGCCCTCCCAGCGCAGCACCACGCGGGAGAGCGCGGCCTGGACGCCGAGATCGACCTGCAGCCACTGCGGGTCGCTGAACGCGCTCGACCAGCGCGTCGTCAGGCTCCCGTCGAACGCCGCGCCCGCCACCGCGCCGCCGCCCTCGGACGAGGAGGCCGTGGCGGTCTTGCCTTGGGAAAGCAGCGTGTCGGCCGCCGACGCGGGGCTCGCGACCGAGACCAGGAAGGCCGCCGCCAGCATCAGGACGGCGGCACACAGCCGGAAGGGGGGTAAACGCATGACATCTCCTCGCAACGGTCAGGCGGATGTCGGAGAGCGCTCTCCCAGTAGATGCGGGCACCTCACCGTTGTCAATACGTGTCGGTGAATCCGGTCAGGAGGACGCTCTGACCACCAGGGACGGCTGGAAGATCTTCGAGGTGGCCCGCTGGGCCGGATCGTCGAGGTGCGCCAGCAGCAGGCGGCCCATCTCGGCCGCCATGTCCTCCACCGGATGCCGCACGGTGGTCAGCGGCGGCACGCAGGCCGTCGCCGCGCTGCTGTCGTCGAAGCCCACCACCGCGACGTCGCCGGGCACCCGCCTGCCGTGCCGGCGCAGCGCCGCGAGCGCGCCCGCCGCCATCACGTCGTTGGCCGCGAACACGCCGTCGAGCCCCGGCTGCTCGCCCAGCAGCCGTTCCATCGCCCGCTCCCCGCTGGCCGCGGTGAAGTTGCCCTCGGCGACCGGGACGAACGGGTGGCCGTGCACGGCCATGGCCTCCTGGAACCCGGCCAGGCGATCCCGCGCGGCCGGCACGTCGAGCGGCCCCGAGATCGTCGCCACCCGGCGGCGGCCCGCCGCCACGAGATGATCGGCGGCCAGCCCGGCCCCCGCCCGGTGCGCCAGGTCCACGTAGCTGATCGGCAGCGGCTCGGATGGCCTGGCGAACAGCACGGCCGGCAGCCCCGCCGCCACCAGCAGCCCGGGCAGCGGGTCCGCGCCGTGCGTGGAGACCAGCAGCGCGCCGTCGGCGTTGCCTTGCCGCAGGTAGGCGACGACCTGCTGCCTGGTCTCGGCGGTCTCGGCGAACATGAGGATCGGGTGGATGCCGAGCGGGCGCAGGAAGCTCACCACGCCGCCGGCCACCCGGCCGAAGAACGGGTCGGCGAAGACCTGGGCGGGGAACGGGTTCTCGGCGGACTCGCCGCCCGCGCCCGACACGACCAGCGCGACCGTCCCCGTCCGCCGGGTGACCAGCGAGCGGGCCGCCTGGTTGGGCGCGTAGCCGGTCTCGGCGACGGCCAGGCGCACCGCCTCCTGGATGGCCGGATCGACGTTGCGGATGCCGTTGATCACGCGGGAGACGGTCGCCCGCGAGACGCCGGCCGCCCTGGCCACGTCCTCCAGCGTGGGCGGGCTGGGCGTCCGGCCTTCGCTCATGCCGCTTTTATAGCACAGCCTGGAGAGCGCTCTCCTGGGTGGTTGCGGTCCAGTTCCGGTCAAGGCTTGACACGGTTCGCCCGCGGCGGGACGCTCCTGCCATCGGAGAGCGCTCTCCCACTGTGAACCTCTGATGGAGGAGAGTCCGTGCGTCCCTTCACGAGGCCGGGCCGCTGGGCCCTGGCCCTGATCTTGCTGGCGTCGCTGTCGGTGTGGGCCCGACCGGCCGCGGCGGCCGACGTGCTGTTGTCCCAGGGCAAGACCGCCACGGCCTCCTCGGCCGAGGGCGCGGCGTGGTCGGCGGCCGCCGCGTTCGACGGCGACCTGTCCACCCGCTGGAGCAGCGCCTTCTCCGATCCGCAGTGGATCCAGGCCGACCTCGGCGCGACGGCCGCGATCAGCCGCGTCGTCCTCCGCTGGGAGGCCGCGTACGCGTCCGCCTTCACCCTCCAGACCTCCCAGAACGGTACGGACTGGACCGCCATCTACGCCACCATGACCGCGACCGGCGGCACGCAGACGCTGGACGTCCAGGGCAGCGGCCGCTACGTCCGCCTGCACGGCACGGCCAGGGGCACCGGCTACGGCTACTCCCTGTGGGAGCTCCAGGTCTACGGCACCACGGACGCCCAGCCGGACGACTGGACGGAGCTGTGGAGCGACACCTTCGACGGCCCGGCGGGCACCTCGCCGTCCGGCGCGAACTGGATCCTGCGCACCGGCACCTCATATCCGGGCGGCCCGGCCCGCTGGGGCACCGGCGAGGTCGAGTCCATGAGCGCCTCGACCGCGAACGTCTCCCTCGACGGCCAGGGCCGCCTGGCCATCAGGGCGATCAGGGACGGCGCGGGCAACTGGACCTCCGGCCGGGTCGAGACCCAGCGCGCCGACTTCACCCCGAGACCGGGCGAGCAGCTCCGCTTCACCGCCCGGCTCAAGCAACCCGACGTGGCCGGCGCGCTCGGCTACTGGCCCGGCTTCCGCGCCACCGGCGCCGCCTTCCGCGACGGGTTCACCGGCTGGCCAGGCGTCGGCGAGAGCGACATCATGACCGGCGTCAACGGCCGCAGCCAGCTCGCGAACGCCCTACACTGCGGCACCGCCCCCGGCGGCCCGTGCGCCGAGTACGACGGCCGGACCAGCGGCTTCGCCACCTGCGACGGCTGCCAGACCGGTTACCACGAGTACACCCAGATCATCGACCGCACCCTGACCGACGAGGAGATCCGCTTCTACCTGGACGGCCGCCAGCCCTGGGTCGTCCGGCAGAGCCAGGTCGGGCTCGCCGCCTGGCGCGACGCCGTCCAGCACGGCTTCTATCTCCGCTTCGACCTCGCGATCGGCGGCTCGCTGCCGGACGCCGTCGCCGGCCGGACCACCCCGACGGCGGCCACCGCCTCCGGCGGCGTGCTCAGCGTGGACTCCGTCTCGGTGGCCAGGAAGGCGGGCACGACACCGCCCCCGCTCACCGACCCGCCCGTCCCCGCCGGGCCCAGCGTCGTCAGGGTGACCGGCGGCCAGGGCAACTGGCAGCTCACCGTGAACGGCCTGCCGTACCTGGTTAAGGGCATCACCTACGGCCCGCCCCAGGCGGCGGCCGACGCGTACATGCGGGACCTGCGCTCGATGGGCGTCAACACGATCAGGATCTGGGGAGTGGACGACACGCACACCCCGGCCCTGCTCGACGCCGCGGCCCGGCACGGCCTGCGGGTCGTCGTCGGCCACTGGCTCAACCAGGGCGCCGACTACGCGGGCGACACGGCGTACAAGACGGCGGCGAAGACCGAGATCGTCGCCAGGGTCAACGCGCTCAAGGGCCGCCAGGGCGTCCTCATGTGGGACGTCGGCAACGAGGTCATCCTCACCATGCAGGACCACGGCCTGCCCGCGGACGTGGTGGAGGCGCGGCGGGTGGCCTACGCCAAATTCGTGAACGAGGTCGCCCAGGCGATCCACGCCGCCGACCCCGGCCACCCGGTCACCTCCACCGACGCGTGGACCGGCGCCTGGGCCTACTACAAGGCGCACGCTCCGGCGCTCGACCTGCTGGCCGTGAACTCCTACGGCGCCGTCGGCGGCATCAGGCAGGCGTGGATCGACGGCGGCCACGACAAGCCGTACCTCATCACGGAGGGCGGGCCCGCGGGGGAGTGGGAGGTGCCCGCCGACGTCAACGGCGTCCCCGACGAGCCCTCGGACCTGGCCAAGCGCGACGGCTACCGGGCGAGCTGGGCCGCGGTCACCGCCCATCCCGGCGTGGCGCTGGGCGCGACCGAGTTCCACTACGGGCTGGAGAACGACTTCGGCGGCGTCTGGCTGAACACGCTGACCGGCGGCTGGCGGCGGCTCGGGTACCACGCGCTCAAACAGGCGTACACGGGGCAGGCCGGCGGCAACAGGCCGCCCGAGATCACCGGCCTGACCGTCGGGTCGCGGACCGCCGTCCCCGCGGGCGGGCAGTTCACCGTCGAGGCGGCCGTCACCGACCCGGACGGCGACGCCGTCCGGTACAACCTGATGGCCGGCGACAAGCACATCACCGGCAACCGCGGCCTCGGCCACCTCGCTTTCGCCCAGACCGGCCCCGGCCGGTTCACGGTGACCGCGCCCGAGCGGCTGGGCGTCTGGAAGGTCTACCTCTACGCCTACGACGGCCACGGCAACGCCGGCATCGAGCAGCGCTCCTTCCGCGTCGTGCCGCCGGTCGTGCCCGGCGTGAACCTGGCCCGCGGCAGGCCCGCCACCGCCTCCTCCTACCAGCCGACCGGCGACGGCGGCCCGTTCCTGCCGGGCAAGGCCGTGGACGGCGACTTCGGGACGCGGTGGGCCAGCGAGTGGAGCGACGCCCAGTGGCTCCAGGTGGACCTGGGGGCGGTCACCCCGGTCAGGCGCGTGCAGCTGGGATGGGAGGGCGCCTACGCGAAGTCGTACCGGATCCGCACCTCGCAGGACGGGACGACCTGGGCCACCGCCCACACGGTGAGCGGCGACGGCGACGGCGGGTTCGACCTCGTGGAGCTGAGCGCGTCCGCGCGCTATGTCCGGCTCGAACTGACCCAGCGGGCCACGGCCTACGGGTACTCGCTGTGGGAGTTCGGCGTCTACGGCTGACAGGGCGCGGGCGGTCCCGCGGGACCGCCCGCTTCCTCCTACTTGCCGAAGCCCGCGGTCAGCCCGCTGAGCAGCTGGCGGCGGCCGACCACGTACAGGATCAGGATGGGCAGCGTGGTCAGGACGACGGAGGCGAGCACGGCCGGCACGTTCACGCTGTACTGCCCCTGGAAGCTCCACAACGCCAGCGGCAGCGTGCGCTTGTCCGGGCTCTGCGTGAGGATCAGGGGCAGCAGGAAGTTGTTCCAGACCTGCAGCGAGGTGTAGACCGTCACCGTCACCACGGCGGGCCGGGTCAGCGGCAGCGCCAGCCGCCACAGCGTGCCCCACTCGGTGGCGCCGTCCAGCCGCATCGACTCGAACAGCTCCTTGGGCACGTCCCTGATGAAGTTCGACAGCACCAGCACCGACAGCGGGATGGCGAAGGCGATCGACGGCAGGATCATCCCGAGCAGGGAGTCGTACAGGTGCAGCCGGATGATGATCAGGTAGATCGGGATGACCGTCGCCTGCAGCGGGATGGCCAGGCCCATGAGGAACAGCGAGTTCGTCCACCGCAGGAACCGCCCGTCGCCGCCGCGCACGATCGCGTAGGCCGCCATGAAGGAGACCGTGACCGCGGGCACCACCGCGCCGATGGTGACGATGAGGCTGTTGAGGAAGTACAGGGCGAAGTCCGACTCGATGACCATCCGGTAGTTGGCCAGGGTCGGCTCGACCGGCGGGGCGAACGGGTTCGAGGCGTAGTACGTGCTCTGCGACTTGAAGCTGGTGATGATGATCCAGTAGATCGGCACCATCACGACGACGAGCCAGATCCAGCCGGCCGAGCCGCCCAGCCAGTTGCGGTGCCGGGCGACCGCCGACTCGCGGTGCCGGGCCTGGTGCGGGGCGGTCCGCCGCGGGCCCTTGGTCAGCGTGGCCGTCATGTCAGGCACCTTCCAGCTGGCTCGCCGAGGCGTCGCGGCCGCCGAGCCTGCGCAGCACGAGCGACAGCACCAGGCCCACGAGGACGAGGATGACCGCGATCACGCTGGCCGGGCCCATGAGGTTGGCCTGGAAGCCGCGCTTGTACATGTCGAGCGCGAGCACCCGGGTGGCGTCGCCCGGGCCGCCCGCGGTGAGCACGAAGATCAGGTCGAAGAAGGTCAGCGAGCCGACGACCATGAGGGTGGACGACGTGATGATCGTGTACTTGAGCTGCGGCAGCGTGATGCTGAAGAACTTGCGGACGCGGCCCGCGCCGTCCAGCTCCGCGGCCTCGTACATCGAGCGGGGGATCTGCCGGACGCCGCCCTGGTAGATCAGCGAGTGGAACGGGATGAACTGCCACGAGACCACGAAGATGACCACCCCGAAGGCGAGGTACGGGTCGCCGAGCCAGTCCTGGACGAGCAGCGGGATCCCCAGCCCGGCGCCGAGCCCGAAGTTCGGGTCGAGCAGCGCCTTGTACGTGATCGCCAGCGCCGCCGAGCTGAGCAGCAACGGGATGAAGTACAGCACCGACAGCACCGCGCGGTAGCGCTGCGCGCCGGCCAGGAAGGTGCCCAGCAGGATGCTCGCCGGCGTCTGCACCGCCCACGACAGGAGCATGACGAGGAACGTCACCCACAGGGCGTGCGGCAGGCCGGGGTCGGCGAGCACGGCGCGCCAGCTCTCGACGCCCGCGAAGTTGATGTCGCCGAGCCCGTCCCACGAGCTGAAGCTCAGCAGGAGGACCCCGACCAGCGGGACGATGCCGAACCCGGCGAAGAACACCAGTGCGGGCACGGCCAGCCAGGCGAGGCCGCCACGGCCGGTGCGCTTACCGGCCGGGGCGGAGGTGGTGGCGGCCGCGCTCACTTGCCGATGACCGCGTTCATGTTCGTGGCGAACTCCTTGGGCGAGATCGACAGCTGGAACAACTTGGAGATGTTGTCCAGCAGCACCTCGGCGGCGGTCGGGCTGAGCGCCTGGTCCCAGGACTGGGCGAAGGTCTTGGCGTTGACGGCGATGCCGTAGACGAACTTCAGGAAGTCGGCGTCCTTGGAGGTGGCGAACGCGGCGTCCGCGCCCTTAATGATCGGCACCGCGCCGGTCTCGACCCACTCCTTCATCGCCTGGTCGCCGATGAGCTCGGTGGAGAAGAACTTCTTGGCGATCTCCTTCTGCTCGGGGGTCGCCTTGGAGGAGATCGACAGGTACTGGCCGGGGTTGCCGACGGTGTTGCTCGGGTCGCCCTTGCCGCCGTCGATCGGCGGGAAGTTCATGTAGCCGAGGTTGCCACCGGAGACGAAGTCGCCGCCGTCGGTGGACATGCTGCCGTACGTCCAGCCGCCGTGCAGCATCATGGCCGCCTTGCCGGTGTACAGCAGCGCCTGGTCGGCGTTGGAGTCGGCGGTGATCGAGGAGAAGCCCTTGATGAACCCGTTGGCCTTGATCAGCTCCTGCATCTTGCCCAGGGCGTCGATGGCGACCGGGTTGCTCCAGGCGTCCTTCTGGGCGTCGAACACGGCCTGGAACACCTCGGGGCCGCCCAGCCGGTCGAAGAGGAACTCCAGCCACATCATGTTCGTCCAGCGAGACTGCCCGCCGAGCGAGAACGGCGCGATGCCCTTGGCGTTGAACTTGGGCACCAGGTCCATGATGTCGCCCCAGGTCTGGGGCGGCTGGGCGCCGATCTTCTCGAAGGCCCGCTTGTCGTAGTACAGGACGATCGGCTGCATCGTCTCGCAGGGCATCGCGTAGATCTTGCCGTCGATGGTGGCCGCGCCGAAGGAGGAGGGGAACAGCCGGTCCTTGACCGCGGGGTTCTGGTCGAACCACGAGGTGAGGTCGTCGACCTGGCCCGCCTGCACGTAACTGCGCAGCGTGCCGCCGCCCCAGCCCCAGATCAGCGTGGGCGCTTGGCCGGCTCCGATCGCCGTCTTGATCTTCGTCTTGAAAGCGTCGTTCTGGAAGGTCGTCCCCGTGATCTGGCCGTTCGGGTTGGCCTTGTTGAACCGCTCCATGGTCCTGGTGCGCACGCCCTCCTGTGGCTGCGTCGACAGGTACCAGTAAGTGGCGTTGGCGCCGCCGCCGCTGCTGGCAGTGGCGCCGGGCCTGGTCGGCCCGGCGCTGCCGCAGGCGGCCAGGGCCGCTCCCAAGGGCAGGCCCATGGAGAGGGTGAGGAAATTGCGGCGAGAGGTGTTCCTTGACTCCACGCTGATCTCCGTACTCGAATGCCGCTGGCTGGCCGCGGCGCGTTGATCATCGGATGCGGTGGCCGGCGGTCGTGGAAAGGCATCTCCCGATGCCACTAATCCACTCCTCCTTGAGTCAGCTCTCCGAAACATTTTCGACATGACCGCGGGGGTCGCCAATCTAGGTTTCTGGTATGTGCGTGTCAAGACCCGTTCGCCGCAAAAGGCCCCTGGCTCTCGGGTGGGGCGCGTGTAAGGTACTCTCGCGCGGCTTCTCACCCGGCGCCGGCAAAGTGGAGGTTCTCCGCCGCGGCCGCCTCATGTTGTCGAAATATTTCGAAAAGCTTGCGACAGTAACTCAGCTCTTAAGGAGAGCACATGACGGCTCTTGATCGGACTTTCACGGCGGACCGGGCTCTTCACCCGTGGCAGGACCCGGCGCTCCCCGTGGCCGAGCGAGTCGACGCACTCCTGGCGGAGCTGACCCTGGAGGAGAAGGTCGGCCAGCTCGGCAGCCGCTGGATCGGCAACGACATGCAGGACGCGGCCGACCCGCAGCCGGACGCCGACCCGCTGAACGTGGCGCCGATGCAGGACGTGTTCGCGGCGTCGGGCACCGTGCCCCTGGAGGAGGCGATCCGCCACGGGCTCGGCCACCTGACCCGCGTGTACGGCAGCGCCCCCGTCACCGCCGAGCAGGGCGCGGCCGAGACCGTGCGCCTGCAGCGCGCGGTCGTCGAGAGCTCCAGGCTCGGCATCCCGGCCATCGTCCACGAGGAGTGCCTGACCGGTTTCACCACTTATGGCGCGACCGTTTACCCGGCGGCGATCGCCTGGGCGGCCACGTTCGATCCGGAGCTGGTGGAGCGCATGGCCGCGGCGATCGGCCGCGACATGCGGGCCGTGGGCGTGCACCAGGGCCTGTCGCCGGTGCTGGACGTGGTGCGCGACTACCGGTGGGGGCGGGTCGAGGAGACGATGGGCGAGGACCCGTACCTCGTCGCGATGCTGGGCGCCGCCTACGTGCGCGGCCTGGAGGGCGCGGGGATCATCGCCACGCTCAAGCACTTCGCCGGCTACTCCGCCTCCAGGGCGGCCCGCAACCACGGCCCCGTGCCGATGGGCCGCCGCGAGCTGATGGACATGATCCTGCCCGCCTTCGAGACCGCGATCGTCCTGGGCGGCGCCGGCTCGGTGATGAACTCCTACGCCGACGTGGACGGCGTCCCCGCCGCGGCCGACCCCTGGCTGCTGACCGAGGTGCTGCGCGAGGAGTGGGGCTTCACCGGCACCGTCGTGTCCGACTACTGGGCCGTGCCGTTCCTCGCGACCATGCACCGGGTCGCCGCCGACCCGGGCGAGGCCGGCGCCCAGGCGCTCGCCGCCGGGATCGACGTCGAGCTGCCCGACACGCTCGGCTTCGGGCAGGAGCTGGCCGAACGGGTGCGCCGCGGGGAGCTGCCGGAGTCCCTGGTCGAGCGGGCCGCGCGCCGCGTGCTCACCCAGAAGATACGGCTCGGGCTGCTCGATCCCGGCTGGACGCCGGAGGGCTCGGTCGCCGGGGCCGCCACCGTGGACCTGGACTCGCCGGACAACCGGGCCCTGGCCCGCGAGCTGGCCGAGCGGTCCGTCGTCCTGCTCGACGCCGGGGACGTCCTGCCCCTGCTCGGCGAGGGACGGCCGGCCCCCGGCCGGATCGCCGTCGTCGGGCCCGCCGCCGACGCGCCCCGCACGTTCATGGGCTGCTACGCCTTCCCCAACCACGTCCTGCCCCGGCACCCCGGCTTCGGGCTCGGCATCGAGGCGCCCAGCGTCCTCGACGCGCTGCGCGCCGAGCTGCCCGGGACCGAGATCACCTACGAGCGCGGCTGCGACGTGCGGGACGAGGACCGTTCCGGCTTCCCCGCCGCCGTCGCCGCCGCCCGCGCGGCCGACCTGTGCGTGGCCGTCGTGGGCGACCTGGCCGGCCTGTTCGGGCAAGGCACCTCGGGCGAGGGCTGCGACGCGGAGGACCTGCGGCTGCCCGGCCCGCAGGCCGGCCTGCTCGCCGAGCTCGCCGCCACGGGCACGCCGGTCGTCGTGGTGGTCGTCTCCGGCCGCCCGTACGCCCTGGGCGAGGTGCACGCGGGCGCCGCCGCGCTCGTGCAGGCGTTCATGCCGGGGGAGGAGGGCGGGGCGGCGATCGCCGGGGTGCTCTCCGGCCGGGTCCAGCCCGTGGGCCGGCTGCCCGTGCAGATCCCGCGCACCCCGGGCGGGCAGCCGGGCACCTACCTGCAGCCGCCGCTGGGCGCCGACAGCCAGGGCGTCAGCAACCTCGACCCGACCCCGCTGTTCCCCTTCGGCCACGGCCGGTCCTACACCGCCTTCGAGGTCGGCGACCTGCTGATCAGCGACGCCGAGGTGCCCGTGGACGGCGAGTTCACCGTGTCCGTCACCGTGCGCAACACCGGCGGCCGGGCCGGCGAGGAGGTCGTCCAGCTCTACCTGCACGACGTCCTGGCCCAGGTCACCCGGCCGGTGCGGCAGCTCGCCGGGTTCGCGCGGGTCCGCCTGGAGCCGGGCGAGTCCACCGGCGTGCGCTTCCACGTGCACGCCGACCGCACCGCCTTCACCGGCCGCGACCTGCGCCGGATCGTCGAGCCGGGGGACGTGGAGGTGCTCGTCGGCACGTCGGCGGCCGACCTGCCGTGCCGGGGCGTCGTACGATTGACCGGCCCGTCGCGATACACCGGCCGGGACCGGCGGCTCGTCACGCCCGTGGACGTGGGGCCCGCCGCCCGGCAGCAAGGGGGTGGTGGAGATGCCGGACAGTCCTAGGCGCATCACCCTCGCGACGGTCGCGGCCTCGGCGGGCGTGTCGGTGGCGACCGTCTCCAAGGTGCTCAACGGCCGCAGCGACGTCGCGCCGGCCACCCGGTCGCTGGTGCAGTCGCTGCTGCAGCAGCACGACTACGTGGCGCCCGCGCCGCGCCGGGGGGAGACGACCGGGATCGCCACCGTCGAGGTGCAGTTCGACGCGGACCTCAACGCGTACTCGACCGAGATCATCCAGGGCGCGGTGGCGGCCGGGGCCGAGGCCGGGGTGGGCGTCGTCGTCAGCCTCAGGAAGGGCGCCGACCGTTCCACGGGATGGGCCCGCGGCCTGGTCACCGCGGGCCGGCGGGCGCTGATCGCGGTGACCAGCGAGCTGACCTCCCGCCATCTCGCCGCCGTGTCCAGGGCACGGCTGCCGCTGGTCCTGATCGACCCGCTGAACCTGCCGCGCACCCGCGTGACCAGCATCGGCTCCACCAACTTCGCCGGCGGCCTGGCCGCCACCCACCACCTGCTCTCGCTCGGGCACCGGCGCATCGCCTACATCGGCGGGCCCGCCACCGCCGCCTGCAACCAGGCCCGCCTGCACGGCTACCGGGCGGCCATGGAGTCGGAGGGCGCGCCGGTGCCGCCCGGCTACGCGCTGTCGGGGCACTTCCGCTACCACGACGGGGTGGCGAACGGGGCGGCCGTGCTCGACCTGCCGCAGGCGCCGACGGCCATCTTCGCCGGGAGCGACGAGACGGCGCTCGGGGTGATGGAGGCCGCGCGGGCGCGGGGGCTGCGCATCCCCGACGATCTCAGCGTGGTGGGCTTCGACGACACGCAGATCGCCCAGATGGCCTCGCCGCCGCTCACCACCGTCCGGCAGCCGTTGCGGGAGATGGGGGGCGTGGCCCTGCGTACCGCGCTGCGGCTGGCGGCGGGGGAGAAGGTGGACTCCCATCACGTGGAGCTGGCCACGGAGCTGATCGTCCGCGGCTCCACGGCCCCGGTGCCGCGCGTTTGACGGGAGCCATCGGGTCAGCCGCCTTCGGCGATGGTGGTGAGGCAGGTCGGACAGTCGCCGGTGACCTTCTCGCCCCATGACCGCAGGTGCTCCAGCGCGTCCTCCTCCCTGGCCTGCGCCGCGCGGGCGGCGTCCTTGCCGCTCGTCTCCAGCGAGGTGGCCAGCAGGTCGAACGCGTCGGCCTGCGCC
Organism: Nonomuraea zeae; assembly: GCF_005889725.1. Classification (GTDB taxonomy): domain Bacteria; phylum Actinomycetota; class Actinomycetes; order Streptosporangiales; family Streptosporangiaceae; genus Nonomuraea; species Nonomuraea zeae. The sequence continues at coordinate 16,514 of NZ_VCKX01000264.1, forward strand.
TGCACGAACGCGACCCAGTCCCGATGGGCGGCGCGGGTCTGCGTACTGATCGGCTGGTAGGCCCGCGCCTCGCCGAGCAGCGCCCGCATCGGGGCCAGCGCCTCCGCGCGCAGCCGGGCCGCCTTGCCGGCCGGGCTCGCGCGGGAGGCGACGACGGCGGCCCTGGCCGAGCGGGCGGCCTGGAGCCGTTCCAGCAGGGTGGGTGCGAGGACGGTGAGGTAGTGGGCGGCCTCCAGGCGGGCGCTCAGCGCGGGCGGGGTGGGGATGGACTCGTACGAGCCGACCAGCGGCACCCGGGCGGCGACCACCGCTCCGGCGAGACCCAGCCCGAGCACCGCCGCGCCCGCCGCCCGCCACAGAGCCTGTCTCTTAT
>NZ_VCKX01000265.1 GCF_005889725.1 Nonomuraea zeae
AGAGGTGTATAAGAGACAGCCGAAGGACCCGGCCAACCCGCCGGCCCTGGTGTGGAGCGACGAGTTCAACAGCGCGGCCGGCACCAAGCCCGACGCCGCCAAGTGGCGGGCCGACCCGGGCACCGGGCCGAACAACGAGCTGGAGTACTACACCAACCATGACAACGCCTCCATGGACGGCCAGGGACATCTGGTCATGGAGGCGCGCAAGCAGGCCACGCCGGGCTCGGCGTGCCCGACGGATCCGCTGACCGGCAGCGGCACCTGCCAGTACACCTCGGCCAGGATGAACACCGGCACGAAGTTCCACTTCACCTACGGCCGGGTCGAGGCCCGGATCAAGGTGCCCAAGGGCAACGGGTTCTGGCCGGCGTTCTGGATGATGGGGGCCGACTTCCTGACCGGGCGGCCGTGGCCGTACAACGGCGAGGTCGACATCATGGAGGTCCTCGGCAAGGACGTGAAGACGTCCTACTCGACCGTCCACGCGCCCGCGTACAACGGCGGCGGCGGCGTGGGCTCGCCCTACACCCTGCCGGGCGGCGCAGACTACTCCGACGACTTCCACGTCTGGGCCGCCAACTGGGACAGCAAGGGCATCGTCTACACGCTGGACGGCCGGACGGTGTTCACGATCAGCAAGGACCAGGTGGAGCAGACGCGCGGCCCCTGGATCTTCGACCACCCGTTCTATCTCATCCTCAACCTCGCGGTCGGCGGTGACTGGCCGGGGCCGCCCGACGCGACCACGCCGTTCCCGGCCCGGATGCTCGTCGACTACGTGCGGGTCTACCAATGATCACGAAGGGAGCCGCCATGTTCGCCTCACGACTGCTCGCGCTCTTATCCGTGCTGCTCGGCATGTTCGCCGTCGCTCCGCGACCGGCGGACGCCCAGGTCGTACGGGTGGCGGAGTTCCTCGCCGACTGCCCGTTCAGCCACCGCCTGCCCGACGACCCGATCGTCTTCCCCGGGCTGCCGGGCGCCTCTCACATGCACAGCTTCTTCGGCAGCCGGGTCACGAACGCGTACACGAACCTGGCCGACCTCCAGAACGGCGCCACCAACTGCAACCCGGCCGTCGACAAGTCGTCGTACTGGGTGCCGACCCTCTACCGGGACGGCGTCGCGGTGGAGCCGGCCATCGTCACCTTCTACTACCTGGGCGAAGGGGTGCGTGACGACATCATCGCCCGGATCCAGTCGCTGCCGCTGGGCCTGCGGATCGTGGCGGGCAACGCCAAGGCGACCGGGCCCGACGCCTCGACGATCTCCCGGTGGTCGTGCCTGCACGCCGGGCACGTGGGCGCGTCCAAGGACTTCGTGAACTGCCCGTCGGGGACGATGCTGGAGTCGTACCTGGACTTCCCGCAGTGCTGGAACGGGCGGGACCTGGACTCCGCGGACCACAAGAGCCACATGGCCTACCCGGTGGCGGGCGCGTGCCCCAGCAGCCACCCCGTGCCCGTGCCGAAGCTGCGCCAGGTGATCCGCTATCCGGTGAGCGGAGACCCGTCGCACTTCCGGCTGGCGTCGGGCGGCGGGTTCACGATGCACGGCGACTTCTTCAACGCCTGGCCGGTCGCCGAGATGGACCGCCGGGTGCGTGACTGCATCCGGCCGATCATCAAGTGCGGCGCCGACGGGCGCCCGTCGTAACGATGTCCCTGTCCGGGCGGGCGATCCCCGCCCGGACCCGACACCCTCCAGGGAGCCGCGCGTGCCACGGATCCTCGCCGTTCTCCTCCTGCTCCTCCTCGCCGGCTGCTCCGCCGCCGGGCAGCCGAGCGGGCAGCACGCCGCCGGGCAGCACGCCGCCCCGCAGCCGAGCGGGCATCATGCCGCGGCGCAACCCAACCCGCGCTACAGCGCCACCGACGTGGCCTGGCTGCAACTGGCCGAGGCGCTGCACGCTCGCGCGCTGCCGCTGCTGGAGCTGGCCCCCGATCGCGCGGCCGGCCGGCCGCTGGCCGAGCTGGCCGTACGGCTGGGCGAGCGGCACGAGAGCGGCCGCGACCGGCTGCGCGCGCTGCTCGCCCAGGCGCGCGTCAGCGGGGAGAACCCGCACACCCAGCACGACATGCCGGGCATGCCCACCGCCGACGACCTGCGCGCGCTCAGCGACCTGCGGGACGACGCCTTCGACCGGCGGTTCGTCACGCTGCTGCGGGCGTACCTGGATCAGCTCGTGCTGGTGGCCAAGGGGGAGCAGACCGCGGGCGGCGATCGCGAGGTGCGGGAGCTGGCGGCGGCGATGCAGCGCGAGCACGCCGCGGAGCTGGCCGAGCTGGCCGGGCTGGAAGGGGCGGCCCGATAGGTTGGCGGGCGTGGAGATCGGCGGGCTATTCGGCCCAGGCGGCCGTGGTGGCGAGGCGGTCGTGCCAGAGCTGCTCGCCGCCCCCGCCCGGCTCCCAGCGGGCGCAGAAGTCGATCAGGCTCTTGCAGCGCGCCGTCATCGCCGCCTGGCGCTCCGGCCACGGGGGCACCTCGCCTCCGTACGCGGCGAAGAAGTGCGGCAGCAGCGGCACGTGCTCGGGGTGGTGGCTGCGGACGATCCACTCGCACCAGGCGAGGTCCTCGATCGGGCGGCCGGGATGGGCCCACTCCCAGTCGAGGATCGCGGTCGTCTCGAACGTGGCCGGGTGGAACAGCATGTTCTGGGGGCCGTAGTCGCCGTGGACGATCCCCAGCCGGTGGATGCGGGCCAGGATGCGGCCGCACTCGGTGAGCACCTCCACCGCGCGGCCCTCGTCGAGGAGGTCCTGGCCGTGGGAGCCGGAGACGAAGCGGGTGGTCAGGCTCGTCGAGGTGACCTGGTGAACGCGGGGGACCGGCAGCCGGCCGCGCAGCCGGCGCAGATATCTGCTCTCGGTGCTCAGCCTGAACGCCGCCTCCGGACCTTCGTAACACTTGACCACGAGGGCGCCGTCGCCGACCGTGCTGTTGGTGTACCCGTGCTTCACAAGGGTCGATTCTGGCGTACTCCCGCCCCTGCCGGGCACCTCGGCACGCTATCGAGGACGGCTCCGATACACGATGTAAGGACGGAACAAATAGCCCACTGGGGCTGAAAGCGCGTGCACCAGGCGGCTGAACGGGAAGAGTACGAACAGTGCCATCCCGATGAGAGTGTGCACCTTGTAAAGACTGCTCGCCCGGCCCATCGCCTCGGCGTCCGGCCGCAGCACGAAGATGCCGCGGAACCAGGGGGCGACCGTGGTCCGGTAGCTGATCTCGCTGGGCACGAACCCGGCGACCGTGGTCACCACGCCGGCCAGGATGGCCGCGCCCAGCACCACGTACATCGCCTTGTCGTTGGTCGTGGTCGCCAGGAACACGGGGCCGTTGGTGCGGCGGCGGTAGATCAGCAGGCCCAGCGCCACGAGCGTGGCCAGGCCCGCGAGGCCGCCCCAGATGAGCGCGTTCGTGTGGTAGGCGTCATTGGACACGCCGATCGCGTCGGTCCAGCTCACCGGGATGAGCAGGCCGGTCACGTGGCCGACGATCACGAACAGCAGGCCGTAGTGGAACAGCGGGCTGGCCACCCGCAGCAGCGGGCTCTCGTAGAGCTGGGACGAGCGGGTGGTCCAGCCGAACTTGTCGTACCGGTAGCGCCAGATCAGCCCGCCCACCAGGAACACCAGGGTGACGTAGGGCGCGACCACCCAGAGCATGCTCTCTGCCCAGGTCACAGGTAACCTCCCACGGTCTCGGCGGGCGGGCCGCCGGCGGCCAGTTTCATGACGGCCTCGCGCTGGGCGGCGGTGGCCGGCGGCAGGGCCGCGCACACCGTGCCGATCACCAGCTCGTACGGCGAGTCGCGCTCGGCCAGGGCGGCCAGCAGCAGCTCCAGCCCCGCCCGATGCTCTTCGAGCAGCGCCTGACCCGACGGGTCGAGCGCGGCGAACTCCAGCATCACCGGCAGGTAGTCGGGCAGCTCGTCCTCCATCAGCTCCCAGCCCGCCGTGCGGTAGCGGGCCTTCAGCGCGGCCAGCGACAGGCCGCGCCGGCGCGTGTCGCCGTCGGTGTAGTAGGTCAGGTAGAGGCAGCAGCGCCGTTGCAGGTCGAACGTCTCGACGTAGTGCGCGGCCAGCTCGCCGGGGCCGAGCGCGGCGACCCGGGACAGGAACGGGCCGTAGTGCGGCTCCGCGGCCTCCTTGATGAGCGGCAGGCGACGCCAGAAGCGCTCGTCCGGGTAGGCGAGCAGATGCGCGGCGGCCTGCCAGATCACGGCCAGGTTCACGGCACGACCGGCGGTCATGAATTTCCCTTCTTGGGCGGGAACAGGCCCGCGGGGGTGCCCCGGCCGTCCCAGTTGAGCAGGTTCACCCGGTCGCGGGTGATCTCGTCGCTGGTCTGGCGCTGTTTCAGGCCGTGGAAGCTCTCGATCGAGACCGGGACGGGACGGCCGGACGCCTCGCCGAACGGCCCCTGCATGCCGGGCCCGCCGTCGTAGTCGAGGCTGCAACCGGCCTCCTCCACGACGCCGGGCGCATTGCCGAACGCCGTCGGGATCACGTAGCGCTCCTCGTACTTGGCCAGCGCCAGCAGCCGGTACAGAGCCTGCACGTCCTCGTCCGTCATCCCCGCGTCCGCCAGGACCGGCGGCTCGCCCAGGTTGACCGCGCGCATGTACGAGCGCATCGCGGCCAGGCGGCGCAGCGCGGCGGTCACGGGCGCCGGATCCCCCGCCGTGAACAGCTCGGCCAGGTAGCCGATGGGGATGCGCAGCGACTCGATGGCGGCGAACAGGTTGTCCGCGTCCTCGCCGTCGCGCCCGCTGCCGGCCAGGGCGTCCACGACGGGGGAGAGCGGCGGGACGTACCAGACCATGGGCAACGTCCGGTATTCCGGGTGCAGCGGGAGCGCTATCCGATATTTCTTGATCAACTGGTAGACGGGGGACCGGCGGGCGGCCTCCACCCAGTCGGGTGGCAGCCCCGCGGTGGCCACCACCGGGTCCTCGGGGTCGATGAAGAGGTCCAGCTGGGCCTCGTACAGGTCGCGCTCGTCGGCGGCCGAGGCCGCCTCCGTCACGCGGTCGGCGTCGTAGAGCAGGACGCCGAGGTAGCGCAGCCGGCCGACGCAGGTCTCCGAGCAGACCGTCGGCAGCCCCACCTCCACCCGGGGATAGCAGAACGTGCACTTCTCCGCTTTGCCGGTCTTGTGGTTGAAATACACCTTCTTGTACGGGCAGCCCGTCACGCACATCCGCCAGCCGCGGCATCGATCCTGGTCGACGAGCACGATGCCGTCCTCGGCCCGCTTGTACATCGCGCCGGACGGGCAGGAGGCCACGCAGGACGGGTTGAGGCAGTGCTCGCAGATGCGCGGCAGGTAGAACATGAACGCCTGCTCGAAGTCCAGCGTGACCTGCTCCGACATCTTGCTCAGCACGGGGTCGGGCCGGACGTCGCCGCCGAGGTTGTCGTCCCAGTTGGCGCTCCAGCGGATCTTCATCGGCCGGTTGCTGATCAGCGACCTGGGCGGCGCGACGGGGACGTCATCGGAGAGCGGGGCGTTGGTGAGGTGCTCGTAGTCGTAGGTCCACGGCTCGTAGTAGTCCTGGATCGAGGGCATCAGCGGGTTGGCGAAGATGGTGGCCAGCTTGCGGAACCGGCCCCCGGCACGGGGCTTCAGCTTGCCCCGGCGGGTGCGGGTCCAGCCGCCGCGCCAGCGCTCCTGGTCCTCGTAGCGCCGGGGGTAGCCCTGCCCGGGGCGGGTCTCGACGTTGTTGAACCAGACGTACTCGACGCCGGGCCGGTTGGTCCAGGTCTGCTTGCAGGTGACCGAGCACGTATGGCAGCCGATGCACTTGTCCAGGTTCATCACCATGGCGATCTGGGCCATGATTCGCATCAGTAGTCCACCTCCTGGGACCTGCGGCGGATGGTGGTGATCTCGTCGCGCTGGTTGCCCGTGGGCCCGAAGTAGTTGAAGCCGTACGAGAGCTGGGCGTGGCCGCCGATCAGATGGGTGGGCTTGATGAGCACCCTGGTCAGCGCGTTGTGGATGCCGCCCCTGCGGCCGGTCGCCTCCGACTTCGGCACGTCGATCAGGCGGTCCTGGGCGTGGTGCATGTAGACCGTGCCCCGCGGCATCCGGTGGGAGACGACGGCCCTGGCCACGACCACGCCGTTGCGGTTGACCGCCTCGATCCAGTCGTTGTCCGCCACGCCGATGGCGGCGGCGTCCTCGGTGGACATCCAGATCGTCGGGCCGCCTCTCGACAGGGACAGCATGAGCAGGTTGTCCTGGTACTCGGAGTGGATCGACCACTTGCTGTGCGGGGTCAGATAGCGCAGGTTGCCGCTCTCGCCGTACAGCGCGGCCAGGTCCAGCGGGGGGCGGTAGATCGGGAGCGCCTCGCCGTACTCGTGCATCCAGTCGTGGTCGAGGAAGAAGTGCATGCGCCCGGTGAGCGTGTGCCAGGGCTTGCCGTTCTCGACATTGACGGTGAACGGCGAGTAGCGGCGGTTGTAGGCCTCCTTGCCGGACCACTCGGGGCTGGCCCCGACCTGGACGGGCCTGGCCTGGGTGTCGGAGAAGACGATGCGGTGGCCCTCGTGCGCGAGCCCGTCGAAGCTCATGCCCGTGCGCTGGGCCAGCTGCCGGAAGCCCTGCACGGCCAGGCGGCCGTTGCTGACGCCCGACAGCGCGAGGATCGTCTCGCAGGCCTTGGCGTCGGTGTCCAGCTCCGGCCGGCCCTTGGCCACGCCGCGCGGCACCAGGCCGCAGCGCTCGCCCAGCCAGGCGACCTCCTCGTCGGGCATGAACGTGATGCCCTTGACCGACAGGCCCAGCTGCTCCGTGAGCGGTCCCAGCGCCGCCAGCTTCTCCGCCACCGCGCCGAAGTCGCGCTCGACCACCTTGAGCCCGAGCTGCCCGCCGGGGCCGGCGATCTCGGTCGGGGTGTCGTGCTGGGACGCGACCGCGACCACGTCCTTGCGCACGCCCAGGTGTTCCTTGGCCAGGAGGCTGAAGGCGCCGGCGATGGCGTGGAAGGCGGCGAAGTCGGTCTTCGTCTCCCAGGGCGAGGTGATCGCCGGGTTGAACGCGTGCACGAACGGGTGCATGTCCGTGGACGACAGGTCGTACTTCTCGTACCAGGTGGCGGCCGGCAGGACGATGTCGGAGAAGACCGTCGAGGACGTCATCCTGAAGTCGAGCGTCACCAGCAGGTCCAGCTTGCCCTTCGGCGCCCGCTCGTCCGGGTGCTCCAGGTTGGACGTGGCGCCGAGCAGGTGGTGCAGGAAATACTCGTTGCCCTTGGCGGAGGAGCCGAACAGGTTCGAGCGCCACAGCGTCAGCACCCGCGGCCAGTTGCGCGGGTCGTCGGGGTGCTCGATGGCGTGGTGGAGCCGGCCCGCGGCGAGCTCCTCGCGGGTGAAGGCGATCGGGTCGTCGGCGTCGCCGAGCTCCAGCGGGTTGCGGTCGAAGGCCGGGGACATCGGCAGCCAGCCGTTCCTGACGGCCTCGGTCACCAGGTCGACGGTGTGCTTGCCGCGGAACGCGCCCGGTGCGAGCGGCGAGGTCAGCTCGCTCGCGTCGAAGCGGTCGTAGCGCCACTGGTCGGTGTGCAGGTACCAGTACGCCGTGCCCGGCACCTGCCGCGGCGGCCTCGACCAGTCCAGCGCGCCCGCCAGCACCGCCCACCCGGTCTGCGGGCGGCACTTCTCCTGGCCCACGTAGTGCGCCCAGCCGCCGCCGTTGCGGCCCTGGCAGCCGGTCAGCATGAGGAGGGTCAGGAACGCGCGGTAGATCGTGTCGCCGTGGAACCACTGCGTGGTGCCCGCGCCGAGGATGAGCATGCAGCGGCCCTCGGTGGCCTCGGCCGTCCTGGCGAACTCCCTGACGATCTTCACGGCCCGTTGCGCGGGCACGCTCGTGATCGGCTCCTGCCAGGCCGGCGTGTACGGCTGCGCCGCGTCGTCGTAGCCGGCCGGCCAGACCCCGGGCAGCCCCGGGCGGCCGACTCCGTATTGGGCCAGAAGGAGGTCGAACACCGTGGTCACCAGGTGCCCGCCGACACGCCTGACGGGGACGCCCCTGCGCACGAATCCGCCGCTGTCCCCGCCGCTGTCCCCGCCGCCGTCACCGCCGCCGTCACCGCCGCCGTCACCGCCGCCGTCTCCGTCGAAGCGGGGCAGCAGCAGCTCGGCCGTCTCGCCGCCGTACAGCGTGAGTGCGGGGTCGACGTCGAGGCTCAGGTTCCAGCGGCCCTCGCCCGAGTCGGTCCAGCGGAAGCCGACCGAGCCGTTCGGCACCACCGGCTCGCCGTCCGGTGACATGAGGACGGTCTTCCACTCGGCCGCCTCCTCCTGCGAGCCGAGATCCTTCGCGGTGAGGAACCTGCCGGGCACGTACGCGCCCTCGTGCTCGTTCAGCCGGACCAGGAAGGGCAGGTCGGTGAAGCGTTTGACGTAGCCGGTGAAGTAGGGCGTCTCGCGCTCGACGAAGAACTCCTTCAGCAGCACGTGCCCCATGGCCATGGCCAGCGCGCCGTCCGTGCCCGGCCGCACGCTCAGGAACTCGTCGGCGAACTTGGCCGCGTCGTTGTAGTCGGGGGAGATCACCACGACCTTCTGGCCCCGGTAGCGGGCCTCGGCCATCCAGTGGGCGTCGGGGGTGCGGGTGACGGGGACGTTCGAGCCCCACATCATCAGGTACGCGGCGTCCCACCAGTCGGCGGACTCCGGCACGTCGGTCTGGTCGCCGAACACCTGGGGGGAGGCCACCGGCAGGTCGGCGTACCAGTCGTAGAAGGAGAGCATGGTGCCGCCGATCAGCGACACGAACCTGGCGCCGACGGCGTGGGAGACCATCGACATGGCGGGGATGGGGGAGAAGCCGGCGACGCGGTCGGGGCCGTACGTCTTGATGGTGTGGACGTGGGCGGCGGCGATCATCTCGGTGGCCAGGTCCCAGGGGATGCGGACGAGGCCGCCGCAACCGCGGGCGCTCTGATACTTCTCCCTCTTTTCGGGATTTGTCGTGATTTCAGCCCAGGCGGCCACCGGGTCGCCCAGCCGGTTCTTCGCCTCCACGTACATCTCGACCAGGACGCCCCTGGCGTACGGGAAGCGGATCCGGGTCGGCGAGTAGGTGTACCAGGAGAAGGCGGCGCCGCGCGGGCAGCCGCGCGGCTCGTACTCGGGGCGGTCGGGGCCGACGCTCGGATAGTCGGTCTCCTGCGTCTCCCACGTGATGATGCCGTCCTTGACGAACACCTTCCACGAGCACGAGCCCGTGCAGTTCACGCCGTGCGTGGAGCGGACCACCTTGTCGTGGCTCCACCGGTCACGGTAGAAGCTGTCCCCTTCGAGCCCGCCCGTCAGGTAGACCGTGCGCAGATCGTCGCTCGTGACCGATCTGCGCAGGAACCGGCCGGTCTTCAGCAGGACGTCCTCGGCGCTCATACCCCCACTTCATCACAGAAGGTGACCCTCTGTTACACAGGGTGTATGGGTGAGCTACGTAAAGGTCAGGTGCGAAACCTGGGTCTGGCCACGGCGGCATTCGCGGTGACGTTCTGGGCGTGGAACCTGATCGGGCCGTTGTCCGGCAGCTACAGCCGGCAGCTCGCGCTGTCGCCGACGCAGACATCGTTGCTCGTCGCGATCCCCGTGCTGGTCGGATCGCTGGGGCGGATCCCGGTGGGCATGCTCACCGACCGGCTCGGCGGGCGGCGGATGTTCGCGATCATCTGCTTCGTGTCGATCGTGCCCGTCCTGTTCGTCGGCTGGTCGAACTCCTATGGCTGGCTGCTGTTCTGGGGGTTCCTGCTGGGCATCCCCGGCACGTCGTTCGCGGTCGGCATCCCGTTCGTGAACGCCTGGTACGAGGCGCCGCGCAGGGGGTTCGCGACCGGGGTGTTCGGGGCCGGGATGGGCGGCACGGCGCTGTCGGCGTTCTTCACGCCGCGCCTGGTGGAGGAGTTCGGTCGGGCGTCGGCGCACCTGCTGATGGCGGCCGTGCTGGCGCTGATGGGCGTGATCATGATCGGCGGCAGCCGGAACTCGCCGGCCTGGTCGCCCGCGACCACCTCGGCGCTGCCCGGGATCAAGGCGGCCATGAAGATCAAGGCCACCTGGCAGTGCGCTTTCCTGTACGCGGTGGCCTTCGGCGGCTTCGTGGCCTTCTCCACCTACCTGCCGACGTTGCTGCAGAACGTCTACCACTACGTCCAGACCGACGCCGGGCTGCGCACGGCCGGGTTCTCCATCGCGGCCGTGGTGTCCAGGCCGCTCGGCGGCACGCTGTCCGACCGGATCGGGCCGGTCAAGGTGCTGCTCGTCTCGCTCGGCGGCACCGTGGTGATGGCGCTCGTGCTGGCGCTCAAACCGCCGGTCGAGGTGCCCGCCGGCGTCAGCTTCGTGCTGATGGCGTTCTTCCTGGGACTCGGGACGGGCGGCGTGTTCGCGTTGGTGGCCAAGCTCGTCGAGGCGTCCAGGGTCGGGACGGTGACGGGGCTCGTCGGGGCGGCCGGCGGGCTGGGCGGATATTTCCCGCCGCTCGTGATGGGCGCCGTCTACACCGCCACCGGGGCGTACACGATCGGGTACGTGCTGCTCGCGGCGACCGCGCTGGTCGCGCTGCTGTACACGCTGCGAGCCTTCCGGTCCGTATGATCACTCTCCACTCGCGCGGCGCGGCCCGCGGGAAAATGGTTTGCCGGGCCGAAAGAACCTTGTCAAGGTTGTCGAGCTATGCGCTCCCTTCCTGAAGCCGATCCCGGCGTGCCCGACATCCGCAGCCCGCTGCGTTTCCTGTGGTGGAACGCGCGGCGGCAGGCGCCATCCCTGCTGGCCGGGATCACCTACGCCACCCTGTGGTGGCTGGTGCAGGCGTTGATGCCGGCCGTGCTCGGGAAGGGCATCGAGGCCGTCACCGCCAAGGACACGCGCGCGCTGCTGGTCTGGGCGTCGATCCTGTTCGGGCTCGGGCTGCTGCAGGCGTTCACCGGGGTCATGCGGCACCGGATGGCCGTCTTCAACTGGCTGGCCGCCGCCTACCGCACCGTGCAGCTGACCACCAGGCAGGCCACCAGGCTGGGCGCCACGCTGCCGAAGCGGCTCTCGACCGGCGAGGTCGTCAGCGTCGGCAACTCCGACATCGCCCACATCGGCAGCTCCATGGACATCCTGCTGCGCGGCACCGGCTCGGTCGTGGCCATCGTCACCGTCACCGTGATCCTCATCTCGACCTCGCTGCCGCTGGGGCTGCTCGTCCTGTTCGGCGTGCCGCTCATGGCCGTCGCCGTCGGGCCGCTGCTGCGGCCCATGCACCGGCGGCAGGCCGAGCAACGCGAGCTGACCGGCGAGCTGTCCACCAGGGCCGCCGACATCGTGGCCGGGCTGCGCGTGCTGCGCGGCATCGGCGGCGAGCAGGTGTTCGCCCAGCGCTACCGCGAGGAGTCGCAACGCGTGCGCCGGGCCGGGGTGCGGGTCGCCGGAGTCGAGTCGGTGCTCGAAGGCGCCCAGATCCTGCTGCCCGGCCTGCTCATCGCGATCGTCACCGGCATCGGCGCCTCCTTCGCCGTCGCCGGCGACATCCCCACCGGCCAGCTCGTCGCCTTCTACCTGTACGCGGTGTTCCTGATCGGCCCCATGCGCACGCTCACCGAGGCCGCCGACAAGATCACCAAGGGCCACGTGGCGGCCGGACGCGTGATCCGGATCCTGTCCATCGAGCCCGAGATGACCGGCGGCGTCGCGAGCAGCCCGGGCGGGGTGCTGCGCGACTCCTACAGCGGCGTGACCGTACAACCCGGCTCGCTCACCGCCGTCGCCGCGAGCGCGCCGTCGGACGCCATCGCCATCGCCGACCGGCTCGGCCGCTACTCCGCGGGCGACGTCACCTTCGGCGCCGTCGAGCTCGCCACGCTGGCCATGCCCGAGGTCCGTTCCCGGATCCTGGTCGCCGACAACGGCGCCCGGCTGTTCACCGGCCGGCTGCGCGACGAGCTCGACGTCGGTGGCGGCGCCTCCGACCAGCAGGTACGCCAGGCCCTGGACGCGGCCTGCGCCACCGACATCGTGGAGGCCCTGCCCGACGGGCTCGACGCGCAGGTGGCCGAGTCCGGGCGGGAGTTCTCCGGCGGGCAGCAGCAGCGGCTGCGCCTGGTCAGAGCGCTGCTGACCGATCCGGAGGTGCTCATCCTGGTCGAGCCGACCAGCGCCGTGGACGCCCACAGCGAGGCCCGCATCGCCGAGCGACTGGCCAAGGCCCGCGCCGGCAAGACGACGCTGATCTGCACGACCAGCCCGCTGGTGCTCGACCGTACCGACCACGTGATCTACGTCGAGGGCGGGCGGGTGCTCGCCGAGGGCGCTCATCGGGAGCTGCTCGACAGCTCCCCCGAATACGCCGCGACCGTGACCCGCGGGGAGGACTGACTCATGAGCCGCGAAATCCTGCCGGTCGCCGATCAGAAACAGGTGCGGGCCTACGCCCGGCGGCTGACGCTGAAATACCCGCGCCGGCTCGCCACCGCCCTCGCCCTGCACGGGCTGGCCGCCGTCGCCGGACTGGCGGTGCCCTGGCAGCTCGGCGGGCTGGTGGAGGACGTCCAATACGGCGTCGAGGTGAACGTGGCCGTCGTGGCCGCCGCCATCGGCGCGTTCCTGCTGCTCCAGGGCCTGCTCGTGCGCTACGCCGTGCTGGCCTCCGCCAAGCTCGGCGAGAAGGTGCTGGCCGAGCTGCGCGAGGAGTTCGTGGACCGGGTGCTCGGGCTGCCGCTGTCCACCGTCGAGCGGGCCGGGTCCGGCGACCTGATCACCAGGACGTCCCGTGACGTGGACTCGCTCTCGCGCACCGTCCGGCACGCGGTGCCCGAGACGCTGATCGCGCTGGTCACCTTCGTGATCACCATCGGCGCGCTGCTGCTGGTCAGCCCGCTGCTCATGCTGCCGATGCTGATCGCCGGCCCGGTGATCCACATCTCGACCCGGCGATACCTGAAGCGGGCGCGCGACGGCTACCTCCGCGAGAACGCCGCCTACGCCGACATGACCGAGGGCCTCGCCGAGACCGTCGAGGGCGCCAGGGCCGTGGAGGCGCTCGGACTGCAGGCACGCCGCCAGGCGCGTACCGACGCCGACATCGGACAGTCCTTCGCGGCCGAGCGCTACACCCTGGGCCTGCGCGTCAGGTGGTACCCCGCCGTCGAGCTCGGCTACGTCATCCCCGTGGTGAGCGCGCTGCTGGTCGGCGGCCTGTTCTACACCAACGGCTGGGTGACCCTGGCCCAGGTGGCCACCGCCACCCTCTACGCCCAGCAGCTCATCGACCCGCTGGACCGGTTCCTGATGTGGATCGACGAGCTGCAGGTGGGCGGGGCGGCCATGGCGCGGCTGCTCGGCGTGGCCAACGTGCCCGACGACCGGGTGGCCGCCGCCGCACGCCCGGCCGGCGAGCTGCTGGAGGCGTCGGAGGTCCGCTACGCGTACCGGCCGGGGCGGGACGTGCTGCACGGCGTCTCCCTGACCGTGCAGCCCGGCGAGCGGCTGGCCATGGTCGGTCCCTCGGGGGCCGGCAAGTCGACGCTGGGGCGGTTGCTGGCCGGGATCCACGGGCCGCGTACCGGCTCGGTGACGGTTGGCGGGGTGCCGCTCGTGGACCTGCCGCTGGACGACCTCCGGGGCCACGTCGCGCTGGTCACCCAGGAGCACCACGTGTTCAAGGGGACCGTACGCGACAACCTGCTCATCGCCCGGCCCGACGCCGACGACCCGGCCGTGCTGAAGGCCCTCGGGGCGGTGGACGCACTGGAGTGGGTGCAGGCGCTGCCTTCGGGACTGGAGACCGAGGTGGGCTCCGGTGGGCTCGCCGTCTCGCCCGCGCAGGCACAGCAGCTCGCCCTGGCCCGCCTGGTGCTCGCCGACCCGCACACCCTGGTGCTGGACGAGGCCACCTCGCTCATCGACCCGCGAGCGGCCAGGCACCTGGAACGGTCGCTGGCCGCCGTGCTGGACGGGCGGACGGTGATCGCGATCGCGCACCGGCTGTATACGGCACATGATGCCGATCGGGTGGCTGTGGTGGAGGACGGGCGGATCAGCGAGCTGGGGGCGCATGAGGAGCTGGTGGCGGAGGGGGGCTCGTATGCCGCACTGTGGGCCAGCTGGCACGGAACCTCAACCGCCAGCCGGTCCTGAGCGAGCTGAGCCGGCCGAGCCAGCCTGGCTGGCTGGGTGAGCTGAGCAGGAACGAGTGAGCTGGGCGAGCTGGGTGGTCCGGGCCGACCGAGCAGGCTGAGCAGGCCGAGTCGGGGGATGGCCGACGATCCATGCTCGGCTCTCAGCTCTCGGCCGCTCGGGCAGAGTCGGGCTCAAGTCGTCGGCCGCTCCTCTGACGCGAGAGGTGCGCCCGCCGTGGTCGGTTGGGCAAAGGCCAGGTCGTCAGCCAGTCCTGGATTGTCGGAATGAGGCCCGCGATGAACGGCCAAGCGGGTGGGGTTATCGGCCGGTCTACGCCGTGGGACGGCCCTCGCGCTAAAACGAGGCAGCGCCGGATCGCAGACCGGCCTATCCCGTGGGGACGGCGTGCCCGCGATAAGCAGTCGAACAGGGACGCTCACAGACCGGCCGCACAACGCAGGCCGGTGTCTCATGGCGCAGGCCGGTTCCACGGCATAGGCCGATCCCGCGATGTAGGCGGTTCCCATGGCGCAGGCCGGTCTCATGGCGCGGGCCAGCCCCGCGATGCAGGCCAGCTCCACGGCATGAGCCGCGCCCACGTATAGGCCGCTCCTACCGCATGGGCCGGTCCCGCGCTGCAGGCCGCTCCCACCGCATAGGCCGATCCCGCGACGTAGGCCGACCCATGGCACAGACTGACCTCATGGCGCAGGTCGGGCCTAGGGAGCGGGTCGGTCCTACGGCGTGGGACCGGCGTGACGGTGTGCCTGCTGCGGGCGGATCGGAGCAGGATCGGTCGCCTGCCGCCTCGGACGCAGTACGGCGTGTTCGCCATGGGCTCGGCTGCGGGGCAGGGACAGGTCGTTAAGCCACGGGGCGCCAGGTCGGACCGTCGGCGGTGGCGTCGACGCGACCGAAGGCGACGTCGGCGAAGTGGATGCCGAAGCCGAACGTGTCCGGACGCAGCAGTTCCTTGACGAGCCGGTGCCGATGCCCGGCCGATTCCGCCGTGTCCAGGTCGGCTCCGGACGACCACTCCGGGTGGCGGATCTGGACCGAGGAGTGCAGGGCATCGCCGAACGCGAGCAGCCGTTGCCCACCGGACGTGATCGTGTAGGTGGCGTGCCCGGCCGTGTGTCCCGGAGTCAGCATCACCCGCACACCAGGGAAGATCTCCTCGTCCTCGCGCACCGTGCGGACACGGGGAGCCATCGCGGCGAGCGCCTCCTCACTCGTACCGGCCTCGACGACCAGATGACGCTGCGTCCATTCGGGCTCAGCGATCAGGTATTCGGCACTGGCGAGCGCGGGCTCGCCGCCGAGGGCGGGCTGGTTCTCGGCAGGCACGGGGTACGCGGCCCAGCCGATGTGGTCAACGTGCAGATGAGTGATGGCCACCGCTTCGATCTCCTCGGGGCTTCGGCCCAGCTCAGCAAGGCTGTCGAGCAGATTGCCGCCCTGGATGGCCCCGATCTTCGGGTTTTCCGGATCGTCGGGCACAGACACAGGACCGACTCCCGCGTCGATCAGCAGGGCCCTCTCTCCGTACTCGACCAGCAGGCCACCGATGCCGGCGACCAGGGCACCCGCGTCGTCGAGGTAGGCGGAGTTTTCCTTCCAGTCCTGCTCGGTCGCGCCGGGTAGCCACCCGTACGGCTTGAGCTGGACGGCTCCATCGGGCACGTAGCTGAGCTTCAGGTCTCCAAGCTGGAACGAACGAATGGACGACGGCCGGCGCAAGCGCTCTTCATAGGTGCTCATGGGAAAGAACTTACAACTAGAACTATTAAAGCTGCAAATATGCGACCTTGATGTACTCTGGTCTCGTCAGCACAGAGCGTCTGCCGAGCCGGGTACCACCGGCACTCACCGCTGGGTACGGCCCCGGCTTAGCGGTCCCCTGGGCCCGGCGCTGCACGAGTTGTTCTTGGGACGCTCCCAGCGGAGCCGGAGTGGTGGTGCCTGGGGCGTGCCCGGCGCTGCCCGCACAAGCGGCCCCTGCCCCCGGACGCGCACGGTGCTGCACGGGTACTTGTGGCCCGGATGCGTACGGTGCTGCACGGGTGGCCCGGGCCGCTTACGTACGGTGCTGCGCGGGTGGCTTGGACCCGGTTATGCATGGTGCTGCACGGATTCTTGTGGGCCCGGATACATACAGTGCTGCGCGGGTGGCTTGGGCTGGTCGCGTATGGTGTTGCGCGGGTGGCTTGGGCCTGGACACGTACGGTGCCGCACGGGTGGCTCCTGGAGCGCGCCCAGCGTTGCGCAAGTGGTGCTTGGGAACGCTCTGGGCTGTGCGAACGGTGCTGGGGCGCGCTCGATCTCACGGGACGGAACGCCTAGCTCAGCACTTGGTCTTCTGGGGTGGCATCGTACGGTCCGTGAAGTAGCTGTTGATGTGGTCGCGGGCGCAGCTGTTGTTGCCGTAGAGGGTGTGGCCTGGGCCGTCGTGATGGATGGTGGCGCTGCCTGGGACCGCGCTCAGGACGCGTTCCACCGCATCCGACTCGCCCCATGCGCCGGCGCCCAGGATGGGTGGGAGGCCCTTCGGGAGGGGGG
>NZ_VCKX01000266.1 GCF_005889725.1 Nonomuraea zeae
GGCGTGGCGGGGGTTCTTCCCCGTGGGCGGCGAGCTGACCTCCGGGCGGCCGGATCTGAAGGAGGGCGTCTACTTCGGCGCCGAGAAGCCGCCGGGCCCGTTGCCGCTGCACGGCCCGAACCTGTTCCCGGCCCAGGTTCCCGAGCTGCGCGACGCGGTGCTGGAGTACCTCGGCACGATGACCGGGGTGGCCCAGGCGGTCATGTCCGGCGTCGCGTTGAGCCTCGGGCTGGAGGAGGACTACTTCCGGACCGGATACACGGCCGATCCGACCATCCTTTTCCGGATTTTTCATTACCCGCCCGCCCCGCCCGACCCCGACACCTGGGGCGTCGGGGAGCACACCGATTACGGCCTGCTCACCCTCCTCCTCCAGGACTCCAACGGCGGCCTCCAGGTACGCACCGCACACGGCTGGATCGACGCCCCGCCGCTGGAGGGCACGTTCGTGTGCAACATCGGCGACATGCTCGACAAGCTCACCGGCGGCCACTACCGCTCGACCCCGCACCGCGTGCGCAACCGCAGCGGCAACGAGCGCCTCAGCTACCCGTTCTTCTTCGACCCCGGATGGGACAGCGAGGTCCCGCCACTCCCCTACGCGCCCGGCCATCGCTGGGACGGCCAGGTCGACTTCACCGGCACCTACGGGGAATACCTGCTGTCCAAGGTGTCCAAGGTCTTCCCGAGCCTGTTCGAGGGCCTCTCCTGACGGCGCTGCCAGGAGAGGCTCAGGTCGAGTCCCTGACCACGAGCCGGGCCGGGAGCACGACGGAGGTGGTGTGCCGGCCCTCCAGCCGCGACAGCATCAGCCGCGCGAGCGCCAGCGCCTGGTCGGCGACGGGAACGCGGACGGTGGTGAGCGCCGGGGTGGTGGCCGAGGCGGCGTCCACGTCGTCGAAGCCCACGATCGCCAGGTCCTCCGGAACCCGCCGCCCGGCCTCCCGCGCGGCCTGCAACGCCCCGATGGCGAGCTGGTCGGAGGCCGCGAAGATCGCGTCCAGCGACGGCTCGTCGCCGAGGAGCCGGTGCGCCGCCGCCTTGCCGGCCGCGCGGGTCAGGTCGTCGGCCAGGGCCAGGAGCGGCCGCATGCCCGCACGCTGCAGGGCCTCCCGGTGCCCGGCCAGGCGGTCCTGGACGGCGACCAGATCCATCGGCCCGCAGATCATGCCGATGGTACGGCGCCCGCGCGCGATGAGGTGCTCGGTGGCGGTCGTCGCTCCCCCGGCGTTGTCCACGTCCACGTACGGCACCAGCGACGCGATCGGCGGCTTGCCGAGCAGCACGACCGGCACCCCGATGCGGGAGAGCCGCTCGGCCAGGGTGTCGGCCCGTTCCGGCGGCAGCAGCACGACGCCGTCCGACAGCCCGGCCTCGACGTGCGAGACGATGCGGCGATGGCTCTCGGCGGTGTCGGCGAGCATGAGCGTGATCTGCTTGCCCGCGCCCTCCAGCAGGCTGGTGACGTACTGGACCACGGCGGCCGTCAGCGGATCGCCGCCCTGCCTCGGGACCGACAGGACCAGCGCGATCGCGTTGGTGCGGCGGGTGACCAGGCTGCGGGCGGCCGCGTTGGGGACGTAGCCGAGCTCCCTGACGGCCTGCATCACCGCCGCGCGGACCTCGGGGCTGACCGACGCCTCGCCGTTGACCACGCGCGAGACGGTGGCCCTGGAGACGCCGGCGCGGGCGGCCACGGTCTCCAGGGTGGGCCGCTTCTGGCGGGTCTCCGGCAGGCCGTTGCGCGCGATCACGTCGCGGTACCACAGCGCGCTGTCCTTCGGCCGCCGCCGCTGGGTGGCGAAGTCCACGTGGACGAGACCGAACTTGCGCTGATATCCGTCGGACCATTCGAGATTGTCGAGCAGCGTCCAGACGAGATATCCCCGGACCGGGGCGCCGTCCTCGACGGCGGCTCTCAGCGCGCGCAGGTGCTCCTCGATGAAATTGATGCGGTCGACGTCGTGGATTCCGTCGCCGGTCACCACGTCCACGAAGTCGGCGCCATTCTCCGTGACCATCAGATCGATGCCCGGATATTCGCGGGAAAGGCGTCCGAGCAGCAGCGAGAGGCAATTGGGGACGATGGACCAGCCCATCGCGGTGACCGCCGTCGGGACCGTACAGAAAAGAACGCCCTCGCTCCCGGGGAAAGCCGGGTCGGCGGGCTCGCTGGGCTGCGCCTGCACCACCAGCGGCGTGTAGTAATTGACGCCGAGCAGGTCGATGGGCTGGGCGATGAGACCGAGGTCGCCGTCCTGCACGTGGCCGAGCCCCACGCTGCGCTCGATGATCGGCAGGAGGTCGGCCGGGTAGGCGCCACGCAGCATCGGGTCGAGGAACTGCCGGTTCGCCAGGGCGTCGATCCTGGTCACGGCCTCGGCGTCCTCCTCCGACAGCGTCCGGCCGAAGTCGCTCACCTGGGCGGGGGTCAGGACGGGCGAGATGTTGAGCACGGCGCCGACCTTCGCGGCCCCGCCCGCGCGCAGGGCCTGGACGGCCAGGCCGTGCGCGAGCAGCATGTGGTGCGCGGCGGTGAACGCGTCCGCGGCCGACTTCCGGCCCGGCGCGTGGATGCCGGCGCCGTAGCCGAGAAAGGCCGCCACCCACGGCTCGTTCAGCGTGAACCACGTGTCCACCCGGTCGCCCAGGCGGTCGTGCACGGCCGCGGCGTAGTCGGCGAAATGGCGCGCGGTGTCGCGGGCCGGCCAGCCGCCGTTGTCCTCGATCGCCTGCGGCAGATCCCAGTGATAAAGGGTCGCATAAGGCGTGATGCCCGCCGCGAGCAGCTCGTCGAGCAATCGGTCGTAGAAGTCGAGACCGGCCTCGTTCACCTTTCCCGAGCCCGCCGGAATCACCCGCGCCCAGCTCACGGAGAACCGGTAGGCGGCCATTCCGAGGTCTTTCATGAGCTGCACGTCTTCGGGGTGGCGGTGGTAATGGTCGCACGCCTCCACCCGGTCGGCGGAAAAACCGTCCCAGATGGACGGTCCGCGCCCGTCGGCGGACGTGGCCCCCTCGATCTGGAAAGCCGACGTCGACACTCCCCAGACGAAACCCTCGGGGAAGCTGGTTGTGCTCATGATGACGAATACCCTCCGGCGGACGTTAGGGGCCAAGTGTCCCGCGCGCCGCTCGTCGCGCGCCAGCCTGGCCAGGCGGTATACAGAGCCCGTGGAACTGGACCGGCTCGATCGTGACATCATCGCCGCACTCGTCGAGGACGCGCGCGCGACCTACGCCGACATCGGCCACCTGGTGGGGCTGAGCGCGTCGGCGGTCAAGCGGCGCGTGGATCGGTTGCGTGACAGCGGCGCGATCACCGGCTTCAGCGCGCGGGTGGCGCCGCAGGCGCTCGGCTGGACGACCGAGGCGTATGTCGAGCTGTTCTGCCAGGGCAAGACCAAGCCGTCGGACATCGCGCTGGCCGTGGCCAAGTTCCCGGAGGTGGTGGGGGCCGCCACGATCACGGGCGAGGCGGACGCGCTGCTGCACATCAGGGCCACCGACGTACGGCATGTGGAGCGGGTGATCGAGCGCATCGCGGCGCAGTCGTTCGTAGTGCGTACCAAGAGCTCGATCGTGCTCTCCAGGCTCGTGGACGCACCTCCCGGCACGACTCCGCCCGAGCCGCGCAACGAAACCGGCGTCTCGGCCTGAAAGTCGCAACGAATCCGCGCCAACACGCAATGCCGACCGCTTGGCCTGTATATTCATGCATTCTTAGGCTGTCTCCGTCCCCCCGAATGGGGTTTCACCTGGTAAATCACGACGGAGAGCTGCATGCCCAAACACTTCCTGATGTGCCGTCCGGAGTACTTCACGGTCGAGTACGCGATCAACCCGTGGATGCACCCCGAGCGCGGCGCGGACCGCGACATCGCGGTCCGGCAGTGGGAGGGCCTGAAGTCGGCGTACGAGGAGCTCGGCCACCGCGTCAGCCTGATCGACCCGATCGACGGGCTGCCCGACATGGTGTTCGCCGCCAACGGCGCCCTGGTGGTGGGCGGCCGCGTCTACGGCGCCAAGTTCGCCTTCCCGCAGCGCGGGCCCGAGGGCCCCGCCTACCTGCGGTGGTTCACCGAGCGCGGCTACCCGGCGTTCGACGCCACCCACGTCAACGAGGGCGAGGGCGACTTCCTCACCCTCGACGAGGTCATCCTGGCCGGTACGGGCTTCCGCACCGAGGTCGTCGCCCACCAGGAGGCGCAGGAGTACCTGGGCCGCCCGGTGGTCTCCCTGACGCTCGTGGACCCGCGCTTCTACCACCTGGACACGGCGCTGTTCCCCCTGGACGGCCGCAACGTGGCCTACTACCCGCCGGCCTTCTCCGCCGGCAGCCAGAAGGTGCTGCGCGCCATGTTCCCGGACGCGGTGCTCGCGACCGCCGAGGACGCCGAGGTGCTCGGGCTGAACGCGGTCAGCGACGGCACGAACGTGATCATCAACGCCGAGGCCTCGAACCTTCAGCTGGAGCTCAAGCGGCGCGGGTACGAGGTGATCCCCGTGGACCTGTCGGAGCTGCGTAAGGCGGGTGGCGGCCCCAAGTGCTGCACACTGGAGATCAGGGGGGAGAACTGACATGACCACCAGCGCAGAGCTGATCGAAGTGAGCGAGCGCCGCAGCGCGCACAACTACCATCCACTGCCCGTGGTGATCCACGAGGCGCACGGCGCCTGGGTCACCGACATCGAGGGCAAGCGGTATCTGGACTGCCTGTCCGGCTATTCCTCGCTCAACTTCGGCCACGGCCATCCGAAGATCATCGAGGCCGCCCAGGAGCAGCTCAAGAACCTGACCCTGACCAGCCGGGCCTTCTACCACGACCAGTTCGCGCAGTTCTGCACCGGGCTCGGCGACCTGACGGGCAAGGACATGATCCTGCCCATGAACACCGGCGCCGAGGCCGTCGAGACCGCCGTCAAGGTGGCGCGCAAGTGGGGTTACCAGGTCAAGGGCGTGGAGCCGGACCAGGCCAACATCATCGTGATGGAGGACAACTTCCACGGCCGCACCACCACGATCATCAGCTTCTCCACCGACCCGGACGCGCGCGACGACTTCGGCCCCTACACGCCGGGCTTCCGCATCGTCCGCTACGGCTCCGCCGACGCGATCAGGCAGGCCATCGACGCGAACACGGTCGCCGTCCTGGTCGAGCCGATCCAGGGCGAGGCCGGGGTGCTGGTGCCGCCGGACGGCTATCTGAGCGAGGTGCGCGCGCTCTGCTCGGCCGAGGGGATCCTGATGATCGCCGACGAGATCCAGTCGGGGCTGGGGCGCACGGGGCAGACGTTCGCCTGCGACTTCGAAGGGGTCGTGCCCGACATCTACGTCCTGGGCAAGGCGCTCGGGGGCGGCGTCGTGCCGGTCTCGGCCATCGCCGCGAACCGGGACGTGCTCGGGGTCATCCAGCCGGGGCAGCACGGCTCCACGTTCGGCGGGAACCCGCTGGCGTGCGCGGTCGGCAACGCGGTCATCGAGATCCTGAACACCGGCGAGTTCCAGGCCAGGGCCGCCAAGCTCGGCGAGGTGCTGCACACGCGGCTGCGCGAGCTGATCGGCCAGGGCGTGCTGGAGGTGCGCGGGCGGGGGCTCTGGGCGGGCGTGGACATCGACCCGTCGATCGCGACCGGGCGCGAGGTGTCGAAGGCGCTGATGAAGCGGGGCGTGCTGGCCAAGGACACGCACGGCTCGACGATCCGCCTGGCGCCGCCGATCGTGGTCTCCGAAGAGGACCTGCTCTGGGCGATCAGCCAGCTCGCCGACGCCCTCTACGAGCTCAAGACCAGCTGAACCGTCCTTCACGGCTTCGCACGGCAGGGCCCGGCCACCACACGTGGCCGGGCCCTGTCCCGTCAGTTGCCGGACTTGCCCGCCCCGGGAGGGGCCGACGCCTCGGGTGCCGTCACCTTCGGTGATCCCGTCGGCCGCACCGGCGGCGGCTCAGTCGGTGCCGCCACCTGCGGGGACACGGTGGGTGGCTCGCTGGGGTGCTCGCTGGGTGGCTCGCTGGGGTGCTCGCTGGGCGGGGTGCTGGCCGGCGGGGCGGCCGGTGCGTCCGACACCTGCTTCTCCGGCGCGGCGCAGGCCGTCCGGCTCCCTGCGCTCAGCGACACCTTGGGCAGCCGGTCCACCACCGACACCGAGGTCTGGGCCCCCGACCCCACGACGCTGCCCTTGGGAGCGCCGGCCGCCTTCGCGTCCAGGACCGTGGTCCGATCCCCCAGGTACAGGTGCGTGTCCGGGTCGAAGATGAGCTGCTTGAGCGTCCCGTCCCGCGCGGGCAGCCCGAGCGCGACCCCCTTCCGGCCCGCCGCGTCCGCCACCCCCTCGGCCGGCTCCACGCCGGGGATCGTCCTGGCCGCCTCGAAGAGCGCGTCCCGCTGGGCCCTGGGCAGGTACGTCTCCCGTACCAGGTTCCCCACCTCGTGGAAGGCGGCCGCGTCCGGGTCGATGCCCTTGGCCTGGAGCGCGGAGCGGTCGCTCACCCGGTAGAGGTGGTCGCGCATCGCGCCGGCCTCCGCCGGCAGGCCGCTCAGAAAGGCGTGGTCGCGGCGGGCGTTCCCGGGCTGGGCGGGGCACGACGGCAGGGCGTGCCAGGCCGAACCCCCGCCGTCCGTCCCGATGTCGTCGGGCAGCGACGACTGTCCCGGCCAGGGCTTGGGGGCGAGGTCCTCGGTGAACAGCAGCCCGTTCGCGCTCCCGTCCACCGACTGCCAGATCTTCCGCTTCGCCCGGAAGAGGTAACGCGACTCCACCTCGCCCTTTCGCCCCATCCGGAACCAGCGGCCCATGGTGGTGGACTCGATCAGGATGAACTGGCCGGGGCGCGGGTCCAGCTCCGGCGTACCGGACAGGACAGCCGACGCGACCGGAACCGACGCGCTCGTCTGCGCGGCCGGGTGCACGCCGGCGCCCTGGTTCGACAGGGCCACCGCCACGCCGCCGACGAGCACGACCGTCACCCCGAACGCGGCCGCGGCCTGCCAGCCGAGCCGCGGCAGGCGAAAGCGGCCCGCGCCGTGCCGCGTCCCTGCCTCCGCCAGCAGCCGCTCCCGTGCCCGTTCCCGCGCCTCCGCCCGGTACGGCGGCGCACTCGGCCGCCCGGCGGCGAACACCCGGATCTCGTCCGCGCCGCCGCTGCCGTCCATGCCGGCTCCATCGGGTCTATCCATGACGGGACTCCTCTGCGAAGGGATCGATGCCGCCGAGCGCCCTGCGCACCTTGACGCGGAGCCTGTGCAACCTGGACCGGACGGTGCCGATCGGCACGCCCAGCGCGAGCGCCGCGTCCTCGTAGCTCAGATCCGCCCAGGCCACCAGCAGCAGCAGATCGCGCTCGCCCGCGCTCAGCCGGGTCAGCGCCCTGGCCAGCCTGGGCTGGAGCTGCTCGGCGGTGACCCGGTCGGCGCTGCGCTCGTCGAACGTCCCCGGACGCTCCACGCTCACCTTGGCCATGGCCGCGGTGCGCCGCCGCTCGGCCCTGCGGTGCTGGGCGACGACCTTGGTCGCGATGCCGTACAACCAGGGTCTGGCGTCGGGCCACGAGCGGTCGTAACGCGCCCTTCCGCGGAACGCGACGAGGAACACCTCGCCCGTCACGTCCTCGGCCAGCTCGCCCCCGAGACGGCGGGCCGCGTACCTGTGGATCTCGTCGGCGTGCCGGTCGAACAGCGCCGCGAATCGCTCGGGGTCGCTGAGCGAATGCCCGATCAACGTCGAGTCGTCCAGCGTCTCAGGCACATCCTGAACAGCCACCACTGTGCCGGTCCTCTCTCATGCGGTCACCCTGTTGTTGGCCGCATGAGACGGGCCGGTTCCCACTATTTCGCCAGATGCCACACTTGCAGGCCGTCGGACCCCTCGCCCCGGGCGAAGCCGGCCCGCTCCAGCTCGGACGCCACCAGCTCGCCGGCCGGCCAGTGGTTCGTGCCGACCACCTCGTCCTCGCTGATCACCTCGCCTCCCTGCTTGATCCGGTAGCGGAAGCGCGAGGTGACGCTCTCGCCGGCGACCTCGATCACCTGGCCGGCGATCTCGTAGTCGTGCCTGCCGACCCGGTAGGAGGCCATGACGGCGAGCTCGCCGGGCACGGCGGCGGCCCGCTCGCGCCAGTTGAACACCAGCCGCCCGCCCGGCTCCAGCTGCCCGGCCAGCACCCGCCACAGCCGGGCCCGCTCGCCGGCGGAGAAGCTCTGCAACACGGAGATCATCACGATGGCCTCGACCGGCTCGCCGACCGCCACGTCCAGGGCCCCGCAGGGCAGGACCGTCACGCGGCGCAGCACCTCGGGGTCGGAGGCCAGGCGGGAGACCAGGACCGAGCGCATGCCGAGCGACGGCTCGACGGCGAAGATCTCGGCGGGCGTCCGCCTGGCGATCACCTCGGTGATCAGCCCGGTCCCCGCGCCGATCTCGATGACGGCGCGCCGGACCCCTCGCAGCAGCGCGGGGAGTTGCTCCCGTACGGCGGGGACGTGGCCGTCCTCGTGCCACAAGTCGTAGAACGGGACGGCGACGGCGTAGTTGTCCTCATGCATGAGGGTTCAGCGTAGGGGAACGGAATCGATCGGCCTGACGTCGTCCCCGGTGGACTCGTACCAGGTCACCACGTCGGGCAGGGTCAGCGTGGCCAGCGCGTTCTGGAACCACGGCCCCTTGATCACCCGCCACCTGAACGGCGGCCGGCGGATGCCCGCCAGCCGGGCGAGCAGGCCGCCCACGAGCGTGGCCACCCCGAACTGGGTGGCCACGTTGGCCCAGCGCAGCAGCGGGCTGAGCGGGTTGCGGATCGGCGAGCAGACGATCTGGTAGACCGGACCGGCGTTCGCCTTGGCTAGGTAGGAGTAGTGGACGTCGCCGGAGAGGATCATCACCGGCTTCTTGACCTTGATCAGCAGCCGGGCCAGGTCGTCGAACGAGCGCCGGAACGCCGCCCAGTGCTCCAGGTCGACGGCCTGCCGGAACTTCTCCGACCACCGCCGCACCAGCGGCCCCCACTTGCCGTCGGCGAGGGCCTCGTTCCAGTTCTGTACGCCGTGCACGCCCTCGGGCAGCAGGAACGGGATCGACGAGCCGATGATCAGCCGCTCGGCCGGGCCGCTGACCTGATCTTCGAGCCAGGCCCACTCGCTCGGGTCGAGCATGCGCCGGTCGCCGGGCGTGAGCTGCCTGGCGCACCTGGTGTCGACCATGATGAGCTTGGCGTTCCCGAGATCGCGGGAGTAGCTCCAGCGGTTGCTGCTCGGCTCAGCGTCGGCCTTCTCGGCGAACGCGTCGAGCGCGTCGCCGCCGTCGCCCTCGCCGTCCAGCAGCGTGCGCACCAGCGGGTCCTCCGCCCGCTCCGCCGGCGACAGGTTGCCGAGGTGCTGATAGATCCAGTACGCCCCCAGCCCCGCGACCACCCGGCGGCGCCACCAGGACGTCGCGGCCATCTGCTCGCGCCAGGGCTGCGAGGTGTTCCAGTCGTCACGCAGGTCGTGATCGTCGAAGATCATCGCCGTGGGCACGGTGGACAGCAGCCAGCGGATCTCGGGGTCGGTCCAGGCCAGGCGGTAGAGCTCGGCGTACTCCTCGAAGTCGGCGATCTCCTTCTGCGGCTCGGTGTCCCTGCGCGCCTTGATGTAGTCGAGCATCTCGGGCGAGGGGTTGTCGGCGTAGACCTGGTCACCGAGGAACACCAGCAGATCCGGCCACTCCCCCTCCTTGCCCGTCTTCGCCAGATGATCGCCGTAAGCCCGCAGGACGTCGTCGCCGTGCGTCAGTACGTGAGCCGCGTCGTGCGGCACGCTGGTACGGCACGAGCCGAACGCCAGCTTGCGGACCCCCTCCGGCGGCACCAGCCGGATGCGGCTCGGCGGGAGACCCGCCATGGGCCATACCTGCTCCCCATCGAGCTTCACCGAATAGGACGCGATATCCTGGGACAACGCAACGAGATCCACGATCGCGTAGTGGTGTCCGTGCACGGTGAAGGTAGGCGACCGGTAAGCCCTGCCGTCTGCCTCGATGGTGACCGTGCAGGGTTCGACGGTCTCCACCCAGATCGAGGCGCTGTCGGAGTCGACGTAACGCAGCAACGGCCCCACCACGAGTGAGGGCATCCCACCTCCTGATTCGACGATTCGGCACACTCCCGTCCGCAAGCCTGCCAGAGTGGCACGGTCCATGGCATCTCGATCACCGGCTCGGATTTCTACCAACAACTAGGCAAGGTCAAACGCCCCGCCCTAGGATGATCGTGACAACAACGCCCAAAAGGGGAAGGCAATGGCGCTTTCTCCGTAAAAAGGGCGTCATAACAGGAGGACTCTCTTCCATGAGCATCATGGTGCCGTCAAAGACGCCGGCCCTGATCACCTCGGGCCGTCAGGCCCTCGACTCCGCTCTCCACCAACTCGACCAGGCCGCTGAGCAGCTCGGGCTCGACGACGGGCTCCGTACGATGCTGGCGACGCCACGCCGCTCGCTGACCGTCTCGGTCCCCGTGCGGCGCGAGGACGGCCGCCTGGACGTCGTCCAGGGCTTCCGCGTCCAGCACAACGTCTCGCGCGGACCCGCCAAGGGCGGCCTGCGGTTTCATCCCGGCACCGACATCCACGAGGTCACCGCGCTCGCGATGTGGATGACGTGGAAGTGCGCACTGGTCGGCATCCCGTACGGCGGCGCCAAAGGCGGCGTGGCCGTGGACCCGGCCGGGCTCACCACCCGCGAGCTGGAGCGGATGACCCGCCGCTACATCAACGAGATCCTGCCGCTGATCGGCCCGGAGAAGGACATCCCTGCTCCTGATGTCGGCACCGACGAGCAGACCATGGCCTGGATCATGGACACCTACAGCGTCAACACCGGCTACTCGGTGCCCGGCGTGGTGACCGGCAAGCCCATGACGCTGGGCGGCTCGCTCGGACGTACGGGCGCGACCTCGCGCGGCGTGCAGATCGCGGCGCTGGCCGCGCTCGGCCGCTCGCCCGAGGGCGTGACCGTGGCCGTGCAGGGCTTCGGCAAGGTGGGCGCGCTGGCCGCGCAGTACCTCGCCGACGCGGGTTGCAAGGTCGTCGCGGTGTCGGACGTCACCGGCGCCGTGTACGCGGGCGGCGGTCTCGACGTCGCCGGCCTGCGGGCCTGGGTGGCCGAGTCCGGCGGAGTGCGCGGTTTCCGCCACGCCGACGCGATGGCCCAGGACGAGCTGTTCGAGCTGGACGTGGACGTCCTGGTCCCGGCGGCGCTGGAAGGCGCGATCACCGAGGCCAACGCGCACCGGATCCGCGCCCGCCTGATCGTGGAGGGCGCCAACGGGCCCACCACGCCGGAGGCGGACGAGATCCTGGCGGCCGGCGGCACCATGGTCGTGCCCGACATCCTGGCCAACGCCGGCGGGGTGATCGTGTCCTACCTGGAGTGGGTGCAGAACATGCAGGCCTACTCCTGGAGCTCCGGCGAGGTCGAGCTCAAGCTGCGTGACCTCATGCTGAACGCCTTCACCGAGGCCACGTCGCTGGCCGCCGAGCGCGGCCTGACGCTCAGGCAGGCGGCGCACGTGATCGGCGTCGGCAGGGTGGCCGAGGCGCACCAGATGCGCGGCCTGTATCCCTGATCACGCCCCGGAGCGGCGCGCGACCCGCGCGCCGCTCCGGTTCGCCCTGAGCACCTTCCGGACCACCGCGTGAGCAGGGGTCAGACCCGCAGCTCCGCGTAGTCGAGCGCCTCCATCAGGCTCTCCAGATCGCGCATGAGCTGCTCCGTGCGCTCGCGCCCGAACGCGACCTCGATGAGCCGGTGATGCTCGGCCACCGCGCCGTCCACCCACCCGAGCAGCTCCGCCCCGCGGTCGGACACGAACACCGCCACCCGCCGCCGGTCCCCCGCCGACGGCCCGCGGTAGACCAGCGCCCGGTCGATCAGCCGGTCGACCGCCTTGGTCAGCGTCGGGTGCGGCATCAGCACCGCCTCGGCCAGCTCGCCCATCGAGTGCCCGCGCCCGTCGGTCAGCGCGCGCAGGATGCGCCACTGCTCGACCGTGACGTCCTCCCCCGTGAGCACCGCCGCGAGGCCCCGGTTGACGCCGCGCTCCGCACGGCTGAGCAGGTAGGCGAGTGAGGACCCGAGCCCAGAGGTGGTCATGGAGAAAGGTCCTTTCATCGGGGAGCTAAGACGGAGGATACTCGTCGGCGTGGCGGCGATCGTCGGTCCTTTCGAAGCGCGGCTCCTCCCGTCAGGCTCCATCAGGATCGGCCTGATCGTGCCCGTGTCCGGGGTGCTCGGCCTGATGGGGCCCTGCGCGATCAACTGCGCCGCGCTCGCGGCCGAGGAGCTCAACGCCGGGGGCGGCATCCTGGGCCGGCAGGTCGAGCTGGTGCTGATCGACGGCGGGCGGCCCGCGCGCCAGGTGGCGGCCGAGGTGTCCGGGCTGGTCGGGTCGCGAACGGTGGCGGCCGTCGCGGGGGCCCACGCCAGCGACGTGCGGGTGGCGGTGGTGGCGGCGATCGCCGGGCGGGTCCCGTTCGTGTACGCCCCGCCGTACGAGGGCGGCGGCCACGCGCCCGGCGTCTACTTCCTCGGCGAGACCCCGGGCCGCCAGCTCGCGCCGGGCATCGACTGGCTGGTCGGCACGCGGCGGGCCCGCCGCTGGTACCTGCTGGGCAACGACTACATCTGGCCGCGCCTGGTGCACGCCGACGCCCGCCGCCGCCTGCGCGCGCACGGCGTCACCGTGGTGGGCGAGAGCTTCGCCAGGTACGGCGCGGCGGCGCGCCTGCTCGACCGGGTGGCCGACGCCAGGCCGGACGCGATCCTGCTGACGCTGATCGGCAGCGACCTGGTGGAGTTCAACCGGGCGTTCGCGGCCGCCGGGCTCGGCGCGGCCCGCCTGTGCGGCGCGCTGGAGGAGCACGGCCTGCTGGGCGTCGGCGGCGACGTCACCGGCGAGCTGTACGCCTCCATGGGCTACTTCCGCGACCTGCCGACCGAGGCCAGCCTGGACTTCGCGGAGAGGTACGCCGCCAGGTTCGGCCGCGACGCCCCCATGCTGAACGCGCACGGCCACGGCTGCTACGAGGCCGTCGCCATGCTGGCCGCCCTGTCCGCGCGCGCGGGCTCGCTGTCGGTGCCCGAAATGGACGCGGCGGCCGACGGGGCCACCATCACCAGCGCGCGCGGGACGCTCACTCTGCTCGATCGGCAGGTACGCCACCCCGTCCACCTGGGCAGGGCCGATGGCCTGGACTTCTTTCTAGAGAAACCTTTTCACTAGAAAGCTTTGGCTCTAAGGTGCGAATCGCCCCCCAAGCAGCTAGGAGCCGTCCATGAGCACAATCGAGCAGTTCGGCTATCGCCAGGAGCTCAAGCGTTCCTTGGGCTTCGCCGACCTGATGATCTATGGCTTGATCTTCATGGTGCCGATCGCACCCTTCGGCATCTTCGGCAACGTCTTCCACTTCTCCAACGGGATGGTGGCGCTGGCGTACATCGTCGGGCTGGTGGCGATGGCGTTCACGGCGCTGTCGTACGCGCAGATGGCCAGGGCGTTCCCCATGGCCGGGTCGGTCTACACCTACGCGGGCCGGGGCATCGCCGCCCCCGTGGGGTTCATGGCCGGCTGGGCGATCCTGCTCGACTACGTGCTCGTGCCCTCGCTGCTCTATCTCGTGGCCGGGCTGGCCATGAACGTGTCCGTGCCCGCGGTCCCCGTATGGGCGTGGCTGATCGTGTTCGTGGTGCTCAACACCGTCATCAACTACTTCGGCATCCAGATGACCGCCAGGATCACCCGGATCATGCTGGTGGCCGAGCTGGCCGTGCTGGCCGTCTTCCTCATCGTCGGCGTCATCGCCCTGACCCAGGGCAAGGCGCAGACCGGCGCGCTGACCCCGCTGTTCGAGTCGTCCGGGTTCACCTGGTCGGTGGTGTTCACCGCGGCGTCGGTGGCGGTGCTGTCGTTCCTCGGCTTCGACGGCATCTCCACGCTGGCCGAGGAGAACCGCGAGGACGCCCGCAGGCTCGGCAGGTCCATGGTGGCCGCGCTGGCCGTGGCCGCGGTGCTGTTCGTGGTGCAGACGTGGGTGGCGGCCCTGCTCACCCCCAACCGCGACGGGCTGATCAAGACCGGCGATCCCAACGGCAACGCGTTCTACGCCGCCGCCGAGTTCGCCGGCGGGCACTGGCTGGCCGTGCTCACCGCCGTGGCCACCGCCATCGCCTGGGGCTTCGCCAACTCGCTGGTCGCGCAGGCGGCCACCTCGCGCCTGCTGTTCGCGATGGCCCGCGACCGCCAGCTCCCCCGCTTCCTGGCCAGGGTGGACCCGAAGCACCAGGTGCCGGTCAACGCGACGGTGGCGGTCGCCGTACTCTCGCTGGTCGTGGGCCTGATCATGAACAGCAGGGAGAAGGGCCTGGGCGAGCTGACCTCGCTGGTCAACTTCGGCGCCATGACGGCCTTCCTGCTGCTGCACGTCGCCGTGGTCGTCCACTACTTCATCCGCCGCCGCACGGGCAACTGGTGGGCGCACCTGATCGCGCCCGTGATCGGCTTCCTCATCCTGGTCGCGGTCGTCGTCAACCAGAACGTCGCCGCCCAGTGGGCCGGCGGCATCTGGCTGGCCGTGGGCCTGGTAGTCCTGGGCCTGTCGTATCTGTTCGGCCGCAGGCCCGTACTCCCTTCGGAGGTCAAGTGAACGTCGTCTCCTACCATCCCTCGCCCGACGAGCTGAGCTACACCTTCGGGGGACGCGCGGCCGTCGGCAAGGTACGGCCGGGCACGATCATGGAGCTGTACACCGAGGACTGCTTCGGCGGCCTGGTCCGCGGCGTCGGCGACCTGCCGTCGCAGGTGTGCGAGTTCCCCTACCTCAACCCCGTGACCGGCCCCTTCCACGTGGCCGGCGCGGAGCCGGGCGACACGCTGGCCCTGCACTTCGTCAAGATCACGCCGGCCAGGGACTGGGCGGTGTCCACGACGTTCCCCCATTTCGGCGCGCTGACGGGGACGCACACCACGGCCATGCTGCAGCCGCCGCTGGAGGAGCGGGTCTGGCGCTACGACATCGACCTCGACCGGGGCGTGGCCGTCTACCACGCCCGCAACAGCGACTTCAGCGTGGCGCTGCCGCTCGACCCGATGCACGGGACGGTCGGCGTGGCGCCCGGCGCGAACGAGGCCCGCATGACGATCACCCCGGACGCGCACGGCGGCAACATGGACACCCCCGAGCTGCGCGCGGGCGTCACCGTCTACCTGGGTGTCAACGTCGAGGGCGGCATGTTCTCGATCGGCGACGGCCACGGGTTGCAGGGGCACGGTGAGGTCTGCGGGACCGCGGTGGAGTCGGCCATGAACACCGTGGTCGCGGTCGAGCTGATCAAGGGGGTGGCCACGCCGTGGCCGCGGCTGGAGGACGACCTGCACCTCATGTCGACCGGCTCGGCCAGGCCGCTGGAGGACGCCTACCGGATCAGCCAGCACGACCTGGTCACCTGGGCGTCGGAGCTGACCGGGCTGGACACGCTCGACGCGTACCAGCTCGTCAGCCAGGCCGGGCAGGCGCCGGTCGGGAACGTGTGCGACACCAACTACACCATGGTCGCCAAGATGCCCAAGGCGTATCTGGGTGAGACGGGGGTCTACGAGTCGGCCCACGAACGGCTGCGGGCCCTCGGCGCCCAGTACACAAGTTGAGTAAACCTGGATGTCGCAGGTCAGAGCACTGATCATCTTCTGCGTACAGTGGGAGGGTGCTCAGGTTGGTGCTGTCTCTGGTCCTGCTCGATCCAGCCGCCGTCACCGAGGTGTCGCAACGCAACGTACCCGTTCCCCGGGTCCTGACTCCTGACGGTGACCGCCTGGGCTACGCGCCGGTGCCGCGCCCCTACACGGGGGCGCGCCGGCTGACCGGAGTGCTGCTCGGCCGCGACCCCGTCTCGCGGACGGACGTGCTGTGCGGCGGAACGGTGATCAACTCGCGCAGCCGCAGCCTGGTGCTGACGGCGGCCCACTGTCTGTACCACGACGGCCGCCCGCTCAAGCAGCTCGCGTTCCTGCCGGGCTACGACCAGGGGCGGCCGCCGCTGGGGATCTGGCCCGCCGTCCGCACGTGGGTGCCGCCGAGGTGGCGCGACCGGCCGTACTCCCCCGACCTGCTGCCGTACGACGTCGGCCTGGTCGGGGTCGCACGGCGCAAGCGCCCGCTGGAGGACGTGACCGGACGGGGGCTGCCGCCGATGCCCACCGCCAGGGGCACGGCGCTGCGCGGGCTCGAGCTGCTCGGCTACCCGGTGGGCAAGGGCTATCCGGGCGGCACCCAGATGTACCGATGCGTGGGTGACACGGTCGAGGGCGTCGCGGACGGGCCCGGCGTGATGGTCACCCGCAACTGCCACGCCGCGGCCGGTGGCAGCGGCGGGCCGGCGGTGTACGGCGGGGCGCTGGCGGGCGTGGTGTCGTCCTCCAGTCCGCTGAGCGACGCGAAGGGGTACACCGTGCTCACCAGGCTGAGCGGGGGGACGTTCCAGCGGATGTTCGCCAAGGCCGACGAGTCGATGCGGCTCCGTCCGGCCCGGTGATCCGCTGGCTCTTATACACATCT
>NZ_VCKX01000267.1 GCF_005889725.1 Nonomuraea zeae
TGGGGCGCGAAGATGTGCATAAGAGACAGCTCTGGGGGCGGGGGCGGGCATCACGTCCCGGACGGAGATCGCCACCGGCATCAGCCGTGCCTACGGGCGCCCGCTGGCGGACGTGCTGGAGATCCCGCTCACCGGCCGGCCGGAAGAGGCGGCCGAGCGGCTGGACGCCTACCGCGAGGCCGGGGCGGGGCACGCCGTCATCGGCATCTCCGGCGGCGACTGGCGGGCGCAGGTCGATCTACTGGCGGAGGTGCGGGAGCTGCTGCGCCGCGAGCCCGCGCCCGTGTGATCTGCCGCGCCGCGAGCCCGCGTGAGCTGCTGCACCGCGAGCCCGCGCCCCGCGTGATCTGCCGCGCCACCCCATCACCGTCCCCGCTTCAACGGCCGAGCCGGCGGGTCAGCGGTCGGCCTCCGCCTTGATCAACAGGTGCTTGAGCAGGCCGTCGAGGGTCGCCTGGTCCTCGGGGCCGAGCGCGCTCAGCATGCTCGTCTCCACCTCGCCCCGGATTGTCATGGCCTCCATCCAGAGGTCGTGACCCTTCGGCGTCAGCTCGACGTCCACCCGCCGCCGGTCCTCCGTGCTGCGCACCCGGCGGACGAGCTCCGACCGTTCGAGCGTGTCGAGCCGGCCGGTCATCCCAGCGGGGGACAGCAGCAGGTCGGCGGCCAGCTCCGACGGGGTGGCCGCCCCGCCGCGCGCCACCAGCCGGTGCAGGGTCTCGAACTCGAAGTCCTGCATTCCCACCTCCGCCAGCGCCGCCTCCTTGGTGTGGCTGAGGTGCTTCACGAGGAACTGCATGCGCGACACGATCCCCTCCACCCGCTCGTCGAAGGGCGCCTTACCGCGCCAGCGGGCCAGGTGACGATCTACCGAGTCCTCCATCCCAGGAATCCTACGCTAGCAAGTATTTTGTTGACGAAACATTAGCTGACGAAATATTGTCCATAGCCATGACGAACCGGCTGCTGATCGGACGATGCCTGTCCGCGCTCGCCACCGCCCTCATCCCCACGACCCTGACCCTGGCGGTCCTGCGGGCCACGGACGACGGCGCGGCGCTCGGCCTCGTGCTGGCGAGCGAGATGGTGCCGCTCCTGCTGCTGCTCCCGGCCGGGGGAGTGGTGGCGGACCGGCTCAGACCTGAGCGGCTGGCGCTGCTCGCCGACCTGACCCGCTGCCTGTCGCAAGCCGCCATCGCCGCCGAACTGCTGCTCGGCGTGTATCGCCTGCTCGACCTGGCGCTGCTGTCCGCGCTGGCGGGGGCGGCCATCGCGTTCGGCAGCCCGGCCGTGCCGAGGCTGGTGGTGGCGGTGGTGCCGGGCGAGGGCCGGCTGCGGATGAACGCGCGCATCGGCGTGGTGACGAGCCTGTCCGCGGTCGTCGCCCCGGCGATCGCGGGGACGATCACGCTGGTGGCCGGCCCCGGCTGGGCGGCGGCGCTCACGGCGGCGCTCTTCGCCTGCTCGGCGCTGACCCTCGGCGGGATCCGCACGCGCGGGGCCGCGGCGAACGGGCCGAGGGCTCCCTTCCTGCGGGACCTGGGCGACGGGTGGCGCGAGATCAGGACGCGGCCCTGGTTCCTGACCAGCGTGCTCGGCCACGGCGTCTGGCATTTCATGGCCGGGCTGTTCCTCACGCTCGGCCCGCTGACGGCCGTACGGGAGCTGGGCGGCGAGGCGAGCTGGATGGTGATCGTGCAGAGCGGCACGGTGGGCCTGGTCCTGGGCGTGTTCGCGGCACCCCGGCTGCCCGTCCGGCGGCCCCTGGTCGCGGTCCAGGCCGGTGCGGCGTGCTACCTGCTGCCCATGGTCGCCCTGGCGGTGACAGCGCCCGTCGGGGCGGTGGCGGGCGCGTACGGCGTGGCGATGTTCGGGCTGGGGGTGCTCAGCCCGCTGTGGGAGACGCTCGTGGCCGAGGAGCTCCCGGAGACGGCGCTGGGGCGGGTGCGGTCGTTCGACCAGCTCATCTCGTTCGCGTCGCGGCCGTTCGGGCTGGCGGTGGCGGTGCCGCTGGCCGGGGTGACCGGCTCGGCGGCGCTGCTCCTGGCGGGCGGCGTGCTGGTCGTCGTCGCCAACCTCGCCGCCGTCGCCGTCCCCGCGGGCCGCCGGGCCGGCACCGGCCGCACGCCGGCGCAGGCCGCCGCGTCAGGGGAGGAGGCCGTCACGCCAGCGCAGCCTCCCGTACGGCGCCGTCGCTGATCTCCAGCACCCGATCGGCGAGCGTGATCAGGCTCGGGTCGTGGGTGGCGACCAGCGCCGTGACCCCCTCACTCCGTACGAGCGCCCGCAACAGCTCCATGATCTGCCGCCCGGTCTGCGAATCGAGCTGCCCGGTCGGCTCGTCGGCGATCAGCAGCCGCGGCCGGTTGGCCAGGGACCTGGCGATCGCCACCCGCTGCCGCTGCCCACCGGACAGCTCGTAAGGCCGCTGGTTGACGTGCTGCTCCAGCCCCACCAGCGCGAGCAGCATCCGGATGCGCTCCTCCCGCTCCGCCACCGGCATGCGGACCAGCCGCATCGGCACCCCCACGTTCTCCGCCGCGGACAGCACCGGGATGAGGCCGAACGACTGGAACACGAACCCCAGCACGTCCCTGCGCAGCTGCAGCAGCGACTCCTCGGACATGGCGGTGACCTCGTGCCCGCCCACGACCACCCGCCCGGCGTCCGGCCGGTCCAGGCCGCCGATCTGGTTCAGCAGGGTCGTCTTGCCCGACCCCGACCGCCCTCGGACGGCGACCAGCTCGCCGGGGAACAGCTCGAACGACACCTCGCGCAGCGCCACGACCTCTTTGGGGCCGCTTCGATAGACCTTGCGCAGGCCCTCGACGACGACCAGGGGCTCATTGCTCACCTGCGGGCTCCTCTCGGGCGGGCCACACGCCGATGTGGTCGGATTCGAGTTCGAGACGCACCCGGCGCTCCATCTCCAGGGCGTTCATGAAGTCGCGGGGGAGCTGCAGCCGCCCGACCCGGTCGAGCACGGCGTACTCCTCGGCGATGATCTGCCCCTCCGCGTCCTCGCGCCGCAGCGTCTCGCTGCTGGTACGCCCGTCGCGGATGCCCACCGTCCGGTCCACCTGCTCCGACACCAGCGGGTCGTGGGTCACGATCACCACGGTCACCCCCAGCTCCCTGTTGGCCTTGCGCAGCGCGTCGAACACCAGCTCCGACGTCTCGCTGTCCAGCTCGCCCGTCGGCTCGTCGGCCAGGATGAGCTGCGGGGAGTTCGCCAGGGCGACCGCGATGGCCACCCGCTGCTGCTCGCCGCCCGACATCTCGCCGGTCTTCTTGCCCGCGCAGTAGCCGACGCCCAGCAGTTCGAGCAGCTCGCCGGCCCGCTCCCTGGCTCCTCTGACGGTGCCGGCCAGCTTGATCGGCAGCTCGGCGTTCTCCCTGGCGGTCAGGTACGGCAGCAGGTTGCGCGCCGTCTGCTGCCAGATGAAGCCCACCACCGAGCGCCGGTACCGCAGCCGGTCCTTGGCGCTCATCGACAGCAGGTCCATGCCCGCCACCCTGGCCACCCCCGCCGTGGGGACGTCCAGCCCGGACAGCACGTTGAGCAGCGTGGACTTGCCCGAGCCCGACGCGCCGACGATGGCGACCAGCTCGCCCTTGTCGATCACCAGGTCCAGCCCCTGCAACGCGACGACCTCGACGCCTTCGGTCTTGTAGATGCGCACCAGGTTGTCGCACACGATGTGGGCGTCGCCGCCGAACGCGGCCTTCTTCCGCGTGGCGTTGGCTTCCAGCTCGGACAGGGTCGGATTCATGACAGATCCCCCACTCGGAGAACGGCGCCGAGGTTGCGCCGGCGGCCGATGACGATGTGCGCGTACGCGCCGAGCACGGCGACGGCGGCGAGCCCGGCCGCCAGCGCGGCCGGCGTGACGAGGTCGGGCGAGTAGTCGCCCACGGGCACGTCGCCCGCGTACGACGACAGGTCGACGCCGGGACCGAGCGCGGCCGGGAGCCCGAGGCCCAGGCCGAGCCCGACCAGCGCGGTGACCAGGATCATGGGCAGGATCTCCAGCACGGTCAGGCGCTGCGCCTGCCGGTCCGACAGCCCCAGCGTGCGCAGGAACGACACCGCCCTGGCCCGGTCCGCCGCCCCGATCACCAGCGACAGGACGACGGCGACCAGCGCGTACGCGGCCAGCGCCACCGTCACCACGACCAGCGTCCAGCGCACGGTGGTCGTGAGCGGATCGTCCTGGATGGCGCGCAGGGCCGCCTGCTGGGACTCCACGGTGGCCGACGGCACGAGCCGCCGCAGCTCGTCCGGCGACGCGTCGCCCTTGATCAGCAACGTGTTCACCGCGGGCCGGACCTGTACGCTCAACGGCACGACGACGAACTTGCCCGTGGTGTAGAACCCGGGCACGGAGTCGATCACGCCCCGCGGGGTGAGCTTCAGCCGCGACTGCCAGCCGATCTCCAGCGTCCCGCGACCCCGCAGGTCCGGCGAGACCAGCGCGGACGTGCCGCCGGACAGGGCGGGCAGGCTGATGGGGGCGTCCTGCAAGAGCCGCTGCCACTGGGCCACGTCCACCGCGATGGCCTCGGCCCGCTCGGCGCCGTACCCGACCTGGACCCTGGCCGTCTGGGCGAGCACCACCTGCTCCACGCCGGCGGCCCTGCGCACCTGCTCGATGGCCGGCTCCGGGATCTCGATCTTCGAGGTCAGCTTGATCGGCGCGCCCACGCTCTGCCAGGACGCCAGCTGCTGCGTGCTCGCGATCCCGCCGGAGATCACCGCCGCGAACACCGACACGCCCAGCGCGGGCAGCAGGATCAGCACCGGCAGCGCGGTGGCGGAGCGCGCCCTGGCCGCCCTGGTCAGCCCCAGGAACGGCACGGCCGCCCGCCCGCGGGCGGCCAGCCGGACCAGCAGCCGCAGCGGGTACGGGTAGCACCGCAAGGTGACCAGCGCGGCCGCGAACGTCAGCGCGATCGGCACCAGCAGCAGGAACGGATCCTGCCCGGCGCGGTCCGCCCCGGGACCGGCCCCCGCCAGCCCGCGGGCCCGCAGCAGGTACGCCCCGGCCAGCGCGAGCACGACGACCAGCACCTCCAGCGTGATCCGCCGGGCGGAGGGCCGGGTCGCGGCCACGTCGTCGCGGCGCTCGTGCAGCGGCGCGCGGTGCGTGAGAGCGATCCGCGCGGCGGCGAACCCGACGGCCGTCACGACCACGAGCACAGGCCCCGCATGCACGATCGGCAGCGCGGGACCGGGCACGAAGTAGGACAACGCGTACCCGGCCGCCGCGGCGGGCGTCACCGCGAGCCCGGTCAGCGCCGCCGCGGTCCCCGCCACCTGGCGCAGCGACCCGCCGCGGGCCCTGGCCAGCGTGAGCGTGTGGTCCATCCGGTCGGCCAGCAGCTGCACGGCCAGCACGATCACGCCCAGCGCCACCACCAGCAGCCCGCCGAGCACCAGGTACATCACGGTCTGCGCGGTGGCCAGCGCGGCGCGGAAGTCGTCGAGCAGCTTGGGCAGCCCGGTCGTCAGACCGTAGGGGCTTCTGGTGCTGGACGACTGGAGCTCGATCACCCGCCCGAACTCCGTGATCGCCGTGCTGAGGTCGGGCACGGCCAGCGCGCTCGCGGGCCGGGCGTCGAGCGGCATGACCCAGGAATAGATCAGGTTGCGCGACTCGCCGCTGAGCACGGCCAGACCCGCGTCCGAGGTCAGCGTGGTGATGTGCTGCTCGAAGTCCAGCTTGCCGGGCGGCAGCAGCTGGGTGACGTGCAGGATGTCCTGGTTGTGGCTCCAGTAGCGATCACCGGCGTTCTTGGGCCTGAAGACGCCGACGATCTTCACGGCGGCGTAGTCGCTCTCGCCGATCGTCTTCGTCTGGCCCAGCCGGAGGTTCATCTTGGTCAGAGCCTCTTCGGTGATCCCGACCTCGAACACCGGGATCGTCGCGCCCTCGTAGCGCGTCGTGGACGGCTTGCCGGGCGCCTGTCCCTGCACCCAGTCCACCCGGCGGTCGGCGTCGGACAGCCAGCCCACGTTGATGTAGGTCAGGCCGCCGGTCCCGGTGACCGGGGTGAGCGCGGTCTTGGCGCTCATGTGGCTGGCGCCCGTACCGGCCGGGACCACCAGCGGGCGCAGGGCCGCGGGCAGGAGCTGGTGCCAGCGCCGGTCGCGGGTGTCGAACTGGGTGCGTTCGTACAGGTCGTCCTCGCGCGAGCTGGACGGCAGGGTCACCGTCAGGTCGGTCTGCACACCCGGGGCGGCGGCCAGCGAACGGCGCAGCGCCTCGTCGAACGACGCCTGCATCGCCCTGGGCAGGCCCGCGACCAGCAGGCAGGCGCTCAGCGTCAGCACGAAGAGCACGGCCACCGTGCCCAGGTGCACCCGGGCCAGCAGCGGGATCCTCACTGTTCCTCCCGAAGGCCGGGCCCTTGCCGGCGCAGGTTGCGGGCCAGCCCCGCGACGATCGCGAACAGCACCGCCGCCACTCCCGCCAGCATCGCCAGCGTGGCCGGCCACGGGATGTCGAGCACCACGTCGGGCGTGACGGCCGAGGCCTGCCCGGTCAGCACGATGTGCGGCACCACCAGCACGCCCACGACCAGCGCGAGCGCGGTGCCGGCCGCCAGCGAGAGCCCGATGACGAACGCCTGCTCGATCGCCAGCAGCCCGAACATCTGCCGGGAGCTCACCCCGAGCGCCCGCAGGATCGCGAACTCGGCCGTCCGCTCCCGCGCCGCGACCGCCGCGTTCACCAGGAACCCGAGCGCCGCGAACACCAGCGCCGCACCGAAGCCCAGCATCAGCGCCCCTTGCAGGCCGCTGGCCAGCGGGTCGCCCTGCAGCTTGGCGGCGACCTCGCGCTGGTCGAGCGGGGTGACGTCCCACTCGGGCCGCGCCTGGAGCGCCGCGACGGCCGCGGCGGTGTCGCCGGAGGCGAGCCACCACTCCGTCGCGGGCCTGGGCAGCTGTTTCGCCGCCAGCTCGTGCGCCTGCATCGTCCCCCAGTCGGCGAGTACGGCCGGCTGCCCGGCGGCGCTCGTCGGCATCCGGTCGACGACGGCCACGACCTTGATGTCCAGGATCCGGCGGTCGATGCTGGCCCGCCCGGTCTGCCCGACACCCACCTTGAGCGAGGCGGCCAGGTCGGAGGTGAGCACGACGGGCAGCGGCCCGAGCGCGGGCAGGGGCGCGAAGGGCGTCACGGCAGGCCGCGAGTCCGTCACCTGCACGGTGATCGGGGGCGCCGCCAGCTCGCGGCCGTCGGCGCTCAGGCCGGTCACGGTCACGTTCACGCGGCCCGGAGGGGGCGTGCTCACGATGAGGCTGCGCAGCGACAGCGGGTACGTGATCTTCCCGCTGCGCCCGGCCAGCCCCTTGAGGTCCACCTCGACCCGGTTCTCGCCCGGCTTCAGCACGCCGAGCGACAGGTCGTGCCACACGCCGAGGGCGTCGGAGAGCACCAGCCGCAGCGGCAGCTCCCCGTCCGAGCGCGCGCGCAGGGTCAGCGTGGCGGGCTGTCCTGGCAGGTCCAGCTTGCCCGCCTGCGGCCCGGCCAGAGCGCGCGACATCTCGCCGATCGACTGCGCCGACAGGTCGGGGCGGAGCTGGAACAGCGCGCCGAGCCTGCTCGCGTCGACGCCGAGCAGCAGCGCGCTCTCGCCGCTCACCTCGGTCTGGCCGCGGAATCCCGGCGCGGCCGCCGTGATGCCGGGCAGCGCGGTGAACGCCGTGCCGCGCCCGAACGCGCCCAGCTCCGGCCCGTCCGGCGGCCCGGACAGCCGCAGGTCGGTCCCGGTCTGGTGGCGGGCCTGGTCGAGCTGCGAGGTCCGCCAGGTGGCCGCGGTGGCGATGGACACGATGCCGATCGCGATGGCCATCGTCAGCAGCAGGGCGGGACCCGCGTACTTGAGCGGTCGCCTGCTCACCTGCCACGCGCCGAGCGCGGGAGCGAGCGTGGGCCGCCTGGAGGCGATCCGCTCGGCCAGCTTCGAGACGCGCGGCACCAGCCGCAGCCCCAGCATGCCGCCGGTGAGCAGGGCCAGGGCGGGGCCGGAGATGATCAGCGGGTCGATGCCCAGCTCGCCGGCCGCCGTGGCGGTGACCGGCGCGCCGTAGCGCTGCAGCTGCCAGATGGCCAGCCCGGCCACGACCAGCAGCGCCAGGTCGGCGCCGGCCCGCTCGATCAGCCCGCGCCCGCCGCCGCGCCCGCGCGCCGACTGCTCCTCCACGTACGTGCGCCGCGTGCCCGCCAGCGCCGGCAGCATCAGCAGGACGGCCGCGGCCAGCGCCACGCCGAACGACACGATGAACGAGCCCACGTCGGCCGTGGCGCCCAGCCGCACCCCGGCGACCTTGATCCACGGCAGCTGGTTGACCAGCGCGAGCATCGGCGGGCCGAGGAAGGGCGCGACGACCGCGCAGGGGATCGCCACCAGCAGCGCCTCGCCGCCGGCCAGCGCCGCCAGCCGCATCGTGCCCGCGCCGCGCGAGCGCAGCAGCGCCACCTCCATGCGCCGGTGGTCGGCGAGCAGCCGCGCCGTGAGCATCAGCGCGTACGCGGCCAGCAGCAGCAGCTGCAGGACGGGGATCAGCATGGTGGAGCGGGCCACCAGGGACGCGGTGCCGAGCTGGGTGAGCATCTCGGGCAGCCGGCTGGTGGTCACGCAGGTGGCGCAGCCGCTGTCCCGCAGCCGGTCGCCGACCTGGCCGATCGCGCCCGCCAGGGGGCGCAGCTGCTCCGGCGTGAGGGTGCGCAGGTCGGGTACGGCGGTCCAGGTGGTGCTGACATTGGTCGCGAAGCGGGCGAGGAACGTCTCGCGCGCCACCATCAGCGGCCCGTACGTCGTGAACTCCCCGCGCTCCGCGCCCCTGGTGAGGAGCTGCTCGCCGGCCCAGCGCTCGCCGAAGGGGTCGTTGAGCTGGAAGACACCGGCGATGCGGACCTTGACCGGGCGCGGGTCGAGCCGGCCCCGGGTGGTGAACTCCTGGCCCGCCTTCAGGCCGCTCGCCGAGGCCGCCGACAGCGAGATCGCGGCCTCGACCACTCCGTCATCGGCGCGCGGCCAGGCGCCGGAGATCAGCTTGGCGTGGCGGCCGAGGTCGTCGTAGCTGCCGAACCTGAGCAGCTCGGGCCGCTCCTGGGCCTCCTGCCCGGGCATGACGTAGGAGTCGGAGCGGAAGCTGGTGGTGACGGCGGGCGTTCTGCCGTAGGCCCGCCCGAGCTCGGCGCGTACCGACTGGTCGAGCTTGGGGAAGGTCTGCGTGGTGACGGGCGCGCTGATGGTGGCCGCGGTCTGGCGGTACGAGGCCGTCTCCATCGTCCTGCGGACGCCCGCGTCGGCGATGGAGGAGGCGTACATGGTCAGCGCCACCAGCGTGGTGGTGGCCAGCAGGATCGATCCGAACGCGGCCAGGAGGAGCAACGGCTCGCTGAACGCCCTTTTGACGACCAACGGCCCCCGCATGTGTCCCCCTTCGCCCGTTTAGTGCACCTTCGGGCAGTGGTGGGAGCGGGGGCAAGGTGATCTTGGCAACGGTGACGCACCCGATACGGGGCGGCGATGACCGTGTGATATCGAAATCGTGACAAATGCGGCTCTTGGCCGAGGTATCCGGACAACACAAGAACGCCGCACCCCGAGCGGAGTGCGGCGTCTGCGCAGCAGGTCTTACTTGGCGGCCAGCGCCGCGGCCTGCTTGGCGATCGCGGACTTGCGGTTGGCGGCCTGGTTCTTGTGGATGACGCCCTTGCTGACGGCCTTGTCGAGCTGGCGGGCGGCAACCTGCTGGAGCGCCGCGGCCTGCGCGACGTCACCCTGCTCGGCGGCCTCGCGGAACTTGCGGACGGCGGTCTTCAACGAGGACTTGACCGCCTTGTTGCGCAGGCGAGCCTTCTCGTTCTGCTTGTTGCGCTTGATCTGGGACTTGATGTTCGCCACGAAGAAGCCTCGGTGAAAGTCTGAAGTGATGGATGGGGCGCGCGGGCTCGAGAGAGGGCGCGCCACACGCAGTTTCACAGGTTACCAATAACCTAGGCCGCTGCTCAAATCAACGCCAGCGTGTCATGTATTCGCGCCAGTCCTCTTCCGTGGCGGCGAAGTCGACATAGAGGGCCAGGCCGAACCGCTCGCGACGGCCGTGGGCCGACAGCGCCAGCCTAGCGCCGTCGGCGGCCATCGCGACGCTTTCGGCGGCGTCCAGCCAGGGCAGGCCGTGGTCGTGGTAGGCGGGGGCGCCGATGTAGAGGGCCTTGGCGTCGGGGACCAGGTCCAGCGCCAGGCCGGCCTGACGGGCGACGTGACCGCCGTAGAGGGACTGCAGGGGCGTACCCGAGTCGTAGGTCATGATCGCGACCTGGTCCACCCGGCTCACGACCTGGCTGAAGTAGCCCTCGGACCAGTATTTGTCGTGGCCGAGCGCGGCCCTGGCGATCAGGCGCATGCCGGTGTACGGCTCGATCTGGGGGGTGGAGGTGGACAGCAGCGTGGTGTACTGCCTGGTCCTGTCCAGCAGGTCGAGGAACTCGGCGTCGCCGTCGCCGATCGGCTCGAAGTTGTAGTGGATGCCGTCGTAGCCCTGCTTCATGATGGCGGCGACGCCGGCCAGGACGTTCTCGCGGGACTTGGGGTCGTCCAGGTCGAGTTCGCCCTTGACGGCCTGGCCGAGCCAGGCGGAGATGCGGAGGTTGGGGAGATGTTTCCGCATCCATTGCACGAAATTTCCGGCGTTGGGGTATTTAGCGGGATCTAGGCGGCCGTCCAGCTCGAACGGGCCGGAATGGACGTACACGTCCTTGACGCCGGTGGCGCGCAGCCGGACGGCGAGTTGCTCGACGTCGCGCTCCGTACGGCGGCCGTCCACCCACGCGTGGCCCAGCCAGAGCGCGTCGTTGCCCGTGCTCTTCGCCCAGGCTGCCGGGGCAC
The DNA here is from genome assembly GCF_005889725.1 of Nonomuraea zeae. Lineage (GTDB taxonomy): Bacteria > Actinomycetota > Actinomycetes > Streptosporangiales > Streptosporangiaceae > Nonomuraea > Nonomuraea zeae. The sequence continues at coordinate 10,906 of NZ_VCKX01000267.1, forward strand.
CGGTAAACTGGATACGGAGCGCGGCGGCCAGCAGGCCGACCAGCGCCAATACGACGACCAAGGCTAGCGCGAGCAGGCGCAGGCCGCGGCGGATGACGGTTCGGGCAATCACCCGGGCATGTCACCATGAAAGACTGCTCGCCCTCAACCCTGTCGAAACGGACTTCGGTGCGCACTCAGCCTGGCCAGACCGACCCCGCGTTGATCCGCAACTTCTGCATCATCGCGCACATCGACCATGGCAAGTCGACCCTTGCCGACCGGATGCTGCAGATCACCGGCGTGGTCGACGACCGCTCCATGCGCGCCCAATACCTCGACAGGATGGACATCGAGCGCGAACGGGGCATCACGATCAAGTCGCAGGCCGTGCGCCTGCCCTGGGACGGCCACGTCCTCAACATGATCGACACTCCCGGTCACGTCGACTTCACCTATGAGGTGTCGAGGTCGCTGCAGGCGTGCGAGGGCGCGATCCTCCTGGTCGACGCGGCCCAGGGCATCGAGGCGCAGACGCTGGCCAACCTCTACCTGGCCATGAACGCCGACCTGCACATCATCCCCGTCCTCAACAAGATCGACCTGCCGGCCGCGCAGCCGGAGAAGTTCGCCGACGAGCTGGCGGGCCTGATCGGCTGCGACCCCTCCGACGTGCTCAAGGTGTCGGGCAAGACCGGCGTAGGCGTGCGCGAGCTGCTCGACCACGTGGTCCAGACGGTCCCCGCGCCGGTCGGGAACGCCGATGAGGCCGCCAGGGCGCTGATCTTCGACTCGGTCTACGACACCTACCGTGGCGTGGTCACCTACGTCAGGGTCATCGACGGGCACCTGAGCAAGCGCGAGCGCATCCTCATGATGTCCACCGACGCCACCCACGAGACGCTGGAGATCGGCGTCATCTCGCCCGAGCCCAAGGTCTCCGAGCTCGGCCTGGGCGTCGGCGAGGTGGGCTACCTGATCACCGGCGTGAAGGACGTGCGCCAGTCGCGCGTGGGTGACACGGTCACCTCGGCCGTCAAGGGCGCCACCGAGATGCTGGCCGGCTACGAGCACCCGAAGCCGATGGTGTTCTCCGGCCTCTATCCGATCGACGGCGACGAATACCCCGAGCTGCGCGAGGCGCTCGACAAGCTGCAGCTCAACGACGCCGCCCTGGTCTACGAGCCGGAGACGTCGGCGGCGCTCGGGTTCGGCTTCCGGGTCGGCTTCCTCGGGCTGCTCCACATGGAGATCGTGCGCGAGCGGCTGGAGCGCGAGTTCGGGCTGTCGCTGATCTCGACGGCGCCCAACGTCGTCTACCGCGTGGTCATGGAGGACGGCAGCGAGGTCACCGTGACCAACCCGTCGGAGTTCCCGTCGGGCGGGAAGATCTCGCAGGTGTTCGAGCCGGTCACGAAGTCCACGATCCTGGCGCCGTCCGAGTTCATCGGCGCGATCATGGAGATCTGCCAGGGGCGGCGCGGCCAGTTGCTCGGCATGGACTACCTGTCGGAGGACCGGGTCGAGATCCGCTACACGCTGCCGCTGGGCGAGATCATCTTCGACTTCTTCGACCAGCTCAAGTCGCGCACCCGTGGCTACGCCTCGCTCGACTACGAGCCGGCCGGCGAGCAGGAGGCGGACCTGGTGAAGGTCGACATCCTGCTGCAGGGCGAGGCGGTCGACGCGTTCAGCGCCATCGTGCACAAGGACAAGGCCTACACCTACGGCGTCGAGATGGCGAAGAAGCTGCGCGAGCTGATCCCGCGCCAGCAGTTCGAGGTGCCGATCCAGGCGGCCATCGGGGCCAGGGTCATCGCCCGCGAGAACATCCGGGCCATCCGCAAGGACGTGCTGGCCAAGTGCTACGGCGGTGACATCTCCCGTAAGCGCAAACTGCTGGAGAAGCAGAAGGAAGGCAAGAAGCGGATGAAGATGGTCGGTCGGGTCGAAGTGCCGCAGGAGGCCTTCGTCGCCGCGCTGTCCACCGACTCCGGGGGCGACAAGAAGAAGTAGCAGGTCGGCGCCACTTCTTCCGGCAGGTCGGGCGACTACGCTGAATGTATGGAAGTGGTGCACACGGAGCGAATGGTGCTTTCTCGTGTGACAGGTGACGATCTAGTGGCTGTTCACGAAATTCACTCCGATCCACGGACAAGCATCTACAACCCGGCTGGGCCCACGATCGACCTGGAGTCGAGCCAGGCCATGCTGGACCTCTGGCTGGCCGACTGGGCGGAGCGCGGGCTCGGCTACTGGGCGGCCCGCCTGGCCGGGCAGCCTCAGGTGCTCGGCTTCGGCGGCCTGCGCCGCGCGGTCGTCAGTGGCGACGAGGTGCTCAACCTCTATTACCGCTTCCGCCCGTCCGCCTGGGGCCACGGGTACGCGCTGGAGCTCGTCCGCGCGGCGCTGCGGGTGGGGCAGGATCTCGGGACCGTGGTGGCCGTGATCCGCGACGTCAACGAGCCCTCACGCCGGGTCGCTGAGCGGGCCGGCATGCACAAGGACCGCACGATCCCGTACGGCGGCCTGCCCAGCGACGTCTACGTCGTCTGACCGGGCGCCACGGCGGTGGTGCCGGGTCGCGCCCGCATCACGTACCCCACCAGCACCAGCACGCCGGTCACCGCCTGCGCCGCCAGGTACCCGCCGAGCCCCGCCGGCGGGTAGAGCAGCGCCGTAATGACAGGCAGGCACCCCAGCGCGGCCAGGTCCACGCCGGTGAGCGCCCAGATCAGCGGGCCGGTCGGGATCGCGCCGCCCGGGGTGTCGATGACCGGCATGGAGTGATCGACCGGACGCCGTCCGGCCATCCGGAGAGCGCCTGCCGCCAGCGCGGGCGCGGCCGGCACGCCGAGCAGCCACCACGACCCGGCGAGCCCGCCGGTGATCATGAGGCCGCTCAGCGCGAGCGTCGCCCAGGCGCCGCTCAGGAGCAGGGGCAGCACCGCTCGCGCCGCCAGCGCCTTGCGGTGCCCGACCCCCAGCAGCCTGGCCAGGCTCGGGTTGTCGGAGTCCCTTCGCGCCCCCGCCGTGCTCGTCGCCGCCACGGCCAGCGCGCCCGCCAGCACGGCCGCCCCGAGCGCCGCCGGAGCGCCGCCCGCCTGGGCCAGCACCGCGGGCAGCGCGGCGGTCGCCAACATGGTCGCCAGCCGTCCCGGCCTGCGGGCCAGCCGCCGCCAGTCGTGCCAGGCCAGCGCGAGGGGCGCGGGCAGGGCCGGCCACCGCCGCGAGCGCAGCTTCCTGGCCCGCCAGTGGTTGTCCTCGGCGATCCAGGCCAGCGCGCCGGGGTCGAGGGCGACGGCCGCGTTCGCCACATGTCCCGCGCGGGTGGAGGCGGCGAGGAGCGTACGGGAGGGGATGCGGTCGAGGGACGACCACGCCTGCCGGACGAGCAGACCGGAGAGCACGGCGGCCCCGGACACGGCGCCGGCCAGGGCCGGCAGGGGCGCGCTCGCGGCGACCGCCAGCACCGAACGGGCCTGCCCGCTCACCGCCACCACCGCCAGCACCAGCAGCCCGACCATCGTGGCGGTCACCCAGACCTGCCACGACTGGGAGGCCTGCCCGAGCACCGCCAGCGCCATCCCGCCCGCCGTCACCGAGACGCCGAGCGCCAGCGCGCCGAGCAGCCGCCAGACGAACAGGTCCGGCGCGCCCAGGACGGCCACCAGCCCCAGGCCGAGCACCAGGCCCGCCACCACGGCGACCACGGCCAGCGCCCGCCCGGCCCGGCCGAGCACCCGCCGCCGATGCAGGGGCGACAGCAGCAGCCACGACGCGTCGGGGGCCGGCAGCAGCACCGGCCCCGCCGCCCTGGCGCTGGCCAGGAACCCGATCAGGCCCAGCGCGAGGAGCGCCGCCCCGGCACCCATCCGGGCGGGATCGACCGGCCCGGCCAGACCGGACACCACGCCGGAGACCGGCCGGCCCAGGATCACGATGACCATCGCCAGGCCGAAGCCGGTGGCGTACTGGTCGAGCAGGCTCGCCCGGGTGCGGCCACGGGAGCGTAGATACGCCCGCACCGCCTTTATGTCGCCCATCGCCCCGGTCATGCGGCCACCGTCCCGGTGGGCGAGATCTGGCGGGCGCGGGCGGCCAGGCCCTGGTCGTGGGTGGCCATGACGACGGTGCCGCCTTCGTCCGCGTACTCGTCGAGCAGGTCGGCCAGGGACGCGCGGAAACCGGCGTCCAGACCGCGCTCAGGCTCGTCGAGCAGCAGGAGCGTGCTGGGGCGCAGCAGCGTCGCGGCCAGCGAGAGGCGCTGGCGCTGGCCGGTGGACAGGTTGAGCGGCGGCGCGTCCGCCCGCTCCACCAGATCGAACGTTTCCAGCGCCGTGTCCACCGTCATCCGAGCCTCGGCGTACACGGCGCCCATGAGCTCCAGGTGTTCGTGGGCGGTGAGCCCCGGATACCAGGCCGGCTCGTCGCTCAGCAGCGCCACCCGGCGCCAGAAGGCGGCGTCGTCGGCGGGCGGCTCGCCGAACACGCGGACCGTGCCCGAGGTGGGCGGCTGGAGGGCGGCCAGGCAGCGCAGGAGGGTGGACTTGCCGGACCCGTTGGGGCCGACCACCGCCACGATCTCGCCGGGGGCCACGGTCAACGCCATTCCCCGGAGTACGGGGTTGCCCCCGAGCTCGACGGTCAGGCCGTCCACGCTGATGATCGAGTCGTACACCGTTCGAGCGTAACCACCCCGGCACCCGCTCGCGCACCGCCCTTGGTCCGGACGGCACCCGGACGACACCCCGACGACGCTCGGACGGCTCTCCGACGGCACTCCGATGGCCGGGATCCCCGTGTGCGCCGGGGATTCTGTCGGTGGCACCGTCTACCTTTCTGTTCCGAACACCTGTGCGACTGGAGGGTGACGTGATTGCTTCTGAGCGATTCGAGCGTGCCGCCGTGTTGGGGGTCGCTGTGGCTGAGGAGGCTCGGCGGTTGCTGAGTCTCCATGTGGGCGCGGGGGAGGAGGACGACGACGGCACGGTGCTCGTCGACGTGCCCTATCCCGACGCGGTGGTGGTGACGGCGTTGCTGGATGTGGCGGCCGAGTGTTTCGGCGAGCGGGGCGGTTCGGTGGAGGAGACCAGGCAGGCGGCGCTGGAGACGCTGTTACAACTGGCCGGGTTCGACGCCGAGTCGCAGCTCAACGCCGAGGTGCCGCAGCTCAATGCGGAGGTGCGAGGCCGTGACGATAGGCGTAGGTGACCGCCTGGGCGCGGTCCCGTAGGTGCGCTTTGGCGAAGATGTTGTTGATGTGGGTTTTGACGGTCGCTTCCGTGATGTAGAGGCGGGCGGCGATCTCGGCGTTCGCGAGGCCGTCGGCGATGAGCTCCAGCACCTCGCCCTCGCGCGGGGTCAGATCGTCGGGGAGCGCGGCGCGGCGTGCCCCGCGTCCCCGCGCCGCGTCGTCGCCCTGCCCTGCCGTCTGAGCCCGACGCGCCGGGCGGGGCGCATCGGCGGACGGCCCTGACATGGGCTCTGCCCTGCGGGATGCGCCGACGGGCGATCGCGGCGTGGCCTCCGGCGCCCTGCCCGGGGTGCTGGCGGGCGGCCGTGGGCTGGGCTCGTCAGCCCTACGGGAGGCGTCGGTGGGCGGCTGTGGGGTGGGGTCCTGCGCGCTGGGCCGGGCGTCGGTGGGCTCGTCGGCTCTGCGGAGGGTGTTGGCGGGTGGCCTTGGCGTGGGGTCACGAGCCGGGCGTGCTCGTGATGTGGTTTTGTCCGGTGGTGGCGCGGGGGTGCCG
>NZ_VCKX01000268.1 GCF_005889725.1 Nonomuraea zeae
CACTACTGTACAAACTAGGGAAGCATGCAATTCGTATTTGGTCTTTTCAAGCAGAAGACGGCATACTAGTTGTCTTAGGGTCTCTTGGGCTCGGAGATGTGTATAAGAAACAGGGCCGACCGTGCTGCCCGTCAACTACAAGATGCACGACGGCGCCATCGTCTTCCGTACGGCCGCGGGCGGCGCCATGGACCAGGACCTGAACACCGGGCTGGAGGGGGTGGACATCAAGATCGCGTTCGAGATCGACATGTTCGACGAGACCAACCGCGAGGGCTGGAGCGTCCTGGTCCAGGGCCCGGCGCACCGCCTGGCCCCGGAGGAGACCGCCGAGGTGGCCGGCACCGGGATCAGCCCGTGGGCGGGCGGCGAACGACAGCTCTACATCCGCATCCTGCCCCAGCAGATCACCGGCCGCCGCATCCACGCCATGTGAGCGAGACCAGCGGCGCGGAGCGGGGCGGCCGGACGGCCAGGACCGCCGTCACCCGCAGCCGGGCGGCCGGAGCCGCCGTCACATGCGGGGCGGCCGGAGCCGCCGTCACCCACGCTGGACGATCAGGCCCGGCGTCACCCGCAGCCGGTCATCCCGGTCACGCCGAACGCCATGAACTGCGTCACCTCGCGCTCGTCGAAGTTGTCGTCCGACCCGATGACCAGCGTGCACTCTCCGGTCGCCAGGCGCGGGCCCCAGGCCAGGCTCTCCAGGTTCTGGACCGGCGGGCGGAAGGTGCCCAGGTCCTTGACTTCGCGCTTGGTCACCGGCCGGTAGGGTCCGCCGCGCGCCAGGGTGTTCCTGTTCAGCACGTTCGTGGCGCCGCGCAGGTCGATCTCGTACAGCTTCACCCGGTAGCCGGTGCCGGAGACCCAGGAGCGTTCGAGCGCCAGGTAGCGGCCCTCGCCGATGGGCAGGATCTCCGACACCCCGGAGTCGGCCGGCCCGGACGGCGGGTTCGGTGCGACGGGCAGGGCGTCGAGCGGGTAGGCGTACTGGCCGCGCAGCGTGCCCTGTCGATTCCACACCGTCAGCCGGGCGACCGAGCCGCGCTGCACCGTCGGCATGGTGCCGTCCTCGAAACGCGGGCCCTCGGTGACGCCGGTGATCGTACGGGCGGTGACCGCCAGTCCCTCGAAACCGGAGTTGCGCCGTGGCCCGCTTTCGGTCTCCGTCAGTTGCAGATTGGTCGGAAGCCGCATTTCGCCGAGGTGTCGCCCGCGAATGTCCATTCCCCGGACCGCTGGGGGCGAAATAGGAATATCCGGATTCGTGGCGTCCGGGCGGTCGCCCTCGTCGCCCCACAGCAGCCGCCCGCTCCACGGGTCGAACCTGATCGACTCGGGATCGGCCGAGGCCGGCCGGCCATACGCCGGGTACGGCGTGCCGTCCGCCCGGGTGAGCGTGTTCACCCCGGTCAGCCGGACCCCGTTGAAGGCCCCCGTGCGCCGGTCGATGTCCAGCCGGCCGGTGTAGAAGCGGGCGGGGTTGTAGCGCCATCGGTCGTCGGAGATGAAGTACCAGGTGCCGGTGCGCGGATCCCGGTCGATGCCCGACAGGCCGCCCACGGTGGTCCCGTCGAAGATCGTCTTGTGCGGCACCCGTTGCTCCCCGAGGAAGCGGGTGATGCGGAGCGGATCGCGCGGCGCCGCCGACGCCGGTTGCGCGACGCCCGCCGACGCCACCGCGCACGCGACGGCGATTTGCAGGAATTTCCGGGCACGAACCATATCATCCTCCGCGATAAAACAGGCCACCGGCCGGGCCGACGGAGGAAATGAAATCGCGAATCGCTGAGGAAGTCCATTGACAAAACAACGGCATGCCGCACCGCAAAAAGGGACTATCGATCGGGAAATTCCATAGGCCGAATGAATTCCCCATACCTGCATTTAGACGGTCTTTCTGGTCGCACTGCCGGGGGGCGGAAGGAATCCGGGCGACGGCGGTCGCGAAAGCGCGCCACAGGGGACACACCCAGGGTCCCCACCGGAGGTCTGGGAGGCCGCCGCAGAGCATGCGCCGGCTGCGCCGGGCCCGGCCGCATCCCTTCCGGAGGTCCCGCCCGGAGCGCGCCGGGCCCGGCCGCATCCCTTCCGAGAGTCCCGCCCAGAGCGCGCCAGGCACGGCGGCGTCCCTTTCGAGGGACCCACTCGGAGCGCGGCGGACCCGGCCGCGTCCCTTCCGGAGGGTCCGTCCCGAGCGTGCCAGGTCCGGTGGTGGCGCTGTCCTCGTCGTCAGGCCAGGTCGGGGAGGGTGAGGAGGTGGAGGCCGCCGTCGCGCAGCGCTGCCGCCGAGACGGCCAGGACGCTGCCGTTGCCGTCGATCTTCACGGCGCCGGCGTCCCAGACCCCCGCAGCGCTCCGTCCCCGGCTCCACACCCCGGACCCGGGTACGACGGTCTGCACCTGGAGGGTCCCGTCCGGCAGCGCGGCGCCCGAGACGGCGGTCACCGACCCGTTGGCGTCAACCTGCGCCGCGGCGGCGTCCCAGACCCCCGCCGCGCTCCGCGCCCTGCTCCACACGCCGCGCCCGCGCTGGACGGTCTGCACGTGCAGCGTCCCGTCCGGGAGCCCGGCGGCCGAGATGGCGCTCACGTCCGTGCCGGCGTCGATCTTCACCGAGCTCGCGGCCCAGACCCCCGCCGCACTCCGCGTACGGTCCCACACACCCGCCCCCGGCACCACGGTCTGCACGTGCAGGCTGCCGTCGGGCAGAGCGGCGGCCGACACCTCGGTGACGTCGCCGTTGTCGTCGATCTTGACAGCGTGCTCGTCCCAAACGCCCGCCGCGCTGCGGCTCCGCGCCCAGACCCCGCTGCCGGGCACCACGCTCAGCACGTGCAGGCTGCCGTCCGGCAGCGCGGCCACCGCCACGTCGGAGATGGCGCCGTTGCCATCGATCTCGGTCGCGCTCGCGTCCCACGCCCCGGACCGGCCGCGGACGCGGTCCCAGACCGTGCCGCGCAGCGGCCGGTCGGCGACGCTGTAGTACGGGCTCCACACCCGCGCCTTGTAGAAGGCCGCACCGGTACGCCTGCGGGTCCCGGCGGGCGAGAAGAAGTCCACCGTGTCCGTGCACCAGTTGTTGCGCGTGCATGCGCCCGGCGGGGTCTTGGCCGCGTCGGCCCGGGTCTGCACGATCTGCCCGGACGGCTGGTTGCCGATGGACTTGACCGCTCCCCTGCTCGCGCCGCCGGGGAGCGCGCCGTCGAACGTCTTCGTCGTCTTGTCGTAGAGGTAGGCGGCCGAGCCGGTGCTGAGCCACAGTTTGTTCGCGTCGTGGGCGTAGGCGTAGACGTCGTGGCCGCCGCCGGTCGGGAGCACGGCCCTGCGCTGGGTGTCCTCGCGCAGCACGGGCTGGGCCGGGGTGCCCTCGACCGCCAGCGCGGTCAGGATCGGCCGGCCGGACGCGACGTCCTGGCCGATGACCCACAGCCGCCTGATCCCCGGGTCCCACAGGGCGGCGTGCGCGTCGGTGAGCCTGAACTCCGCGTACGCGGCCGCGGCCGGGCCCTGCGAGGAGGCGTACACCCTGACCCAGCCCCCGGTCGAGGCGGCGACCGCGATGTTGCCGTCGGGCAGCAGCTCGGCGGCGTGCAGGTTCCCCGGGAGGATCTGCGCCCACTGCCGCACGCCGCCCGGGTAGGAGATGATCGCGGCGATCCCCTTGGTGCCGCCGGCCGCGACCACGACGCTCTGCCCGCCCGCGGGCCGCTCGCGCAGCTTGAAGTCGGCGATGAGCCCGAACGCCGCGACCTCGTCGGCCGTGAACCGGCCGGGCGTCACGCTCGGCTGCCAGGTCCATTTGACGGCCGCGGAGCTGTTCCAGTCGGTGGCCGCGGGATCGAACGCGATCAGCTGCCTGGCCGCCTGATCCCCGCCCACGACCCAGTAGTCGCCCGGCGCGGCGGCGGCGGGACCTGCCGGAACCGCCAGACCGGCCAGCATGACGGCGGCCGTCGCCAGCTTCTTCACGCGTTCACTCCGTCCTCCGGCGATGATCACCGATTATGGCGGCGGAGGCGCGCTGAGACTATGCCTGGCCGGCGGCCGTCAGCCCGCCGATGATGAGCCGCAGGCCGTAGGCGTACGCCTCGTCACTGGTGGGGGCGCCGCCCGCGCGGACGCCGGCGACCGTGAGGGGGAAGTCGGCGTACGCGTCCAGGTCGTGGGTCGCGCCGCGGACCTGGCGTTCGCGCTGGGCCTGCTCGTTCAGCACGAAGCCGAGCGTGTAATGGCTCAGAGCGGAGATCGTGTGCAGGCCCTGCGCGGGCGTGAACCCCAGCCCGACCAGGATCTTCAGCTCCGCTTCGAAGCCGCGTGCGACCCCCTGGCCCGGGTTGCTGCCGGTGACCAGCCGGGCCCCGTCGCGATGGCTCAGCAGCATCGCCCGGTAGGCGTGCGAGCGCCTGGTCAGCCAGTCCTGCCAGGACTCGCCCTCGTGCGGGCCGCCCATGTCGGGGGCGAGCAGCTCGCGCGACATCTCGTCGAGCAGCTCCTGCTTGTTGCGGAAGTGCCAGTAGAGCGCCGGGTTCTGCACGCCCAGGCGGGCCGCGAGGCGGCGTACCGACAGGCCGTCCAGCCCGACCTCGTCGAGCAGCTCCAGCGCGGCGCGGACGACAGTGTCCCGCGCCAGTCCCTTCTGTGCCATCGCCCGCCACCTTAACAGCGCTAAGGGCCGACGCCGCTCAGCGCGCCGCCCAGCGCGCCGCACCGAAGGCGCGCCCCCGCAAGTGCCGCCCGCAGGTGCCCCTCGCAGGCGGCGCTCAGCGCTATGGGATGCGGCGGGTGCCGATGACGGCGGTGGCGTCCAGCTCGCTGGAGCCCACCGCCCGCGCGGCCAGCCCGGTCCGGGCGACGGCCGCGACGGTCTCGGCCGCCTGGCGCTCGCTCGTCTCGACCAGCAGGTGCCCGCCGGGCGCGAGCCACTCGGGCGCTCCGGCGATCACCTGGCGTACGACGTCCAGCCCGTCGCCGCCGCCGTCCAGCGCCATGCGCGGCTCGTGCAGCCGGGCCTCGGGAGGCAGCAGCCCGACCGACTCCGACGGCACGTACGGCGGGCTGGCGATCAGCAGGTCGACCCGGCCCCGCAGCGAGCCGGGCAGCGGCGCGTACAGGTCGCCTTCGTAGACGTGCGCACCCGCGAGGTTGCGCCGGGCGCAGCGCACGGCGGCGGGATCGAGGTCGGCGGCGTGCACCTCGGCCCGGCCGAGACCGGCGGCCACGGCCGCCGCCATCGCACCCGTGCCGCAGCACATGTCGAGGACGACCGGCGTGCCCGCGACCTGTCCGGCCAGCGCGACGGCCTGCTCGATGAGGAACCCGGTACGCGGCCTGGGCACGAACACCCCCGGCTCGACCGCCACCCGCAGGCCGCAGAACTCCGCCCAGCCCAGGACGTGTTCGAGCGGCTGCCCCGCGACGCGCCGCTCGATCATGGCGGCCAGCTCGGCGGGGTCACGCGCGGTGGAGACCAGCAGGTCCGCCTCGTCCTCGGCGAACACGCACCCGGCGGCGCGGAGCCGCGCCACGATTACCGAAATATCAGTAGATGACGAGAAAACTGACATGGGAGCCTTTCGGGATGCCGATGGGCGCTCCCACGGTCACCTAATCCCGGTGAGCCGCTCGGCTGACGAAGGGGAGCCCCCAGCCTGTCACAGCGGTAATGGGTCCCACCTCCTTGAGACGATCACTTCAGGACGGCCCACAGTACCAGAGGCGTTCTCACGTGCTACCGCCGGTCCAGGGCGGCCTACGCCGGCTCGGGCCGCCGCAGGGGGGTCACGCCGGGGAGGTCGCCGTGCAGGCGCAGCCCGGTGCCGGGCCGGGTGTCGACGGTCAGGGTGCCGCCGATCGCGCCGAGCCGGTCGTACATGTTGGTGATCCCGTGGCCGCTGCGCAGCACGCCGGGGCGGGCGCCCTTGCCGGTGTCGGAGAAGTCGAACGACAGGCCGTCGCCGCCGCGCAGCTCGACGGTGACCGTGGCCTTCTCCCCCGCGTGCTTGATCGCGTTCTGCAGGGCCTCCAGCAGGCAGAAGTAGACGTTGATCTCGATCTCGGGCGGGTAGCGGCCGACGCCCTCCGCGCGGATCGCGGCCGGCAGCGGGGAGTGCCGGGCCGCGGCCAGCAGGGCGGCCTCCAGCCCGTACTCGGCCAGCTGGGGCGGGTAGATGCCGTGGGCGAGGTCGCGCAGCTCCGTGCCGGCCTCCCGCAGGTCCTCGGTGAGCTGGGCGAGCAGTGGACCCACCCGGTCCGGCTGGGTGGCCAGCAGGCGTTGCGCGACCCGCGACTGCACGGCCGCCGCCACGAGTCGCTGCTGGGCGCCGTCGTGCAGGTCTCGTTCGATCTGGCGGCGCTCGCGGTCGGCCGCCGCCACCAGCCGCGCCCGCGACTCCTGCAGCGCCTCGGCCCTGGCGACCAGCATCACGTGGTTCTGCCAGGCGAGGAAAGAGGCCCGGGTCAGGCCGAGCAGGACCAGGGCGATGACGGTGACGTCGACGATCCAGGGCTGGACGTGCCGGTCGTCGAATCCGGCGCCGCCGGAGAAGCGGGCCGCGACGGTGATGGCCAACGCGGTGGCGACCGTACAGGCCATGATCAGTTTGAAGCGCCGGCGCGACAGGTAGGCGACCGACAGCAGCACGGGCGCCACCGTCACGAGCGCGGCGTACGGCAGCGCGACCGGGACCAGCGCGGTCAGGGTGATGGCGTAGCACCAGGTGATCGCCGCGGAGACGGCGATGGCGTGCTCGACGCGGTCGCGCTTGACGAAGCGCAGCGCGACCACGACGAGCAGGGCCACTGCGCCGCACCCGCCCGCCAGGGCGAGGTGCCGGCCGTCGCGCGTGCCGGAGAACGCGGCCAGCGCCGCCGCGCCCGACACGGCCGCGACGGCCAGGATCGTCCACAGCCCGGTGACGAGGTAGCGGTGCGGGTGCGGCTGCGTGTCGCGCTGGATCGTGGTGTACAGCCACGCGACGAGCAGCCAGATCCCCTGCAGGGCCGTGCGTACGGCGCCGCCGCGCTGCTGCACCGACCGCCGGACCCCCGCGCTCTCCAGCACGGAACGGGGCAGGTGGCCGTGCAGGTGCAGCCCGCCGCCCGGCCTGGTGTCGATCGTGAGGGTGCCGCCGATGGCGCCGATGCGGTCGTTCATGTTGGTCATGCCGGAGCCGGTGTGGATCCGGTCCGGTCTGGTGCCGTGGCCCGTGTCCTGGAAGTCGAAGGAGAGCCCGTTGCGATCCTGGAGGGCGATGGCCACCGTGGCCTGGTCGCCGGCGTGCTTGATCACGTTCTGCAGGGCCTCCAGCACGCAGAAGTAGATGTTGATCTCGATCTCGGGCGGGTAGCGGCCCATCCCGGTGGCGCGGACGGTCGTCGGGAGTGGGGCGTGCTGCGCCACCGCGCGCAGCGCCGTCTCCAGCCCGTACTGGGCCAGCTGCGGCGGATAGATGCCGTGCGCCAGGTTGCGCAGCTCCGCGCTGGCCACCTGGAGGTCGTCGGAGAGGCGGGACAGGAGCGGCCCGACCTCGTCCGGCTCGGTGTCCAGCAGGCGCCGCGCCGCCTGCGTCTGCGCGACCGCCGCCACCAGGCGACGATGGGCGCCCTCGTGCAGGTTGCGCTCGATCTGGCAGCGCTCGCGGTCGGCCGCCGCGACCAGCCGCGCCCGCGACTCCTGCAGCGCCTCGGCCCTGGCGACCAGCATGACGTGGTTCTGCCAGGCCGCCAGTGACACCAGGACGGTGATGAACGGGATGAACACCAGGGCCAGCGCGTTGGCCGCGCCCGGCGCGGCGCCTTCCGGCACGAGCGCGGGATCGACGCTGCCGGCGATCACCAGGATGGTCCCGGCCAGCATCGTGGCCCCGAGCATCGCCGACAGCCGCGCGTGGTTCATGTGCTGGACGGCCACCAGCACCGGCAGGAGCACGGCCAGCGTCAGGATGTCGAGCGCGAACGGCACCACCGAGGTGACGATGATGGCCACCAGCCAGTTCGAGACCGCGAAGACGACGACCGCGGCGAACCGCCGGAAGCGGTGGATCATCTGGATGGCCCGCAGCAGGAACGCGGCCATGACGAGGAGCAGCAGGACGATCGCGACGAGCCAGCCGCTGTCCACGGCGACGAGCCGCAGCGCCAGCAGCCAGCCGGCGGCGACCACGACGCCGGCCAGGTCGAGCTGGATGTAGGTGCGCAGCCGCTCCCACTCGGGCGCGCCGATCTCGATGATCTCGTGCCCCCTCAGGCCCGCTAAGAGCGCACGTGCCCCCCGTCGCTCCACAACGCCTCCAGTTCGTCGGGACCGAAGCGGTCCTTGTGCCGGTAGTGGGCGCCCATCACCATCGCGTCCCTGGGCAGGTCCTCCGTGTTGTTCACCGACAGCAGGACGACCAGGATCTCGGGATACCGGCACCGGATCCGCCGCGCCGCCTCAAGGCCCCCCATGCCGGGCATGTTCACGTCCATCAGCACCAGGCCGACGGCGTGCTCCTCCAGAAAGCCCAGCGCGTCCTCTCCGCTGACGGCCTCCCCGGCAAGCTCGAACCCGTCCGCCACGGCGATCACGCCGGCGACGGCCCGGCGGAACGACGGCAGGTCGTCCACCACCAGAACCCGCACGAGGTGTTGCTCCACAAGCCCGATCGTCGCACTCGATCGCCGCTCTGTCGGTGGTGCCAGCATCACTATCTCCGGCCTCTTCCCGCCCTATCGCGATGACGAATCGGAATCGAGGAACAGCAAGACCGCCTTGACTCTGCGATTGGTGTCGCGGTCGCCCCGCAGGCCGAGTTTCAGGAAGATGGAATTGATGTACTTCTCCACCGCGCGCTCGGAGACCTTGAACCGGGCGGCGATCGCGCTGTTGGACCTGCCCGCGGCGACCTCGGCCAGGGTCTCGCGCTCTCTCGGCGTCAGTTGCCGCAGCGCGCCCGATTCGTTGCGGGCCTTGGCGGACACCAGGGAGTCGACGACCACGGAATCGATGAACGACCCTCCCGACGCGACCGTGCGCACCGCGGAAATGAGCTCGCCGGGGGCCGCGATGCGTTCCTTGAGCAGATATCCGCGCCGGCTGCTGCCCTGCGCTATGAGGGCCAGCAGATAGCTCGGGTCGAGAAACTGCGACAGCACCAGGACGGCGACGTCCGGATGCGTTTCGCGCAGCGCGGTGGCCGCCCTTATTCCTTCGTCGGTCAAGGTCGGCGGCATGCGAATGTCCGTAATGACCACGTCGGGCCGGTGCTGGTCGACGCAGTCCAGCAATGACTCGTAACCGGAGCAGGTGCCGATGACCTCGACGCCTTCCTCGGTGGCCATGAGCGCCTCGATGCCGGCCCGTACCAGGAGATAGTCCTCGGCGATCACTATCCGGAGCGACTTCACCAGCAAACCGTAGTCCGCCGTCCGGGGACTCTCAACACTTCTTGATCGGCCCTTCCCCGGGCGGGAGAAAGCACCCTCGTCGCGGTGCGGAAAACCGAACAGGGAACCCGGAGGCCAGCTTTATCGGAGTTTTCGCTTGCGAGGCGGAAACTGGGCATCGACCGGGGAAATCAGGAGAACGGCCCAGGCAGCCGGCAGCATACGGGGAACCGCCGCAACAAGGCTCGATCCTGTGGGAGATATAACGCACTTTCAGCGGAGGCGGCAACGGAGGGGAAGTGGTGGCCGACATGTTCTACGTCACCGAGCGGATTTCGCGATTCTGGACGTGGGTCGACGCGATGGTCACGCGAGCCGACGAGGCGCTGTGCGCGGACCAGGACGAGCGGGCCCGCCGGCACGGGTGGACGGTCACCAGGACCGGGTTCGGCTCACGGCACTACCGTGACCCCCGCTTCGACGCGCTCAAGGCCGCCCGCCTCGCCGACGCCGGGCTCTGGGCCGAGGACACCCGGCTTCACACCCCCTCCTGGAGGTGATGGTCATGACCTTCCGTAATACGCGCCACAATCCGTACGTGCCGCTGGAAAGCCTGCTCCTGGCGCCGCCGGCCAACCCGCTCGTGGTGCTCTGGCGGTGGCGCACGGAGATCGCGCTGCTCGGCCTGGCGGGCGCGGCGGCGGCCATCATGGCGGCAGCGGCCGGGCAGGGGTCGTGGTGGGCGCTGTTCGCACTCGCCGGGACCGTCACCGTCCCGGCCACGGTGCCCGCGGGGCGGAAATGGATCCGCCGCCACTTCTGGTGCCTGTTCTCCCGGCACCGGCTGCAGCGAATCTTCCTGGAGACCCCCATGCACACGAGAAAGGGGCGGATTCCGCTGGTGCTCTGGATAACGCCGTCCGAGTCCGGGGAAAAGGCTTATCTCATGCTGCGGGCCGGGGTTTCCGCGGACGGCTTCGACGCTTTCGGGCCGGAAATCGCGGCCGCCTGTTTCGCTTCCGCCGTACGCGTCCACCGCCATTCGCGGCGCGCCCAGTTCGTCACGGTGGAGATCGTGCGGCGGGGCGAGGTGCTCGGGGAGGGCAGATGGGCTCGCGCGGGCCAGGACGATGCCCGCCCCGCCGAGAGGCTGGCCGGCTGACCTCACTGGATGCGTCCCGGCCGGGATACGCGGGGCCGGCCGGGACGCGGGGCCCGGCCGGCCCCGGGAATCACCGGGGCCGGCCGCCGCCCGGTCCTCGCTAGGCGGACTTCTCCCGGCGTCCCCCGTCCCGGTGATCGCGGGGCACCAGGGTCGGGTTGACGTTGTCCAGCACGGTCTCCCGGGTGATCACGACGCGGGCCACGTCGTCCCGGCTCGGGACCTCGTACATCACGTTGAGCAGCACCTCCTCCAGGATCGCCCGGGTCGCCCTGGCGCCCGTGCGGCGCAGCAGCGCCTGCTCGGCGACGGCGGACACCGCGCCCTCGTCGAACTCCAGCTCCACCCCGTCGAGCTCGAACAGCCTGCGGTACTGCTTGATCAGCGCGTTGCGCGGCTCGGTCAGCATCCGCATGAGCGCCGTGCGGTCCAGCGGCTCCAGGGTCGTCACCACGGGCAGCCTGCCGACCAGCTCGGGGATCAGCCCGTACGCCAGCAGGTCCTGCGGCATCACCCGGGACAGCGGGTCCTCCTGGCCGGCGGGCAGCGTGGCGCCGAATCCCGCGCCGCCGCGGACGGCCCGGCGCTCGATGATCTCCTCCAGCCCCGCGAAGGCCCCACCGGCGATGAACAGCACGTTCGTCGTGTCGATCTGCACAAGCTCCTGGTGCGGGTGCTTCCTGCCGCCCTGCGGCGGCACGCCGGCGACCGTGCCCTCCAGGATCTTCAGCAGCGCCTGCTGCACGCCTTCGCCCGAGACGTCCCGGGTGATCGACGGGTTCTCGCTCTTGCGGGCGATCTTGTCGATCTCGTCGATGTAGACGATCCCGGTCTCGGCCCTCCTGACGTCGCCGCCGGCCGCCTGAATGAGCTTGAGCAGCATGTTCTCGACGTCTTCGCCGACGTATCCGGCCTCGGTGAGCGCGGTGGCGTCGGCGATGACGAACGGCACGTCCAGCATCCGCGCGAGCGTCTGCACCAGGTACGTCTTGCCGCTGCCCGTAGGGCCGAGCAGCAGGATGTTCGACTTGCCGAGCTCGACCGGCTCCTGCTGGGCGGCGCCCCGGCGGACCCGCTTGTAATGGTTGTAGACGGCCACCGAGAGCGCCTTCTTGGCCCGCTCCTGGCCGATCACGTACTGCTCCAGGAACGCGTGGATCTCCCGCGGCCTCGGCGGCTCGTGGGAGCCGTCGCCGCCGGCCTGGAGCTCCTCGGCGATGAGCTCGGTGCAGAGCTCCACGCATTCGTCGCAGATGCAGACCGACGGCGGGCCCGCGATGAGCTTGCGCACCTCCTTCTGGCTCTTCCCGCAGAACGAGCAGGCCGGCAGGTCGCCGCTGTTGCCGATGCGTGCCACCGGAGTCGTCCTCTCAGCTCAGGGTCACGGGGAGCGCGGCGAGCCGCCACGTGCCCGGATCGGGCAGGTGCCGCGCCTCCCCGGCGAGCGCCAGTGCGGGGTAGCGGCGCAGCAGGGCGCCGAGCGCGATGCCGGTCTGTACGCGGGCCAGCGACGCGCCGACGCAGAAGTGCGGCCCGTGCGCGAACCCGAGGTGCCCCGACGGCTCGCGCCGGAGGTCGAACCGGTCCGGCTCGTCGAACACGCGCGGATCCCTGTTGACGGAGGCGATCGAGGCGACGACCGCCGCGCCCTTGGGAATGAGCACGCCGCCGATCTCGAGGTCCTCCTGGGCGAAGCGCGGGAAGGTCAGCAGCTGCGGCCCGCACCAGCGCATGAGCTCCTCGACGGCGCGCGGCATGAGGCCGGGGTCCGCGCGCAGCGCGGCGAGCTGCTCCGGGTGCGCGAGCAGGGCGGCGACGGCGTTCGCGATGAGGTTTGTCGGCGTCTGCCCGCCCAGGACGAGCTGCCAGACCAGGGTGACCAGCTCGTCCTCCCCCAGCCGGTCGCCGTCCTCCTCCACGATGCGGGCCAGGCTGGACAGCAGGTCGTCGCCGGGCTCGGTCCTGCCGCGGGCGGCGGCCTCCTGGGCGCCCTCGATGATCCCCGGGATCGAGGCGAGGAAGCTCTCGCCGTGCCCGGCCGCGACGGCGGCGCCGTACTCGCGCCAGCGGGGGCGGTCGGCCGCGGGGATGCCGAGCAGCTCGCTGATCACCTCGATCGGCAGCGGCTGGGCGAAGTGCCGCAGCAGGTCCATCGAGCCGTCCGGCTCCGCGTGGCCGGGCAGCTCGTCGAGCAGGCCATCGACGATCGCCTCGATCCGCGGGCCGAGCTCGCTCGCCTTGCGCGGCGTGAAGGCGGGCGCCACCAGCCTGCGCAGCCGCGCGTGCTCGGCGCCGTTCATCTCGGTCATGCTCCGCATGTACGGGCGGCAGTGCTCCGGCACCTCGGGGCGGATGAAGGTGCTCTCGCTCGTCTCCAGCCGGGGATCGTTCAGCATGGCCCTGGCCTCCTCGTGCCGCGTCACGGCCCAGAACGGGCCGATCCCGGGCGCCAGCAGCCGCATCACCGGCGACTCCCGCCTGGCCTGGGTGTACGCGCCGAACGGGTCGCCCAGCACCGCCAGGTCCGTCAGGTCGATCTCAGGAACGTCGGTCATCGCCTACCCCGCGTTTCGAATGATCTCATCATCTGAATGCTCACGGTATCTTGGCTCGGGAGCGGACGGCAACGAGGAGGGTGATGGCGCGGCTCACCAGGGCGGAGGCGCAGGAGCGCAATCGCGCGAAAGTGCTGGCGGCGGCCAGGGAGGAGTTCGCCGAGCGCGGATTCAGGGAGGCGAAGATCGACAGCATCGCCGATCGCGCCGACCTCACGCGCGGGGCGGTCTACTCCAACTTCCCCGGCAAGCGGGCGCTCTACTTCGCCGTGCTGGCGGGGCTGGCCGAGCAGGCGTCCGGGGTGACGCCCGCCGAGCCGGCGCTGACGGTCCGCGAGGCGCTGGGGGCGGTGGCCCGTACGTGGGTGACCCGGCTGCCGCTGGCCACCGACGACGAGCACGGCCCGAGCCGGCTGGGCATGGACCTGATGCCCGAGATCCTCGCCGACGAGGTCACCCGGAAGTCGTTCGCGCAGGTCATGAAGCTGAACGCGGTGCTGCTCGGGCTCGCGCTGGAGCGGCTGCGGCCGCCCAGGACGCCGGACGGGCGGCTGGTGCGGCTGGCCGAGGCCGCGCTCACCGTGCTGCAGGGGGCCGGGCAGCTCGCGGGCGCGGCGCCGGGGTTCGTGGAGCCGTTCGACGTGATCCGGGTGTGCGAGCAGCTCGCCGACCTCGACCTGGACGACCGCTGGGCGGCGGCGCCGATGGTCCCTCGGGTACGGCTCCCCGCCGAGCCGTGGTCCCCGCCCGCGGCCACTGACGCGATCACCGGCGAGCCCGCGCGCCTGGCCGCCGACGGCGTGGTGGCGGTGCTGGGCATGCACCGGCTCTCGGCCGCGGAGGAGGCCGTACGCGCCGCGCCCCCGGAGGCGGAGGTCACCGCGGTGGTGGTCACGAGCGCGCCGGATGAGCTGATGCCGCTGGCCCGGCTGTGCGTCGCCGAGGTGGTCGCCTGCCTGCGCGAGGCGTTCCCGCGACCGGCGTGGCCGCGGCTGCGGGTGGTGTACGACGAGTCGGGCGAGGTGGCGGCGGCGGCCGGGGTGAGCGAGCCGCACGACAGGACGGAGACCGCGATCCGCGTCGAGTCCGGCCGGATCGCCCTGCGCGCCGACGGTTTCGGCGCCTGCCACACGGCCGCGACCCCCTGAGCCCTGCTGTTCACCGACCCGGCGGCCGGCGGGTTACCGAAGGGACAGTTCCCTCCAAAGGCTTACATTCGGCACCCGCCTTCGGGTGGAATGGTGGCTGTGACCTCACGGCGAGCGCGTCTGCGGCGGGCCCTGATCTGGTCGATCAGCGCGGTCGTCATCGCCGCCGTCGCCGCCGTGACCTTCCACCTGCTCACCGGCGCGCCCGCCGCCGCCTGGTTGCGGCCGGTCCAGGAGCGGCTTCCCCGCTACCTGGTGCCGCCGCACTCCGCAGCGGACCTCCTTCCCGTGGCGCTCACCGCCGTCGCGGCCGTCTCCTTCCTGATCGGCGCCGGATGCCGGCTCGCAGTCAGGCTGCGTAGCCGCCCGCCCGCGCCGGAGGAGATCGAGGACCGCCCGCCCGAAGGATCCGCCTCCGGGCGAGGGGCGCTGCTTCAGCGGGCGAGCACCTGGGGCCTGGCCTTCGGGCTGCTGCTGGCCACCGGCACCCTGGTCTACACCGACGCCAGGTCCCTGGAGACCTCGCAGGAGGAGCAGAGCCTCGACAAGTACGCCCAGGCGGTGCGGCAGCTCGGCTCCGAGAAGATCGAGGTCCGCCTGAGCGCGATCCACACGCTGCGCCGCCTCGCGCAGGATTCGCAACGAGATCGGGTGACGACCGTCGACGTCATGGCCGCGTACGTGCGCGAGCACGAGTCGATGTCCACGGCCCGGCCGCTCGGGCAGCCGGCCACCGACGTGCAGATGGCCCTGACCGTGCTGGGCAGCGTCTACGACGCCCCGAACGCCGAGCTCGGGCACGGCTGGGTCTGCAGCTGCGACCTGGCGCGCATCCGCGTGCCGGGCGCGGACCTGAGCGGCCTGAACCTCGGCACCGCCGTCCTGACCCGGGCGAACCTGCGCGGGGCCCATCTGAGCGGGGCCAACCTGGCCCATACCGACCTGTCCGGCACCGACCTGCACGGGGCGTCCCTGGACGGCGCGGACCTGCGCAACGCGATCCTGTTCATGGCCGACCTCAGCGAGGCGGGCCTGAACGACGCGGACCTGAGCGGGGTGGACCTGTTCGAGGCCGACCTGAGAAATGCGGACCTGAGAAGTGCGGACCTGAGCGGGGTCGACCTGTTCAACGCCGACCTGCGCGGGGCGGACCTGCGCGGTGTGAACCTGATCGGGGCCAGCCTGAGCGGCGCGGACCTGCGCGAAGCCGATCTGCGCGGGGCGATCCTGCGCGGGGCCGACCTGAAGGGGACGAACCTCAAGGGCGCGGACCTGACGGGCGCGAACCTGACCAGGGCGAACCTGACCGGGGCCAAGACCGACGACGAGACCGAGCTCCCCGCTGGGGCCCTGGGGACGTGACCTTCACCGATCGTGGAGCGGCTCGGACGGCGCGCTCAGCTCTCGAAGCGGATGACCACGCGGCGGTTCTTGGCCCGGCCCGCGGGGTCGTCCTTGCCGCCCTTGGTGTTCGGCGCGACCGGATCGGCCTCGCCGTGTCCCGAGGCGACGATCGCGGGCGTGCCGCCGAGTATGCGGTCCAGCTCCTGCTTGACGCTCTCGGCGCGGCGCCGCGACAGGGCCGCGTTGTAGGCGTTCGTGCCCTTGGCGTCGGTGTAGCCGTCGACGCGGACCGTACCGGTGGCCGTCCGCAGGCGCTCGGCGATCCCGGCCAGGTGGCGGGCGGCGACCGGGGTCAGCGCGGCCCGGTCGAACGCGAACAGCACGTCCGACGAGATCGTGATCTTGGTGAGGGGGCCGTCGCCGGTCTCGGTCTGCAGCGGTTCGACCGTGAGAGTGAGATCGAGCACGGCCTCGCGGAGGTTCGCGTCGGGGACCTCCGCCGCCGGCGTCGGCCCGATCAGCGCGGCGACGACCGGCAGCGCGGCCAGGACGTGGCGCCTCATGACGTCACCGGCACGTCGCGGAAGGGCGGCTGGCCGCCGATGCTCACGTCCAGCCGGGTGACCTCGGCCGGGGGTGCGGGGAAGGTGTAGGTCCGCACGCTCGCCTCGTCCACCTTGATGATCCAGTACGGCGGCTGCAGCAGCCGGCCCTCGGAGTCCTTCACGATCAGGTAGCGCTTGAGCCTGACGTTGTCGACCAGGGTGATCGCGGACGGTCCCGTCCCGGTGAATTCCTCGACCGAGACGTAGGTCTCGTCACCGGAGTGCGCGGTGATCGACAGCACCAGGTCGAGCAGCTTGCCACGCCGTTTCAGCGCGAGCACCGCGACCTCCGCGCTCTTCTTCGCGCCGGGGCTGAACGTCGCGGCGGCCACCGGGGCGGCGCTCGCCGCCGGGTCCTTCGCAGGGTCGGCCGCCGGGCCGGTCGGTTGCGTGGCAGGCTCCCTGCCTGGGGCGGGGGCGGACGCGGAATCCGGCGCGGCGTCTGACGTGGGG
>NZ_VCKX01000269.1 GCF_005889725.1 Nonomuraea zeae
CCCTCCCAACCCCTCCGCCTCAGGCCCCTCTTCTGATCGCCGGGGACTGTTATATAGAAGGCATGCCGGGTGTCGAGGCGGCGCTGACCGCCGCGGGGAAGTCGATCGCCGAACGCGCCATGCGGGAGTGGCTGGCCACCCGGGCCGCGCGCAAGGAGCGCGAGGCCGATCTGAAGGACCTCATCCAGAGCGGCTTCCGCGACCGCCTGGCGGCCAGGAAGTTCGGCAACCAGCTCCAGGGCGTCGCCCTGGCGGTGGAAGGACGGCTGGCACGGCTCGTCGAGCAGGAGTTCCGCGGCCTGGACGAGGCGGCGCGGGCCGCCGTGCTGCTGGAGGTGGTGGACGCGCTCAGGCGGGCCGACCTGTCGGACGCGGCGCTCTTCGAGGCCGACGCCGACCCCGCCAAGCTCGCCGAGCGCGTCCTGGCGTCGCTGCCGGCGCCGCGGCTCGGCGAGGCCGAGGACCGCCTGTACGCGGTGCTGCTGGCCGAGTGCGTCGACTGCCTGACCGGCCTGATGCGGCAGCTCCCGCAGTACCTCCCCCGCGCGGCCACCGAGAGCCTGGCCCGGCTGAGCGGCCTGGCCGAAGGCGTCGAACGCCTGCTCGCCCGCCTGCCCCTGCGGACGCTTGAGGCGCCGGATGGCCGCCAGGACGACGCCGCGTTCGAACGCCACTATCTCGGCTTCCTGAGCCGCGCCCTGGACGAGGTGGAGCTGTTCGGGGTGCGGGTGGAGAACTACCGGCCGCGCACCTCGCTCAGCGTCGCCTACATCAGCCTGAACGTGTCGGCCGGCGAGCACAGGCCGCGCATGCCCGAACGCCTCTCGGTCGCCTCACTCACCGGCCGCCAGGCCGTGGAGCCGGGCACGGAGCGCATCGAGTCGGCGCTCGGCCGCTCCAACCTCATGCTGCTGCGCGGGGACGCGGGCTCGGGCAAGAGCACGCTGCTGCGCTGGCTGGCCGTCACGGCCGCGCGCGGCGACTTCTCCGGCGCCCTGTCCGGCTGGAACGGCTGCGTCCCCATGATGGTCAAGCTGCGCAGCCACTCGACCGGCCGGTTCCCCGCGCCCGCCGGCTTCCTCGACGACGTCGCGCAGGAGGTCGCCGGGCGGATGCCGCGCGGCTGGGTGGAGCGGGTGCTCGAATCCGGGCGCGGCCTGCTGCTGGTGGACGGCGTGGACGAGCTGCTGGTACGCCACCGCCCGGCCGTGCGCGAATGGCTGTCGCGGCTGCTGACGGCCTATCCCTCGATGCGCGTGGTGGTGACCTCCCGCCCGACGGCGGCCGACGCGCGATGGCTGGCGGACGAGGGGTTCGCCGCGGCGATGCTGGAGCCGATGACGCCCGAGGACCTGCGCGAGCTCGTACGCCAGTGGCACGTGGCGATGCGCGACTGCCCCAGCCTGCCGTGCGCGGCCGACGAGCTGGAGGGCTACGAGGTCGCGCTGCTGGCGCGGATGGAGTCCAACCCCCACCTGGGCGTCGTCGCCTCGACACCGCTGCTGGCCGCCATGCTGTGCGCGCTCAACCTGGACCGGCGCACGCAGCTGCCGCGCAACCGGATGGGCTTCTACGACGCGGTGCTCAGCCTGCTGCTCGAACGCCGCGACGCCGAGCGGCGGATCACGGACGAGGTGTCGCTGGACCCGGACCAGAAGATCTGGATCCTGCGCGATCTGGCCTGGCGGCTGGTGTCCATGGGGCGTTCGGAGCTGTCGAAGGCCACCGCGCTGAAGAGCGTCGGGCAGAAGCTGGCCCTCATGACCCGGATGCCGTACTCGGCGTCCGACGTCCTGGAGCATCTGCTCCGGCGCAGCGGCGTGGTGCGCGAGCCCGTCCCGGGCCGGATCGACTTCGCGCACCGTACGGTGCAGGAATATCTCGCGGCGGGGCAGCTCGTCGAGGACGAGGACGTGGACGTCGCGGTCGAACGCGCGCATCTGGATCAGTGGCGCGAGGTCGTGGTGATGGCCGCGGGGCACGCGGCGGGACGCCTGCGCAAGGAGCTGCTCACCGGGCTGCTCGATCGCGCGGACCAGGGCGGGCCGCAGGCACGCCGGCTGCGGCTGGTGGTGGCGGGCTGCCTGGAGACGATCCAGGAGATCCCGCTCGGCCTGCGGGACCGGATCGAGCAGTGCCTGGCCACGGTGATCCCGCCGCGCACGGAGGTGGAGACGAACCTGCTCGCGGCCGTGGGCGAGGAGGTGCTGCACCGGCTGCCCCGCGACCTGTCCGGGCTGAGGGAGAAGCAGGCGGCGCTGACGGTGCGGACCACCTGGCTGATCAACGGCGCCGAGGCGCTCGACCGGCTCGCCGGCTACGCGTCCGACGAGCGCTGGGAGGTCCACCGGCAGCTCCAGGAGGGCTGGCACTACTACGACGCCGAGGTCTACGCCAAGCGCGTGCTCGCGGAGTCGGAGGAGCTCACCGTGCCGAGCAACCGGTTACTTCGCGGGCTGGCGCACCTGGGCAAGGTGAAGCGCCTGTTCGTCACCACCGACGAGCCGGTCACCAGCCTGCGTTTCCTGCGGGCGATGCCGGGGCTGGAGAGCCTGGACGTGCAGGAGCTCGCCACGGCGTCCCTCGACGGGGTGGAGGCGACGCCTGAGCTGCGGCGGCTGTGGGTCAGCATGGACCTGCCCGGCCCTCTCGGCGTGGAGTCCCTCGAACGGCTGCCGCAGCTGGACGATCTCACGCTCTGGAACGCCAGGTTCGACGATCTGACGTTCCTCGACCGGCTGCCCCGCCTGGAGGTGCTCGGCCTCGACCTGCCCGCGCACGACGAGGGCGACTGGCTGGGGCCGCTCAGCCGCCAGACGGAGCTGCGGCGGCTGTTCCTCGACCGGGAGGACCTGCCGATCCCGCCGGAGATCTTCGAGTCCATGCGGAGCCTGAAGTGGCTGACGCTGTGGACCGACGCGGGCGTCATCGGCTGCCTGCGGGCCCTGGAGCGGACCACTACCCACCTCGAAGGGCTGAGCCTCCTCGGCTCCAGCGCCCTGGACCTGGCGGAGCTCGGCCGGTTCGAGCTGACGAACCTCAGCCTGTCCAACCCGGAGATCGAGGATCTCACCCCGCTGCGCGGCCAGCGGCGGCTCGACCGGCTGAGCCTGCCGAGGTGTGCGAAGGTGACCGACCTCACCCCGCTGGCCGGCCTGCCCAGCCTGCGGACGCTGGACCTCAGCGGCGTGGCGGACGGGATCGACCTCGGCCCGCTGGCGGGGATGCGCCATCTCACCGTCGTACTCAACCCCGGCCAGCGCGTCACGAACGAGCAGGTCGTCCGGGAGACGATCCGCATCAGCCGCAGGTGACCCCTGGCGGCGGCAGGTTTAGGGGGCTGGGGCGGGGCAGCCGTGTGGTCATGGGAGCCAAGGAATGGACCGTGCGGATCGACCTCGACGAGGACGGCGACGAAACGTCGGCCCGGGCGACGCTGACGGCGAACGGCGGCGCCCAGGTGACGGGGAGCGGGCGGGCCCGCCGCAACCCCGCCGACCCGGCGGTGGCGGAGATCGGCGACGAGCTGGCCGCCTCACGCGCCCTGGCCGACCTGGCGGCCAAGCTGGCCACCATGACCAGGCACGACATCGCCGGCACCAAGGCGGACTCACCATCACCACCATCACGCTCGTGGTGAGCCCGTCCCGGGCGTGGGGTGAGCTCAGTCTCCGGCAGGCGGCGGGGCCGGCGTGACGCGGGTCCCGCGCCCGGGTACGGACTCCACCAGGCCGGACTGCCGCAGCGCCTCGATCGCCCTGCGCACGCGGGCGCGGCTGACGCCGTAGTCGCGCATGAGCCGCTCCTGGGACGGGATCACCTGGCCCGGGCGCAGGTCGCCCCGGTGGATGCGGGCCAGCAGGTCCTCCAGCACGTACTGATCCACGAGATCGGTGTAGCGCGGGCTCCCGGCCCGGTCCGACAGCATGGTCGTCCACGGGGCCGGGCAGGGCCCCCGGTGCTCGGGCTCCGGGCACAGCAGCCGCTGGATCCGCTCCTGGAGGTCCTCGGCCTGCTCCCTGGTGGCGTAGACGCCGACGCGGACCTCCCAGAGCGCTCTGTCGTCGGGCACGTGACGTCTCCTCTGGTCTCCGCGACAGTCTGCGGAGGCGGCGGCCCGTCCGGCAAACCGTTTTCCGGCGGCGGGCCGGATGGACGGGACCATGCGGGCCCCTGCGCGACCGCCCAAGAGCGATCCTTGGGTTTTCTCCGGCAGGATGGTTGTCTGTCCGGAGGAACTATGAGGAGGGCACCGGTGAGCCGACAGATCGTTTCAGTGGTGGGTGGCAAGGACGCCGCTGCCGCGGGCACGTACGAATCGACCAATCCCGCCCGTACGGGCGAGGTCGTGGCACGGGTCGGCCTGGCCGACGCCGATACGTTCGCCGCTGCCTGCCGCACGGCCAAGGAGGCCCAGCGCGAGTGGGCCAAGGTGCCCGCGCCCGTGCGCGGCCGGGTGATCGCCTCGATCGGGCGGCTGGTGGAGGCCAACGCCGAACGGCTGGCCGCGCTGGTGACCGAGGAGATCGGCAAGCCGTACGCCGAGGCGCTCGGCGAGGTGCGCGAGATCGTGGACACGTGCGACTTCTTCCTGGGCGAAGGGCGCAGGCTGTACGGGCAGACGATCCCGTCCGAGATGCCGGACAAAGACCTGTTCACCTACCGCAACCCGGTCGGCGTGGCGGCGGTCGTGACGGCGGGGAACTTCCCGGTCGCCGTGCCCTCGTGGTATCTGGTGCCGGCCCTGCTCTGCGGGAACGCCGTGGTCTGGAAGCCCGCCGAGTACGCCGCCGCCTCCGCGCACGCGATGTACCGGCTCTTCGCCGCCTCCGGCCTGCCCGACGGCGTCCTGAACATCGTGTTCGCCGACGGCGCGCAGACCTTCCGCGGCCTGGAGCTCGCCCTGGAGGAGGGCAGCGTGCAGAAGGTCGGGTTCACCGGCTCCAGCGAGGTGGGCCGGAAGATCGGCGAGCTGACCGGCCGCCACCTGCAGTCGGCCTGCCTGGAGCTCGGCGGCAAGAACCCGATGGTGATCATGCCGGACGCCGAGCTGGACCTGGCGGTCGAGGGCGCGCTGTTCGCCGGTTTCGGCACGGCCGGCCAGCGCTGCACCAGCCTGGGCACGGTCATCGTGCACGAGAGCGTCCACGACGAGTTCGTCGAGCGGTTCGCGCGGGCGGTTCGCGAGGCGAAGATCGGCGATCCGGCGCAGGACGTGCTGGCCGGGCCGCTGCTCGACCAGAAGTTCGCGGACCGGTACGAGGAGTACCTGACCTGGATCCAGCCCCACCACCAGGTCGTGTCCGGAAATATCGGGAAAATTGCGCCGGACAACCCGCGTGGCGACTTCGACGGCGGCCAGGGGCTCTACTACCACCCCGTCGTCGTGGACGGCGTGCGGGCCACCGACCGGCTGTTCCTGGAGGAGACGTTCGGCCCGATCGTGGGCGTGACCACGTTCGGCACCCTCGACGAGGCGATCGAGCTGGCCAACCTGCCCGGCTACGGCCTGTCGAGCTCCATCTACACCACGGACCCGAAGCACGCCTTCCGCTTCCGCGAGGGCGTCTCGGCCGGCATGGTCAGCGTGAACAACTCCACCTCCGGCGCCGAGGCGCACCTGCCCTTCGGCGGAAACGGCAAGTCGGGCAACGGCAGCCGCCAGTCCGGCATGTGGGTGCTCGACCAGTTCACCCGCTGGCAGGCCATGAACTGGGACCACTCAGGCCGCCTGCAGAAGGCGCAGATGGACGTCGCGGAGATCGAGCCCGACCTGGGCTTCCGCCTCTGACCGCCGCCGAGCGCCGCTGACCTCGCAGAAGGTCATGGAACGAAAACGCGGGCCCCTCCACCAGGAGGGGCCCGCGTCGTCCGTGCGGGGAGGTCAGACCTGGCCGGCCTTCTCCAGGGCCGAGCAGCAGGTGTTCACCAGCAGGCGGGTGACCACGTACGGGTCGACGTTGGCGTTGGGGCGACGGTCCTCGATGTAGCCCTTCTTATCCACCTCGACCTGCCACGGGATGCGGACCGACGCGCCGCGGTCGGACACGCCGTAGCTGTACTTGTTCCACGGGGCGGTCTCGTGGGCGCCGGTGAGGCGGCTCTCGATGCCGGAGCCGTACTGGGTGATGTGCTCCATCGGCTTGTCGCCCTCACCGAGCGCCTCGCAGGCGGTGATGATGGCGTCGTAGCCCTCGCGCATGGCCTTGGTCGAGAAGTTGGTGTGCGCGCCGGCGCCGTTCCAGTCGCCGCGAGCGGGCTTGGCGTCGAGCGTGGCCTCCACGCCGAACTCCTCGGCCGTGCGGTAGAGCAGCCAGCGGGCGATCCACATGTGGTCGGCGACCTCAAGGGGACCGGCCGGGCCGATCTGGAACTCCCACTGGCCCGGCATGACCTCGGCGTTGATGCCGGAGATCTCCAGACCGGCGGCGAGGCAGCGGTCGAGGTGAAGCTCGACGATCTCGCGGCCGAAGATGGCGTCGGCGCCGACACCGCAGTAGTAGGGGCCCTGCGGGGCGGGGAAGCCGCCCTCGGGGAAGCCGAGCGGGCGGCTGCCCTTGAAGAAGGTGTACTCCTGCTCGATGCCGAACCAGGACTCCTGCGCGGCGAACTGCTCGGCGATCGGGCGCAGCAGGGCGCGGCTGTTGCTCGAGTGCGGCTCGCCGTCGATCTCCTCGACCTCGCACAGGACGAGCACGTTGGCGCCGCCGCGGATCGGGTCGGGACAAGTGAACACCGGGCGGAGCACGCGGTCCGACGAGTGGCCCTCGGCCTGGTTGGTGCTGGAGCCGTCGAAACCCCAGACCGGAGGCTCGGCCCCGTCGGCCAGGATCTTCGTCTTCGAGCGCAGCAGAGCCGTGGGCTCGGTGCCGTCGATCCAGATGTACTCAGCCTTGTAGCTCACGGCGGTCCTTTCGGGGTTTTTCTCAGCCACGCCGAGTCTTACGGATGGCCGTTTCCCGTTTTTTGCCCGCATGTGAACGCCGTGTTAATCAAGGCGGGTGCTTGTTACCAGGTCACCGCTCCCGCACGACCCCGTCACCGCTGACGATGAGCGAGGTGCTCGGGCCGCCTTCCCCGCAGCCGGGGCCGTTGGGGAAGCTGCCCCTGGGCGTGACCTCGACCGTGCGGTCCAGCACCGGGTCGGAGCCCGCGCCGAGCAGCTTCAGGCGGATCCGCACGGGCCGCTTGGGGAGCCCTTTGACCTCGCCGAACCCGTGCTTGTCCGCAGTTCGCACCCCGGTCGCCGAGCATGTGTCGCCCGAACAGGTCGCACTCGCCATCTTCGACGAGCGCTCCAGGCCGGCGGCGACCGGCGTGCAGGAGCCGTCCCAGCACACCTGCATCGAGACGGTCTCGGCCCTGGCCGCGAGCGGCGCCTCGACCTCCAGCCCCACTCCGGCGCGGGCCGCGAGGAGCGTGCACTCCTGCTCTGACTGGCAGCCGGCGAGCAGCGCCGACACGGCGGCGAGCACGGCGAGTCGATGCATACCCGTAAGACGTGGCATGGCCGTCCGCGGTTCGCCGTTCGCGATCAGGGAGCGATGGGGGCGAAGGCGGCGATCTCCGCCGGAACCGCGGCCTCCAGGATCGACCGCGCCAGGGCCTCGCCGGCGAACGGCCCCATCGTCAGCCCCGCCGCGCCGAACCCCGCCACCACGTGCAGCCCGGCCACGCCCGGCAGCGCGCCGACGACCGGCAGCCCGGTCTCCGCCAGCGGCCGGAGACCGACCCTGGTCTCGATGAACGTCGCCTCGGCCAGACCGGGCGCGATCCTGAGCGCGTCCGAAAGCACCTGCCACTGGCCCCTGGCCGTAACGCGGGCGTCGAAACCGCTGCCCGTCTCGCGGGTCGCGCCGACGGCCACCCTGGAGTCGTCGAACGCCACCAGGTAGTGGTGCGACAGGGGATGCACCGACGGCCAGGCGCCGGTGTCGACGCCGTCGAGCCGGAGGTGGGTGATCTGGCCGCGCTGCGGCTCGACGGGCACGCGGGCGCCGACGGGTTCGAGCAGCTCGTTCGCCCAGGCCCCGGAGGCCACCACCACGTCGTCGGCCTCCAGGACGTCGAAGCCGCCCCCGGCGCCCGCCAAGGCGACCTCCACCTGAGGCGTGCCGTTGGGGCGCGGGCGCAGCCGGGCGCGGCCCCGCACGCGGACCGCCCCGTGGCGCGCCGCGCCCGCGAGGAGCGCGTCGCGCATGGTGCGCCCGTCCACCCGGGCGCCTCCGGTGATGTGGACGCCCTCCAGATCGGGCGCGAGCGGCGGGAACAGCGCGCGCACGTCGTCGTTGCCGATCCGCCGCACCTCCCCGACGGCGCCGCCCGCCGTGCGGGCGCGCGCCTCGACGCGGGCCTGCGCCTCGGCCAGCCGGCCGGGGTCGGCGCTGACCAGCAGGGCCCCGGTCCGCCGATAGCCGGTACGCCCGGCGCCCGCCTCCGCGAGCAGCTCGACGACCTGCGGATAGTACGCCGCGCCCGCCGCGTACAGCTCGTAGCAGGGCCCTTCGACGGTCGATGCCCAAGGCGAGACGATGCCCGCGCCGGCGGCCGTCGCCTGCCCCGCACTGGCGGAGTCGACGACCGTGACGGCCGCCCCCCGGCGGGCCAGCGCGAAGGCGGCGCTCGCGCCGGCGATCCCGCCGCCGATGACGATGACGCGGTGCTGGGACACGATTCCTGCGGTCCTTCCTGCGGGAGACGGGTCGTTCACGGACGAGGCTATCCAGGGCGCTTGCCCGCCCGTCACGGAGGTCCGCCCGCCGGCCGGGACGCGGCGGGCTTGGACGCCGCCGACACCGGGTACCACCTGCGGGGATAGGAGTTCGCGCCCGCCCAGTCGCCACCCCCACGACGGCCGAGACCTGGAGCCTTCAGTGGACGTGTCCACCGTCGCGTGGTGGTTGACGATCTTGGGGATCGTCGGGTTGCTGCTGTTCGACTTCTACTTCCACGTACGCAAGGCGCACATCCCCACGCTCCGCGAGGCGGCGGTCTGGTCGGCGCTCTACGTGGGCGTCGCCCTGCTGTTCGGCGTCGGGGTGTGGATCTTCGGCGGCCCCGAGCCGGGGGCCGAGTATTTCGCCGGCTACGTGACGGAGAAGGCGCTGTCGGTCGACAACCTGTTCGTGTTCCTGGTGATCATGTCGAGCTTCAAGGTGCCGCGCGCGGACCAGCAGAAGGCGCTGCTGTTCGGCATCGTCTTCTCGCTGATCGCCAGGAGCGGGTTCATCCTGCTCGGCGCGGCCCTGATCAACACCTTCGCCTGGGCGTTCTACGTCTTCGGCCTCATCCTGCTGCTCACGGCCGGCAACCTGCTCAAGTCGGAGGGCGAGGAGGGCCACTCCCCCGACAACCTCATGGTCCGCGCCGCCCGCAAGCTGCTGCGCACGTCCGACACCTACGACGGCGACAAGCTGTTCACCGTCCAGGACGGCAGGCGGGTCATGACGCCCATGCTGCTGGTCATGATCGCCATCGGCGGGACCGACATCCTGTTCGCCCTGGACTCCATCCCGGCCATCTTCGGCCTGACCCAGAACGTCTACCTGGTCTTCACCGCCACCGCGTTCTCCCTGCTGGGCCTGCGGCAGCTGTACTTCCTCATCGACGGGCTGCTGGACCGGCTGATCTACCTCACCTACGGCCTGGCGATCATCCTGGCCTTCATCGGGGTCAAGCTGATCCTGCACGCGCTGCACGAGAACAACGTGCCGTTCATCAACGACGGCGAGCCGGTGCGGGTCACCGAGATCAGCACCGGCCTGTCCCTGTCCGTGATCATCGGCGTCCTGCTGGTCACGGTGGTGGCCTCGCTGGCCAGCCCCAAGGGCCGCGCCCAGAACACGGTGTCGGCCGCGCGCCGGCACGCCGAGGCGTATCTGGACGTGGAGCACGACCCCGCCCTGCGCGAGGAGCTCTTCGGGAAGCTGCTCGCCGAGGAGGAGCAGCTCGGCAGGCTGCCGGAGAAGTACCGCAGCCGCATCCGCGAGCAGGACAAGCTCATGACCCTGCTGCGCCGGGCCCACGACGAGCGCGACAGGCACGTGAGCGAGCTCCGGCGCGGTCCCGGCGACGGATCCGGGTCCGCCGGGCAGGAGTCCTAACCACTCAGCATGGAGCCCGGGGGGACGACCGCGCGGCGGGTGGTCGTGAAGGTGTCGAGGATGCGCATGCCGGCGTTCGCCCGGCGCCAGCGCAAGGTCAGCACGTTGCCGTGGGTCTTGGCGGCCACTTCGGTCAGGAGATCGAGGTGGCCGGCCCGGTCCCAGACCAGCCGCCGGCCAGTCTCACCGGCCGGGATCGTCAGGGCGGACCCGGCCGGCGCGCCGGTGGCCACGTCCTGGAACCGGATGGCGGGCCTCGCGCCGGCGGGGTCGAGGTAGGCGAGCAGGGCGCCGTCCATCCGCAGCGCCCCGAGCCGCAGGGTGAGGCTGCGGCGTACCTCGGTCCAGGTCCCGGTGGCGTAGACCATGACCGTGTCGGGCTCGCGGCCGGTGTCATCGTGCAGGCGCCGGGCGATCACGTACCTGTTGTCCGGGCTGAAGGAGAGGTTGGCCACCGTGAAGGGGAACGTCCGCACCTGCCCCGTGCCGGTGTCCACCACCTGCTGCTGTCCCGCGTGGTGGCGGAGGAGCACGAAGCGGCCGCCGGGCGAGAGGCTGAGCGCCGCGAAGCGAACGGGCGACCACTTCACGCCCGGCACGGCGCGGACCGCGCCGGTGGTGACGTCACGGATCACCAGGGCGTCGTCGCTCAGCCGGATGTAGGCCACCTGACTGCCGTGCGGGCTCAGGGCGATCGGCACGGGGATCCTGCTGCCCTGGAGCAGCCTCGCGTCGGTCAGGCGCAGGACCCGGCCGCTCCGCAGCCGGAGCCGCCATGGGGCGCAGTGTCCGTAGTTGGGACGCACCACCGCTTTGCCCGGGCAGCTGTCGTCCGCGTATCGGACGTGATCCGTCCTCGACGCGCCCAGCGCCGCCGGCTGCAGCTCCACGAGCAGCAGCGAGATCGCGGCGAGCAGAACGGCCAATCGTCGGGTCCGCGTCATCGGTGGCCCCTTGATCGTTCGAGGGTGCCCCCGATTATCGCACCGCCCGGCGAGTTCCGCGCGGTCCGCGACGGCGCCGGGCGGCGGCAAACCACCGCGCGGTCCGCGACGGCGCCGGACGGCGGCAAACCACCGCCCGGCGCCGCCGCCGCGGAACCCCTGCGGCCGCGCGGATCACATTCCGGTACGCCCGTCCGTCCCGTTGCCGTCGTAACCGAGCAGCCGCATGGCCGTGTCCGGGTCCATCGCCGCGGCCAGGAGCTGGGCGCGGGCATGGGCCTGGTCACGTTCGTGCTCCGCCTTGGCCTGCGCGGCGCGTACGCCCTTGATCGCGACGAACGCCAGCCCGGCGCCCACGATCACCGCGACGAC
Organism: Nonomuraea zeae; assembly: GCF_005889725.1. Taxonomy (GTDB): domain Bacteria; phylum Actinomycetota; class Actinomycetes; order Streptosporangiales; family Streptosporangiaceae; genus Nonomuraea; species Nonomuraea zeae. The sequence goes on from NZ_VCKX01000269.1 coordinate 11,420, forward strand.
CACGACGAACAGCAGGAGCAGCAACCCCGGCGAGGCCACCGACGAGACGGCCGCGTTCGGGCCGCCACCCGACATCGTGCCCGTCACCGCCAGCGCGGCGATGATGGACAGCGCCACGAGCCCGAGCAGGCAGGCGATGACCAGCCAGAACCGGGTCACGGCCCGGCGCGGCCCGCCGGACGAGCCGGCGGCCGGCGGCGACGCCGCGACGTGCACCGGCAGCGGCGCGGGCACGGGCCCGTTGACCGGCCCGTTCACCGGCCCATTCACCGGCCCGCTCGCCGGCCGGGCCGGCGGTCCGCTCGCGGGCTCGGGAGCCCAGGGCACGAACTCGGGCCGATCGGTCGGCTCGGCGGGCAGCACCTCCGAGACCGGCACGATCGACCCCGTGGCGACCGGGGGCGGGACCACCGGCGCGGCCTGGCCCGGGGCCGTGATCTGGACCGCGGTGGCCGAGGAAGCGCCGAAACCGACCGGCTGCAGCTCGATCTCGTCCTCCATCCGGCCGGGCAGCTCGCGCTCGATGCGGCTGTGCTCCTTGTGCGCCCTGGCGGCGTCCCGGTGATACTCCTCCAGCTCCTGGTAGAGATCGTCGGAGGTGTAGATCGTGCCGTCGATCAGCGGCCCGGTCTCGCCGCGGATGATGGCCACCACGTCGTCGCCGTTGAGCGTCTTGTGCGTCTCCAGCGCGTGCGCCAGGCAGAGCACCTCCCTGCGATGCTCCTGCAGCATCGCCTCGGTCTTCTCCAGCAGCCGCACCAGGTTGAACTCGATCCGCTCGCCGAGCACGTCGGGCGTCAGGTCGGGCTGGTTCCTGGCCGGCTCCCGATCGGTGATGCCGATGGCGCCGGTGCCGGGGACGCGCTTGCGCATGGCCTTGCCGCCCATGATCTCCAGCTCCTGGAGCGCGGGCAGCGAGGTGACGCCGGAGCCCATGCCCCAGTACGACTCCATCATCGCGGTGAGGTACGTGGCGGAGAACAGGTCACCGGAGACGCCGGAGGAGTTGTCCTCGCCGAAGAACATCCGCTCGCCCGCCAGCGAGGCCAGCGAGACCATGATGTCGGCCTCGTGCTCGGACTTCCACCGGGTGAACTGGTCCTCGGGCTTGATCGAGGCGACCATGCCCAGGTAGTCGGCGCCCTTCTCGATGGTGGCGATGTCGATCTCGAGGTGGAAGCGGGTCACGTAGGCCACGACGGCGTGGCACGCCTCGTGCACCGCCACGGCGTGCCGCTCGCGCTCGATGTACTCGACGTCCTCGGGCGGGCCGAGCTGCTTGAGCCGCTTGGCCCGCAGCACGTCCGACCAGGTGATGATCTCGCGCCCGTCCCTGATGGCGGTGATCAGCGACTCGTTGACCAGGTCCTTGATCGTCGCGCCGGTGGCGTACGGGGTGATCGTGGCGAGCTTGTCGATCTGCTCGGGGGTGAGCTCGTGCCACACCTTGTCGAAGTAGCCCTGGTACGTGCGCACCCGCCCGGCCTTGGACGGGTAGCCGACCTTGTAGATGCGGTCGATGCGGCCGGGCCGCAGCAGCGCCTCGTCCAGCGCGTCGGGCCGGTTCGTGGCCATCATGACGAGGATGCGGTATTTGGGGGGTGGCTTGGGCCGCATCCCGAGCAGCCGCCTGACCAGGCGGTTGAAGAACCCGCGCGGCTTCTTGAGCCCGGACAGCTCGGTGAGCAGCGCCTGGAGCGTGCCGGGGTCGCCGCTGCCGTTCATGCCGCCGCCCATGAAGAAGCGGTTGCGCCGGCCGGGCTCGTCGTCCGCCTGGCGCCCGGCCCTGAAGGCCAGCACCTGGCGGGTCTCCTCGGACAGGTAGTTCATGCCGTGGCAGCCGTGGTGGCCGGACATGCCGGAGAACCCGCCGCCCTGGCCGGGAGGCCCCTGCTGGGCCAGCCGCCCGCGCTTGCCGAGCGAGTCGGCCTCGTCGAAGAAGACGATCACCCCGCCGTACCGCAGGGCCAGCTTGCGCAGCTTCCTGAACAGCGACTTCACCTTCAGGATGCCGATGCCCATGAACATGTTCGTGAACGCGCCCGGATCCACGAACACGTACGGCTTGCCGGTCTCGCCCGCGACGGCCTCGGCCATCAGGGTCTTGCCGGTGCCCGGCGGGCCCCACAGCAGCAGGCCGCTGGGGACGTACCCGCCGCGCCGCTCGATCTCGTCGGGCCGCTCCAGGAAGACGATGTTCTCCTGGACGCGCTCGACGACGTGGTCCTGCCCCCAGACGTCGCGGAAGCGGGTCTTGATGTCGTCGGGGAAGTACGTCTCCACGCCGCCCCTGGACAGGAACCAGAACAGGCCGACGAACTGGATGATGACCACGAAGAACAGGAAGACGATCTGGATCAGGAAGGGCATCGCCTGCCAGATCAGCGCGGGCGCCCGCAGCAGGGCCAGGAACGGGCTGACGTCCAGCACCGCGCCCAGCACCAGGGCGGTCAGCACGACGAAGAAGGTGATCTTGAGCGCCCGCGAGAGGCGGTACCTCGTCCAGTCGTCGAAGCGCCGGTGCGTCCAGCGCTCGAAGCCGCCGAAGACCCGCTGGCTCCAGAAGCGGTGGTAGGCCGACCAGTGCTCGCTGACGAAGAAGTGCACCTGCCTGGCGATCTCCACGCCGAGCAGCCAGAAGATCCACTGATAGGACAGCGCGATCTGCCGCGCGGCCTCGGGGAAGGAGATGATGCCCTCGAAGTCGGCCATCACCTTCCACGTCAGGACGAGATAGGCCAGCACCAGGGCGATGAGGAATTTGCTCCGGTCCCAGAACTGCATTTTCTTTCTGGTCACGGAGTCCGGATCAGTGGGCCCGCTCCCGGGGGCGCGCAGCCCTTCATGATGAATGGTGGTGGTCAACGGTGCTCCCTCATCCGGGCAGCCGGAGCAGCTTGAAAGAACTCGCGATCTTGTCGAACTCGGCGGCCCGCTGCAGGAAACAGATCGACTGGCAGCCGATGAGCATGACGGAGACGGTGCCGCCCTTCTCGTCGAGGATCGCGGTGTGGTCGAACGTCTGAACGTCGTTGCCGATCTGGTAGTTGAAGCGGACGTGCACACCCCTGGCGCCGTTGTCGAGCAGCAGGACGTCATCGCTGATGGATTCGAAGCGGTTGAACATCGGCGGCTGGCCAGTCGCCGTCGCCTGTTGCTGGTAGAGCTGGCGCATCTGCTCGGTCACCGGCAGGACGAAGTCGCGCAGCCGGTTGAGGGAGATCGTGTCCCGCTGCTCCTCCGTGAGCTGGTGCACGGTGGCGTAGACGAACGGATCCTGGGAGCCGAGAAGGTGGTTGACCGAGGGTTCGGCCGACTGGTCGAAGGCTGTGGACCACACCCGCTGGGTTCGCAGCATCGCCGCCTGCGAGTTCGGATGGTCCCCTGACAGGTACAGCTCGATGGGATACGCGTTGAGCTGCGTGAAAGTGGCAGGCACCTTGAAATAGGTGGTGCCTTGCTTGTCACGTACGTAGGTGAACTCCGGCTGCCCGCACGCCGACAGCATGAAGATCGCGACCATGAGCGCGATCAAAGCCCGTGTCTTTTTCACCAGGGCTGACCTCCGCTTTACGGACCAACGGAGTTGTTGTGCCCGCTTTCAGCTGGAATGAGCCCGCCGCACGGTGAGAAATCTTGACCAAATCTTGGCCATGCATTGGCCTTACTTGTTACAGATCAAAAAAGGCAAGCCCCTGGGGGCCAGGTCATGGGGGCCTCGTGACCTGTACAACGTTCATGCAACCCCCATTGGTTCAACTCAGGAAGTAGCGAAAGATATGAGGATCCCTTCCGACACCCCGGAGCACGCGATGACAGAACCTGCGATGGAGACCGTCGACTCCTTCGGCATGACCGCCGAGCGGCAGTTCTCCGACGTCTGGTCGAGAACCGTCCTGTCGGTCAGGGAGCGCCGGCTGCTCCTGCTCGGGCTGCTCGTGGGCCAGGGGCTCGACGAGATGACCGACACCCAGCTCGACACCGCCCTGCGCAGCGGCGACCTGTCGGAGAACGAGCTGCGCGAGGTGGTCGTCTTTCTCACCCACTACGCGGGCTGGCTGCGGGGCGCCCGACTCAACGACCAGGTCGAGGAGCTGATCGACCGGGTCAGGCAGGCTCGATCCGATAGAGCGGACCCTCCAGGCTGAGCGCGTACAGCTCGCCGTCGTGGCCTTCGCCGAACGACGAGAGCTGATCCACCCGGCCGACCTCGGCCGCCTTCTCCAGCTCGTCCACGGGGGCGGCCTTGATCCATCCGGCGCAGAAGTCGCCGTACATGAACTGCCCCTGGAGCCAGGGGATCTTCTTGCCCCGGTAGACGTATCCGGCGATCACCGAGCAGTTGCCGCCTTCGTTCAGCGGATAGACGATCACTGGATCGACCAGCTCGCGTCCCTTCCCGCCGCGGAAGGGGCGTTCGCCCTCGCGCAGGTTCCAGCCGTAGTTCTCGCCGCCCTCCGAACCGGCCGGCTGGTAGTCGACCTCCTCCCACGCGTTCTGCCCGACATCGCCGATCCACAGGTCGCCGGTCTCGCGGTCGAAGGTGAAGCGCCAGGGGTTGCGCAGGCCGTAGGCCCAGATCTCGGTCCGGGCGCCCTCCTTGCCGACGAACGGGTTGTCCTCGGGCACTTTGTACGGCTTGCCGCGCGGGTCGATGCGCAGGATCTTGCCGAGCAGCGTGCCCAGGTTCTGGCCGTTGCCCTGGGGGTCGCCCGCGCTGCCGCCGTCGCCGAGCGCGATGTAGAGGTGGCCGTCGGGGCCGAAGGCGAGCTGGCCGCCGTTGTGGTTGGCGTAGGGCTGGTCCTGGGTGAGCACGTCGCGCCTGGCCGTGGCCTTGGCGCCGTCGTAGGCCCACTCGGTGACGTGGGTGCGCCCGCTCTTGTCGGTCCAGTCGAGGTAGACCCAGCGGCCCGACGGGTGGAACGCGACGCCGAGCAGGCCCTGCTCGTTGCCGCGGCTCACCTCGCCGGTCAGGTCGATCACCGTGTCTCCGCCGGAGGTGCGCAGCCGGCCCGGCTGCTCGGCGACGTAGAGCCGCTCGTCACCCGCGCGCACGGCGAACGCCACCGGCTGCTCGAACTTCCCGATCTCCTTGAACCGCAGCTCGCCGAACCCGGCCGCCCGGGTGGGCGTGGCCGTCCCGGGGCTCGTCGTCCCGGGGCTCGTCGTCCCGGGAGCGGGCGTCGCGGGGCCGGTCGTCCCGGGG
>NZ_VCKX01000026.1 GCF_005889725.1 Nonomuraea zeae
GCGTTGGGCGGCCAGTTGCCCTGGGGGCTGGGCGGTCCGTACGGGCCCGCGCCCTGCCCGGGCGGCATCCCGTAGCCCTGCTGCGGTCCGCCTTGGGGATAGCCCTGCCCAAAGCCCTGCCCAAAGCCCTGCTGAGGGGCTCCCTGGTTGGGGCCCTGCGGCGGGGAGCCGTAGGGCGGTTGCGCGGGGCCCTGGCCGTAGCCGGGCTGCGGCGCGCCCTGTCCCGGAGCCGGGCCGTATCCGGGCGGTGGAGCGCCCTGGCCGGGCTGGGGGTTGTAGCCGGGTGGCGGGGTGCCCTGGCTGGGCTGGGGGCCGTAGCCGGGTGGCGGGGTCTGCGGTCCGTGGCCCCGTGGCGGGCCGTACCCCTGCGGCGCTCCCTGCCCCTGCGCACCCCAAGGGTCCTGGGGTTGAGGCTGAGGCTGTGAAGGCTGCGGAGGGTATGCCATCCCTCCATTGTGGGGTAGTTGATTCCCTTGCGCCCCATCTACCCCATCAAAAGCCACCCAGCCGGCCGCGGGAGGCCGCTCGGCAAGCCACCTTAAGTCGGCCGGGGACGAGACGAAGGTTCGATGCCGGGGCATCCCCGCTGTCCGTAATTTCTGGGCCATGACGGAAATCCGCACGCCGCTCGCCGGTCGCGTCCACGAGGTCGATGTGGTGCGCGGATTCGCGCTCGCAGGCATCCTCGTCGCGAACATCGGCTTCTTCGCCGACCCCGGCTACGCCGTCGAAGGCAGCATGCCGATCCCGGACGGGCCGGTGGCGCTGGCCATCACCGCCTTCGTCCTGACCAAGTTCTACGTCATCTTCTCCTTCCTGTTCGGCTACTCGTTCACGCTGCAGATGCGCGCGGCGGAGCGGGCCGGGGCGAGCGTGCGGGCCAGGACGCTGCGCAGGTGCCTCGGCCTGTTCGTGATCGGGGTGCTGCACGGCGTGCTGCTGTGGGTCGGCGACATCCTCACCCTGTACGCCGTGCTCGGCCTCGTCCTGCTGGCCCTGCGCGGCATCAGGCCGAGGACCGCCGTCGTCACCGGCTCGGTGATCGTCGGCGGGCTCACCCTGCTGCTCGCGGCGCTCGCGTGGCTGAGCACGCTCGATCCGGCGGCGGGACAGGCGCCCGCGGCGGATCCCGGCGCGGCGGCCAGGACGCTGGCGCTGGCCACCGGCGGGCCGCTCGACTTCCTGAGCCTCCAGGTCGAGCTCTATCCGCCGCTCGTGGCGATGATCTGGCTGTTCCAGGGGCCGATGGCGCTGGCCATGTTCCTGTTCGGGCTGGCGGCGGGCAAGTCGAGGCTGCTGGAGGAGACCGAGCGGTGGTGGCACCTGCTGCCGCGAATCCAGGCGCTGGGCTTCGGCCTCGGCGTTCTCGGCGGGATCCTGCTCGCCCTGACCGCCGGCGAGGAGGGACCGCTGGAGCTGGTGGGCATGGCGGTGAGCAACGTGACCTCGCTGCTGCTGGCCGCGGCCTACGTGGCCACGCTGCTGCGGGTGATCAGGCGCTTCCCGGCCGCCGGCCGGGCGCTGGCGCCCGCGGGCCGGGTGGCGGCCTCCAACTACCTGGGGCAGTCGGTGCTCGCCTGCCTGGTCTTCACCGGGTACGGGCTGGCGCTGGCGGGCCGGCTGTCGCCGATCGCGGTGATGGGCGTGGCTCTGGTGATCTACGCGGTCCTGCTGTGGCTCAGCGCGCGCTGGCTGCGTACGCACCGCTACGGCCCCGTCGAGTACGGCCTGCGCCGCCTGACGAACGGGAGCTAGGCCGAGCGGGCGGCCGACTCGCCGCAGACGTGGCGGCGGTAGCGGCCGGGGGCCAGCCCGTACTCGCGCTTGAACGCGTTGCCGAACGCGAACTCCGACCCGTAGCCGACCCGCGTGGCCACCTCCGCCACCGAGGCGTCGGACTCGCGCAGCAGGCGGGCCGCCAGGGCCAGGCGCCACCAGGTGAGGTAGGCCAGCGGCGGCCGGCCGACGAGCCCGGTGAAGCGGCGGGCGAAGCCGGCCCGCGAGAGCCCGGCGTGGCTGCCGAGCGACTCGACCGTCCAGCGGTCCGCGGGGGCGCGGTGGATGGCGTCGAGCGCGCGGCTGATGGCCGGGTCGGCCAGCGCGGCGGCCCAGCCGGAGCGCTCGCACACCTCGCCCGCCAGGTCGAACCAGGCGCGCAGGATGTAGAGCTGCAGCATGTCGAGCAGGGACGTGACCACGGTGTCCGCGCCGAGCCGCGGGTTGTCTATCTCGCCGGCCAGCAGCTCGACGGCGGCCCTGAGCTCCGGATGGCGGCCGAGCGTCGTGGGCAGGTGGATCACGTCGGGCAGCCCGGCCAGGATCGGGTGGGTCCTGCCGGGATCGAGCTGGTAGCCGCAGCTGAGGGTGACCGTCTCGGCCCCCGCGCCGCCGAACCCGGCCGAGGCGAACAGCCCGGCGTCCTCGCCGCAGGAGGGCGCGGTCAGCGCGCGGCCGGGATCGTCGGCCAGGCCGTAACCGTCGCCGTGCGGCAGGAACACCACGTCGCCCACGCTCAGCGGGACGGGCTCGCCGGTCGGCGGGATGAGCCAGCACGAGCCGCGCAGCACCACCTGGAAGCCCGCGGACCCGGGCGCCGACGGGAACTCCTGGCCCCAGGGAGCCCGCCAGGAGATGCGGGCGGAGGTCGGCCGGCCGGTCCGCATGAGCGCGACGACGTCGCTGAGGACATCCATGAGCGGACTCTACAGCGGGAGACTCCTGCGTATGAATAGCGGAAATCACCACATCGGGCGGCTCAGTCCCGGGGGCTGGCTCGTGCTCCCTCGCCGAGGGTGTGAGTTGTGGGTATTTCTGCCTGTACCGGCGCTCTCTACCGAGGCACGATCCTGAGCAAGGGGACCGCCTCGGCAGGAGGGAGCCGGCCGTGCCGGTGGTCTGGGGAGCCGTACGCGGACGAGTCGTCTTCGACAGTTCGCATCACCACTTGTTCGTGGAGCAGCAGTCGTCCGGGTTCTCCTGGACCGGCAGCCGCTCCCTTCTGCTGACCGACCAGCCGGCCGTGTACGTGCACGACACCGGCGGGCTCGGCAGCCCGGCCATCATCGCGCTGGATCCGGCGGCGGACCCCGACGCCACCATCGGGCTGGCCGACAGGAGCACCAGGCTCGTCGCCGACCTCCGGCTGCCGCAGGGCCGGTCGATCCGGCTCACCTCGGGGGAGCTGCCAGAGCCCGCGCTCGCCGCGCTGACCGGGCTGCGCGGCCGGTTGATGCCGGACGCCGCGACGACCGACTTCATCAGCCCCTGCGCGGTCTCCGTCACCCCCTGGTACGAGTCGGAGCCCGACCGCTCCGCGCAGGACGGGGAAGAGTCGGACGACTCCGCCCCCGCCGAGCTGATGGCGTACGTCGTCGTCGCCGGAGGGCGGCTCCAGCTGCGCAGCCGCGGGAAGATCCCCCTGGAATGGCCCGTGAACCGGGTCACCGTGACCCCCGCCGGGCAGAGCGCCGTCGAGCTGCGGGGCGGCGCCCTGCTCGGCGGGCACTTCCTGACCGGCGCCACCCTGCACCTCGTCACCCCCTTGGTACGCCGGGCCTTCCTCGCCGTCATCGGGTCGGCGGGGCCGGGCCCGAGCACGGTCGGCACCTCCGCGCCCGTGTCGGTACGCGGCCTGGGCGGCGCCGGAGCGCGCAAGGCGGACTGCGTGCTGAGCGACGACGCCCTGGAGTTCCAGTCGCCGGACACCCAGCGCGTGCTCGCGCACTTCGACCTGGACGACACGCACCTGCGGATCGCCGGGACGGCCGAGCGATTCGTCGTGTTCAACCCGGCGCACGGGCCGGTGACGGTGGAGTGCGCCTCCGAGGTGTTCGGACGCCGGCTGTACGGCAACGCCCGGCTGCGCGGCGCCGCCGAGCGCACGCTCACCTCGGGTGTCCTGCCCGCCGAGCTGGCCGACGGCCGGCCGGTCGCGTGCGCGTTCGCGCCGGACGGCATGCGGGTCAAGGGCTCGGGCGTCAACCTGCGGATCGCGTACGAGTCGATCAGGACGGTCGAGGCCGAGCCCGGGCCGCCGCGGGCGGAGATGCGGCTGACGACCGAGCGCACCGACCTCAGGATCGTCGCCCAGGCGGAGCTCGTCCAGGCGCTGCACACCGAGGTCAGGGCGTGGGGCAACGCGTGCGCGGGCGCGGGGCAGATCCCGGACATGCTGCGTGCGGCGGTCGGGCTGGAGGAGGACTACCTGCTCTACACGGTGTTCGGCCCGTTCTACGAGCTGCATGCCGCCCTGCTCGGCGACGTCGGGGCCGACGGCCTGGGCGCGCCGATCCCGCCGCCCGGCTCGCCGGAGGAGCGCTCGCGCGTGGCGGCCGTCCTGCAGGTCGGCATCGGCGAGCTGCAGGCACACCTCGACCAGGTGGGCCACGTCCTGCCGGCCTTCCTGCGGCATCGGGACGCGTGCCTGCTGGCGGCGGTCACGGGTGGCGCGGAGCCGGACTGGCTGAAGGCGGGCGAGGCCCGGTTGCGGGCCGCGTTCGCGCCGGTGCAGCGGGCCGCGGCGGAGACCGCGCAGCTGGCCGGGCAGCTGTCGCGGGTGATGGACCTCGATCCGGCCGCGCTGCCGAAGGTCAGCTACGCCGGGGCGGCGCTGTCGTTCGGGGCGGCGGCGCTGCTGAACCCGGTGTTCGCGGTGTCGGGGATCTCGCAGGCGTACTCGTCGCACGCGCAGGGGGAGCAGCGCAAGGCGCAGGTGACCGCGCAGTCCGAGCGCGGCTGGGCGATGGTGCTGGACCGCTGGAACGCGCTGGTCGGCACCGCGCTGCCGGTCCTCGGGTACGTGCTGACCGAGAACGCGTTCGGCCTGCGCTGGGAGAGCGCCCGCCGGATCGGCCAGGAGCTCCGCGCGGCCCCGGAGGCGGCCCGGGTGCCGGTGCTGCGCGCGGTGGCCCGCCGGCTGGCCACGCTCGACGTCATGCGGCGCTATCCGGGCGGCTCAGGGGTCCGGCTGCGGCGCGGCGAGATCGCCGACCACCTTCGGGCCGCACGCGAGGCCGTACGCACTCCGCGCTTCCTCGACTTCTGAAAGGGCGTAACCATCATGTCGATCTTCAGCAGCCAGTTCGACCGGGCCCGCGAGGTGTCGCGTGCCTATGCGGGGGAGGCGTCGGAGCGCCGCTTCTGGATCCCGGCCGCCGTCGCCGTGGCGGGCGCGGCCGCGGGCGTCGCGGCACTCGCGGCGGCGAGCGAGGCCGGCGCCGCGACCGAGCCCGGGGAGGGGACGGCCGACTGGGGCGCGGGCTGGGACGAGGGCTGGGGCGCCGGCCCGGTCGCCGACGACTCGCAGGCGGCTTCCGGCGGTGGTGACGACGGCTCCCAGGCGGCTCCCGGGAGCGGTGACGACGGCGGCGCGTGGTCGTACCACAGCGACTACACCGGCGCGTCGATCGGCGGGGACGGCGACTTCTTCTACTTCACCGACGGCGACACCAGCTACACCATCGGCTGAGCCCCCGATCAGCCGATCTCGCCCCAGCCGAACGTCTTCGTCACGGCCTTCTTCCAGCCCGCGTAGCCCTCGTCGCGCTGCTCCTGGGTCCACGTGGGCTCCCAGCGGCGGTCCTCCGCCCAGTGGGTCCGCAGCTCCTCGGTGTCCCGCCAGAAGCCGACCGCGAGCCCGGCCGCGTAGGCCGCGCCGAGCGCGGTGGTCTCGGCGACGACCGGGCGGCTGACGGGCACGCCGAGGATGTCGGACTGGAGCTGCATGCACAGGTTGTTCGCGGTGACCCCGCCGTCCACCTTCAGCACGTCCAGGACCACCCCGGAGTCCTCCTGCATCGCCTCGACGACGTCCCTGCTCTGGTAGCAGATCGCCTCCAGGGTGGCGCGGGCGAGGTGGGCGTCGGTGTTGAAGCGCGACAGGCCGACGATCGCGCCCCGGGCGTCCGCGCGCCAGTAGGGGGCGAACAGGCCGGAGAACGCCGGCACGAAGTACATCCCCCCGGAGTCCTCCACCTGCCGGGCCAGCGCCTCGCTCTGCGGGGCGGAGCTGATGACGTGCAGCTGGTCGCGCAGCCACTGCACGGCCGAGCCGGTCACGGCGATCGAGCCTTCGAGCGCGAAGACGGGGGGCTGGTCGCCGAACTTGTAGGCGACGGTGGTGAGCAGCCCGCTCTCGGAGCGTACGAGGTTGGTGCCGGTGTTGAGCAGCATGAAGTTGCCGGTGCCGTAGGTGTTCTTGGCCTCGCCGGGCGAGAAGCAGACCTGCCCGACGGTGGCGGCCTGCTGGTCGCCCAGGATGCCGGTGATCGGCACCTGGCCCCCGACCGGTCCGTACGGGATCGTCGTGCCGTAGGCGGCCGGCTCCGACGACGGCCGGATCTCCGGCAGCATCCGGCGCGGGATGCCGAAGAAGGACAGCAGCTCGTCGTCCCAGTCGAGGGTCTCCAGGTTCATCAGCATCGTGCGGCTGGCGTTGGTGACGTCGGTGATGTGCACGCCGCCGTTGGTGCCGCCGGTGAGGTTCCACACGGTCCAGGTGTCGGTGTTGCCGAAGACGGCCTCTCCCCGGTCCGCCGCCTCGCGGACGCCGTCCACGTTCTCCAGGATCCACTGGATCTTGCCACCCGAGAAGTACGCGTCCGGCCGCAGGCCCGTCTTCCTGCGGATGACGTCACCCCGGCCGTCCCGCTCCAGCGCGGCGGCGATCCGGTCGGTCCTGGTGTCCTGCCAGACGATCGCGTTGTAGTACGGGCGGCCGGTGCGCGGGTTCCACACGACCGTGGTCTCGCGCTGGTTGGTGACGCCCAGCGCGGCCAGGTCGGTGTCGTGCAGCCCGGCCCGCTGGATCGTGGTCTGGACGACGGCGGCGGTCCTGGTCCAGATCTCGATCGGGTTGTGCTCCACCCAGCCCGCCCTGGGCAGGATCTGCTGGTGTTCGAGCTGGAACTTGCCGACCTCGGCGCCCGCGTGATCGAAGATCATGAAGCGGGTGCTGGTGGTGCCCTGGTCGATGGCGCCCACGAAATCGGGCATGTCGTTCTCCTTCGCGGGTTTCCGGCAGTTTCAAGCGGGTTCGAGCTGGTTCGGGCGGGTTCGGGCGATCTGAAGAGACCTCAGGCGTCCGACGGCTTCACGGAGTCGCGGTCCTCGCCCGGCGGCAGGAACCGGGCGATGCACGCCTGGTACAGGGCGGCCCCGATGACCCCGCCGATCACGGGGCCGACGATGGGCACCCAGAAGTACAGGTCGCCGTACTGATCTCGCCACGCGGTGGAGTACCCGGTCAGGAAGGACGCCAGGCGCGGGCCGAAGTCGCGGGCGGGGTTGATCGCGTAGCCGGCGTCCGCGCCGAAGGCCATGCCGATCGCGACGATCAGCAGGCCGATGACGACCGGGCCGAGATTCGCGCTCGGCGCCATGTTCCTGGTGTCGGACAGGGCGAAGATGACGAACAGCAGGATGGCGGTGCCGATGATCTGGTCGCGCAGCCCGCCCCAGAGGCCCACCGGCAGGGTGCCGTTGCCCGGCAGGGTCGAGAAGACGATCTGGGTCTTGAACGTGTGGCCGGGGTCGGCCATGGACAGGATCTCGGTGTAGTTCCAGCGGACCAGGAGCGCGGCGACGAAGGCGCCCGCGGTCTGCGCCAGGGCGAACGGCACGACCTTGTTCCACGCGAAGCCGCGGAAGGCGGCGAACGCGAGCGTGACCGCCGGGTTGAGGTGCGCGCCCGTGGTCCGGCCCGCGACGTAGATGCCGAGCGCGACGCCGATTCCCCACGCCCAGGCGATGCTGTCGTGGTTGCCCAGCTCGGCGGCCACCACCTGCGCGACCACCCCCGCGCCGAAGAGGATGAGCACCATGGTGCCGGCGAACTCCGCGATCAGCTCGCCGGCCAGACCCATCCTGTAGAGACGTACGGCCACTTCAACCCCCGCTTTCTATCCCCTTGTGTGCCATTCCCGATTAGCGGGAATGCATACGGACTGTGCTGGATCTGTTGCGGAAAGTGAGTGATGTGCCATGGGCCTGACCGGCGTGCTCGATGCCAGGAACCGGCAGGACACCATCGACCGGCTCGCGGGGGAGCCCTTCGACGTGCTCGTCATCGGCGGGGGCGTGACCGGCGCGGGCGCCGCGCTGGACGCCGCCTCACGGGGGCTGCGCGTCGCGCTCGTGGAGAGCCGTGACCTGGCGTCGGGCACGTCGAGCCGGTCCAGCAAGCTGATCCACGGCGGGCTGCGCTATCTGGAGCACCTCGACTTCAAGCTCGTCCGCGAGGCGCTCAAGGAGCGTGACCTGCTGGTCTCCCGCCTGGCGCCGCACCTGGTCAAGCCCGTCACGTTCCTCTATCCGCTGCGCCGCAAGGTGGTCGAGCAGCCGTACGTGGCGGCGGGGCTGACGTTGTACGACGCGCTGGAGGGCATGCGCCGCCCGATGCCCAGGCACCGATCCCTGTCGGTCAAGGAGGCTCGGCGCCTGGCTCCGGGGCTGCGGGCCGACGTGCTGACCGGCGCCATGATCTACTACGACGCGCAGGTCGACGACGCCCGCTTCACGCTCATGCTGGCCCGCACGGCCGCCGCGCACGGCGCGGTGATCGCGACCAGGACGAGCGCCACGCGGCTGCTGCGCGACGAGCACGGCGAGCGGATCGTCGGGGCCGTCGTGCGCGACGAGGAGACGGGCCGCGAGATCGAGGTCGGCGCCGACTCCGTCGTGGTCTGCGCGGGCGTGTGGACCGACCTGGTCAACGAGCTGCCCGGCGGGGCCGAGCCGGGTTTCAAGGTGCGGATGTCCAAGGGCGTCCACGTGCTGGTGCCGGGCGAGGCCATCAAGTCGCGGACCGGCATGATCATCCGCGCCGAGAAGAGCGTGCTGTTCATCATCCCGTGGACCAGGCGCCGGTGGATCCTCGGCACCACGGACACGGACTACGACGGTGAGCGCGCCGAGCCCCTGGCCACGGGCGAGGACATCGACTACATCCTGGAGCACGCCAACTCCGTGCTGGCCAGGCCGCTGACCCGGGACGACGTCGTGGGCCTCTACGTGGGGCTGCGCCCGCTGGTGGCCGCCGACCAGCGCTCGTCCACCACCAAGCTGTCCAGGGAACACGTCGTGGACGTGCCGGTGCCCGGGCTGGCCACCATCGCGGGCGGGAAGTACACCACGTACCGGATCATGGCCAAGGACGTGATCGACGCGGTGCTCGAAGGCTACGACGTGCCCGAGTCGGTCACCGACCGGCTGCCGCTGCTCGGCGCCGACGGGCTGCCCGCGCTCCAGCTCTCCGTCCGGCGCATCGCCGAGGACCACGACCTGGACACCGACACCGTGACCCACCTGATCAGGCGCTACGGCAGCCTCGCCATGGAGGTGCTGGAGCTGGTCAGGGAGGACCCCGCGCTCGGCGAGCCGCTCATGGAGGAGGGCCCGTGGCTCAGGGCCGAGGTCTGCTACGCCGTCACCCACGAGGGCGCGCTGCACGCCGAGGACATCGTGGCCCGCAGGACCCGGATGCTCATCGAGTCGAACGTGCTCGCCGAGGAGTCCGCGCCGCTGATCGCCCGGCTGATGGCGGACCTGCTCGGCTGGGACGACGCCCGGGTGGAGGAGGAGGTCGCGCGCTGCCGGAGCCTGGTGGAGGCGGAGCGCGCCGCGCTCGACGAGGCGAAGGCCCCGCGCCTGGCCAGCGCCTGAGCGGGCCGTTCGGCTGCTGGTCGCGGCCGCTACGGGGTGTCCGCGGCGCCGCCGCCCGGTGGCGCCGCGAGCCAGTGGCGGGTGAGGTCGTGGACGGCCGCCAGCCAGCGCTCCGGCTGGTCGCCGGCGGCGATGGCGTCCCCGGCGCCGTGCAGGACCGTGAACAGGAACGTGGCCGCGATCCGCGGATCGACGGGGCGGAACGCGCCCTCCGCCATGCCGCGGCGCAGCGCCCTGGCGATGGCGGCGATGACGTCGAGCCCTTCGTCCACGGGCGCGGCCGCGGAGCCGAAGTGGAAGACGGCGTCGTGGAGCCCGCCGGGCTGGGAGATGACGCCGACGGCCGCCGCGCACTCGGCGTCGAGGGTGGCCCACCAGTCGATCGGCTCGGTGGACTCGGCGAGCTGGTGGAACCGGTCCACGTAGTCGCGCAGCACGCGGTCGCGCACCGCGGCCAGCATCTCCTCCCAGGAGGAGAAGTAGACGTAGAAGGTGCCCTTGGCGGCGTCGGCCTCGGCGGTGACGGCCTGGACCCAGTTGCTAACGTCCTGCCGGGACTCCAGGAGCCGGATGGCGGCGTCGATGAGCTCACTGCGCCTGGCCTCGGGAGAGAGGCGGCGGCGGCTCCTGGAGGTGACCACGGCACCAGGTTAGTGGACCCCGCGGGCCCCGTCCGCGGCCTCCCGCCCGATGGGGATCCTCACCTCGTCACCCCCGCGTGGGCGACGAGGAGCTCGCGGACGCCGCGGAGATTGATGTGCTCCCGGTACGGCGGCGGGTCGGCGACGAGCGCGGGCTCCCGGACGCGCCGGGCGAACGCGGCCAAGGCGAGCCGGGCTTCGAGCCTGGCCAGCGGCGCCCCGAGGCAGAAGTGCGAGCCGAAGCCGAAGCCCAGGTGCCGCACCTGCTCGCGGCCCGGGTCGAACCGGTCGGGATCCGGGTTCGCCTCCGGGTCCCGGTGGGCCGCGGCCAGCAGGAGGATGACCAGGCTGCCCGCGGGCAGCTTCGCCGGCCCGACGGGCACGTCCTCGCGGGCGACCCGGGCGGTGAGCTGGACCGGCGGATCGTAGCGCAGGACCTCCTCGACGACCGCGGGCGCCAGGCCGGGGTCGGCGCGCAGGGCGGCGAGGTGGCCGGGGTGCCGCAGCAGGGCGAGCACGCCGTTGGCGATCAGGTTGACGGTCGTCTCGTGCCCGGCCACCAGCAGCAGCACGATCGTGGAGACCAGCTCGTCGTGGCTGAGCACGTCGCCGCCGTCCTCCGCGGCGAGCAGCTCGGAGATCAGGTCGTCCCGGAGCGGGCTCTTGCGCCGGTCGGAGACGAGCTCGTTGACGTACCGGTGCATCTCGACCGAGCCGTGCACCCACTCCGGGGTCTGACCGGAGGCGTCGCCGGGGTCGGAGAAGCCGTCGAGCAGCCGGGTGAGCTGGGTGGACCACCCGTGGAAGAGCCGCTCGTCCGCCGCCGGCACGCCGAGCATGCGGCAGATGACCATCATGGGCAGCGGGTAGGCCAGGCCGGACAGCACGTCGAACGTCTCGCCCCCGGCCGCCTGGTCGAGGAGCTCGCCGACCAGCCGCGCGACGGAGGACTCCATCCGGGCGACGGTGCGTGCGGTGAACGCTTTGCTGACCAGGCGCCGCAGCCGGGTGTGGTCCGGCGGGTCCAGGGAGAGGAACCAGGGCTGCCGGACCGAGGCCGGCGCGTCCGGAGGGTAGGGGTCGGCCGACGGGTCGGGGTTGAAGAACCGCCAGCGCTCGGCGCTGAGCCGCGGGTCGCGCAGCAGCGTCTCGCAGTCGCGGTAGCCCGTCACCACCAGCGAGGACATCTCCTCGACCCACACCGGGCCGCGTGCCCGGAACTCGGCGTAGACCGGGTACGGGTCGATCCTCGACGCGGGGTCGAGCAGCTTGCCGACCAGGTGGATGCCGGACGTCGTCTCGCTGTCCGTTGCCATGGACATCTGCGCTCCTTGGGGGTGCACGTTATTGACCTCAGGTCATTAATATTGACCTGAGGTCATTATGTCAATGGCCCCGTTCGTGGAAGGTGCGGTCAGCGGCCCGGTTCGTCGAGGTGCCTGCAGGCGGCGTCGATGGTGCCGAACAGCTCTTCGGCCAGCGGCTTCAGCAACACGCGGACCTCGCCGACCGGCTCGCCGGCGAGCAGCCGGCGCCGGAACTCCCCGTCCAGCACTCGATCGACGGCCGACGCGAGCGCCGCCACCAGCCTGGGGCGCAGCGGATCGCTCAGCGGCGGCGTGGCCTCGGCCAGCGTGGCGGCCAGCAGTTCCTCTCGCTCGCGGCGCAGCTCCAGCTCCCTGCCGCGCAGCGCGGGGCTGGCGTCGAGGGTCCGCTGGTAGTCCACGCTGTGCATGAGCAGCCCGGCCACGTGGTAATCGTCGAGCAGGCGCAGGTAGCCGCAGGTCAGGGCGTGCGCGATCGATTCGCCGTCCTGCCGAGCCCGGACGGCCGCGCTCGGCGACGTCACGAAGCTGTCGCGCTCCTGGAAGAAGAGATCCTCCTTCGTCGGGAAGTGGTTGAAGACCGTCTGGACCGCCACGTCCGCCTCCCTGGCGACGTCGGCGATGGTGACGGCGTCGAACCCCTGCGCGAGGAAAAGCCGCATCGCCGCGTCGCCGACGGCCTGCCGCGTCTGGAGCTTCTTGCGGTCCCGCCGGCTCGTCGTCTCGCTCATAGGCCCAGCGTACGGGCCTTCGAGGCGGTCGCTACACGAATAGTGTGACTCTAGTCATGTAATAACTCTATTGATGTAGTGACTACACTCATGGAGCGTCCACATAGAGATGAGAGGCAAGACATGGCGACATCGAGGCGACACTGGTCCCTGCCGAGAGTGCTCATCGGCCTGATGGCGGCCGAGACCGCGGTGGGAGCGCTCCTCTTCGACCTGGTCCTCCACGACACCGCTCACGAGCACATGTTCAACCCGGCCTGGCCCCCGCACGCCAAGTTCCACGACGCCCAATACATCGTCACGTCGCTGGCCTTCGGGCTGCTCGCCCTGGCCCTGCTCGCCCGCCGCCGGGGCGACACGCACTCCCGCCTGCTGTGGTCGGCGGGCATCCTGGCCGTGCCCTGGGCGAGCATGTTCCCCGCCCTGCTGTTCCCCGGCACCGCCACGTACGACCCGGAGTTCGAGCAGGAGACCCAGTTCGTCCTCGGCCTGCACGGCCAGCTGTTCATGGCCGTCGTCACCCTCGTGATCCTCGCCGTGGCGGCGGCTCTCGCCGTGTCACGCCGCAGCCAGGTCGCGTCGTGAGGCTGTTCGTCTTCGGCGCGAGCGGCCGGGCCGGCGCGCAGCTGCTCACCCAGGCGCTCGGCTCCGGCCACCGGGTCACCGCCGTGGCCCGCGACCCCTGGTCGATCCCCTCCCGTGACGGCCTGACGGTCCTGCGCGGCAACGTGCTGGAGCCTCAGGGCTGGCGCGGGGCACTGGCCGGGCACGACGCGGTGCTGTCCTGCCTGGGGAGCGCTGACCGGCGCCCCACGACCATCTACTCGCAGGGCATGGCCGGCATCATCGCGGCCATGCCGGAGGGCGGAGTGCGCCGGCTGCTCTGCGTCACCTCGGCCAGCCTCGGCCTGTCCCCGGCCGCGCCGCTGGGCCAGCGTCTGCTGATCGGCCGGGTGGTCCGGCCGCTGTATCGCCACATGTACGCCGACATGACGAAGATGGAGGGCCTCCTCGCCGCCAGCGACCTGGACTGGACCGTCATCCGCCCGCCGGTGCTCACCGACGGCGGGCTCACCGGCGACTACCGGACGGCCGTCAACGAGCACCTGCCGCGCACCCGTTCCCTGTCGCGGGCCGATCTCGCGCACTACATGCTCAACCATCTCGGCGACCGGGCGACCTGGCGGGCCACGGTCGAGATCTCCCGCTGAGAAGGACAGGTGTTGACGGGGGCCTCCATGAGCGCTTACGTTTCCGGCGACCAGTGAAATTATCGACACAATTCCGAAACTTTCGGAGGCGGGTCGTGGTCATCCCCCCAACCGGCAACGGAGGTCACCGGTGAAGCCATTGATCATCGCCCTCGCGCTCGTACTCGCCGCCCCCCTTCCCGCGTACGCGAATCCGCGCGCACCGCGTGACCTGCGAGAACTGGCGCACCAGCACGGCATCAGGATCGGCACCGCCGTCGACATCGCCGCCCTGCGCGGCGAGCCCGACTACCGCAAGGTCCTGAACCGCGAGTTCACCCACGTCACCGCGGAGAACGCGATGAAGTGGGAGTCGGTCGAGCCGGAGCGGGGGGTCTACACCTGGGCCGACGCCGACGCCCTCGTCGAGAACGCCCGCCGCAACCGCCAGCGCGTACGCGGCCACACCCTCGTCTGGCACAACCAGCTGCCGGCCTGGCTGACCACCGGGGTCGCCGACGGCTCGATCGACTCCGGCGAGCTCAGGTCGATCCTGCGCGACCACATCACCACCGAGGTCCGCCGCTACAAGGGCAAGATCAGGGCGTGGGACGTCGTCAACGAGGTGGTGGAGGAGGACGGCACGATGCGCAAGAGCATCTGGCTCGACCACCTCGGCCCCGGCTACATCGCCGACGCCTTCCGCTGGGCCCACCGCGCGGACCCGCAGGCCAAGCTCTTCATCAACGACTACAACCTCGAATGGAACTCACCCAAGATCGAGACCACCCTGGCCCTGGTCAAGGACCTCCAGGCGCGCGGCGTGCCCATCCACGGCGTCGGCTTCCAGGGCCACCTCGGCATCCAGTACGACTACCCGGGTGACTGGGCGAACGTCATGGGCCGTTTCGCCGGCCTCGGCCTGGAGGTCGCGGTCACGGAGCTGGACGTGCGCATGGAGCTGCCGGTCACCGAGGAGAAGCTCGCGACCCAGGCCACGTACTACAGCCGCGCGCTCACCGACTGTCTCAGCGTCGAGGCGTGCAAGGAGCTGACGGTCTGGGGCTTCACCGACCGGCACTCGTGGGTGCCCGGCTGGTTCGACGGGCAGGGCTCGGCCTGCCTGTTCGACGAGAGCCTGGCGCCGAAGCCCGCCTACCGGGCGCTGCTGGCGGTCCGGGACCCCAGGTAGCCGCCGCTCCGGCACCGGCCGGCGCGACCGGCGCCGCGGGGCCGGATGAGGGCTTTCCCCCAGGCGCGTCCCCAGCCCGGCGCGGCACTCGCCCGCCAGGCTGGGGGTTTCCCCAGGTCGCCTCCCGAAGCGGCCCCACCGGACGGCTGTCTAGAGTCCGGTGGGGGCCGGTGAACGAGGCTGCTGAAGGGAGCACGACATGGCACGCGATCTGGCGGGATACCCGTACCTGGAGGCGGAGTTCGCGTCGAACGGGGGGTTGCTGACCGAGCCCGCCGCCACCGACGTGTCGAGCCTGGTGGACAGGCGGCCGCCCACGGACCTGATCATGCTCGTGCACGGCTGGAACAACACGCCCACGGTCGCCCGCGAGCTGTACGGCGAGCTCGCCCGCTCGCTGAGGCAGGTGACGCCGGCGCTCGCCGGTCGCACGGTCGCCCTGTACGGAGTCCTGTGGCCGTCCTCGAAGTGGGACTGGTTCGAGCGGCTGACCGGCACTCTCGACTCGCTGAATGCGCTGCCCGGCACGGAGCTGAGCATCCGGCTCGACGGGCTGCGCGAGGTCTTCGCCGCCCCGGAGCAGCAGGAGCGGCTGTCCGCCGCCCGCGCCCTCCTTCCGGATCTGGAACGTTCCAGGCAGGCCCAGCGGGAGTTCGTCGCCCTGGTCCGCGGCCTCCTGCCGGCCCGCGAGGCCCCGGACACGCCGGACGACGACGTGCCGGACGAGCTCTTCACGCTCTCCGACGACGCTCTCGCCGAGCAGCTCACCCACCGGCTCCCGCCCGCGACGGACCGGGACGCCGACCTCGCCGTGCCCGCGGACAGCCTGCTGCGGAACGTCGTCGGCGGCTTCCTGGAAGGCGCAAGGCGGCTGGTGGACTTCGTGGCCTACTACGAGATGAAGGAGCGGGCCGGCACGGTCGGCAGGGAAGGGCTGGCCCGCTTCCTGCGCACGCAGCTCCCTGGCGGGATCCGCGTACACCTCGTCGGCCACAGCTTCGGCGCGCGGCTGGTGGCCGCGGCGGCGGCCGCGCCGGGCGGGATCGGCGCGCGCGCCTGCTCGATGGCGTTGCTCCAGGGCGCCTTTTCGCACTACGGCTTCGCCAGCAAGTACCTGCCGGGGCACGACGGGCTGTTCCGCTCGGCGGTGACCTCGGGGGTCGTCACCGGGCCGATGCTGATCACGCACACCAGGAACGACAAGCTCGTCAGCATCGCGTACGGCATCGCCTCCCAGCTCGCCGGCCAGACCGGCGCCGACGTCGCCGATGTCACCGGCCAGGCAGGCCAAGCAGGCCAGGCAGGCCAAGCCGGCCAGGCAGGCCAGGACGGCGTCGCCGCCGACGTCTTCGGGCCGGCCAGCCGCTACGGCGGGATCGGCGCCAACGGCGCGCAGCAGACGCCGGAGACCGTCCGGGGCACCCTGCTCGCCGTCGGCCGCCCCTACGACCTGCGCCCCGGCGTCCCGCACAACCTCCTGGCGGACGCCTTCATCCCCAACCACAGCGCGGTGACCGGACGCGAGGTCGCGCACGCGATCCTGGCCGGCGTGGCCGCCACAGCCTGAGAGAGGAGTGAGCACATGCCACGGACGTCACGTCTGCAGGAACGCCTCGGGACGGTCTTCCTCCCGGAGGCGCAGGACGTCGTGCCGGTGCAGGAGACCGCGCCGCTGCCGGGCTCCGCCCCGGGCAGTCCGACGCCGACGCCGGCGCGGTCACCCCCATCCCCGTCTATCCCCGGGTGGACTACCACTCCTACCTGAAGGGGGTGGGCGCCAGGCTCTTCACCCTCGTGCGGCCGGGCACGCCCTGCCCCTTCAGTCTGACGTTCGACCAGTTCTCCTACCTGCACCCCGCGACGGGCTTCAAGGGCGCCGTCAACCCGGCGGCCGACCGGCAGATCCGCTTCGACCTGCGCGCCACCACCACCCAGGACTTCTATCGGGGCAGCGCGTTCGACGGGCTGACCGAGCTGGGCGAGGTGAGCATCCGCTGGATCTCCTCGTCGTACCGGCGGGCGCGGGTGCAGCTCAACACGCTGCAGGGGGCCCTGTCCGCGGACCGCCCCGCGGCGCTCGTCCTCCAGCGGTTCTAGAAATTCGCCGCGTGAAGGCCGTTGACAGCTATTCATGTATTACCTACTTTTTAGGTAGGTAAATGGCTCTGGTCCCAAGGATGGCCCGTGAAGCGAACCAAGGGCATCGCGCCCCTAGTACTCGTCGTCGCCCTGACCGCCTGTGGCTCTCAGCAACCCGTCCAGCAAGCCCAGGTCACCTCCCTGACCTGGGCCATCGAAACGCAGCCGATCACCCTGAACCCGCAGCAGTGGGCCCAGAACAAGGTCAGGCTGCTCGTGTTCAACCAGTTCGACGCGCTGCTCTCGCGCACCGCCGACGGTTCCTTCCAGCCCTGGCTGGCCAAGTCGTGGCAGGTGTCGGAGGACGAGCTGGTCTACACGCTGGAGCTACGCGACGACGTGACCTTCCACGACGGCACCAAGTTCGACGCCGCCGCGGTCAAGGCCAACCTCGACCAGTTCCGCAAGCCGGGCTACAACCCGACGGTCGCCTCCATCCAGCTCAAGTCCTTCGACAAGGCGGAGGTGCTGTCGCCGACCACCCTCAAGATCACGCTCACCGAGCCCGACGGGCTCTTCCTCGACTTCCTGGCCTCCCCGTACGCCGGGCAGATCTCGCCGAAGTCGCTGCAGTCGGCCAAGGACCTCAAGTTCGGCGGCCCGGACCTGGTCGGCACGGGGCCGTTCATCCTGGACGCGTTCGTGCAGGGCCAGGAGATCCGCTACCGCCGCAACCCCGCCTACAAGTGGCCGCCGGCGGGCGCCGGCCACCAGGGCCCGGCCCACCTCTCCCAGCTCACCTACCGGTTCCTGCCGGAGGCCGCCGTCCGCGTCGGCGCGCTCACCTCCGGCCAGGTGCAGGTCATCGAGGGCGTCCCGGCCACCGAGACGGCGCTGATCAAGAGCGACCCCAACCTGACCTACCAGAGCGCGCTCAACTCGGGCACCGCCTTCACCTACTACTTCAACACCTCCCACGCCCCCTTCGACGACCAGCGCGTACGCGAGGCGTTCCGCGCGGCGACGGACCTGGACGCGGTCCTCAAGGCCGTCTACCAGGGCACCGCCACCAGGGCGTGGAGCGTGGTCGGCAAGGCCAGCCCGTTCTACGACGCCACGCTCGAAGGCACGTTCGGCACCGACCCGGCCAAGGCGAACGCCCTGCTCGACGAGGCCGGGTGGAAGGAGCGCGACGCCGAGGGCTTCCGGGTCAAGGACGGCAAGCGGCTGACCGTGCGCACGCTCTCCGCCTCCGCCTTCATCAGGGACCGCCGCGACGTCCTGGCCCAGGCCATCCAGGCGCAGGTCAAGCAGAGCGCGGGGATCGACTTCCAGGTCAAGATCGTCGACCAGGGGACGGCGCAGAAGGCGCTGGACGACAACGAGTACGAGCTCTTCGAGAACTCCCGCGGCGACTCCGACGCGGGCGCCGCGCTCAACCTGCTGCTCCCCGGCAAGGGCGCCATCAACCGCACGCACTACTCCGACCCGCAGATGGAGAAGTGGCTCGCCGCGGCCACGGCCACCTCCGACCAGGCCGAACGGAAGGAGCTCTACACGAAGGTCCAGCGGTTGGCGGTGACGGACAAGGCGATCGTGCTGCCGATCTACGTGCCCGCCGACCAGATCGCCGCGCAGAAGAGCGTGCAGGGGCTTGGCTTCGACCCGGGCTCGGGCACCCCGCGCAACGCGTACGACGTCCGGATCGGCACATGATCGTCGTCAGACGGCTGCTCACGGGACTGGTCGTGCTGTGGGCGGCGGCCAGCACGGCGTACATCGCGCTGCTCCTGGCCCCGGGCGAGACCATCGACATCCTGATCGGCGACGGCGCCGACACCCCGGAGATCCGCGCGCGGATCATCGAGGAATGGGGGCTCGACCGGCCCGAGGTGGTCCAGTACCTGTCCTACCTGTGGCGGCTCCTGCACGGCGACCTCGGCCGCTCCTACCACCTGCAACTCGGCGTCGGCGAGATCCTGGCCACCCAGATCGGGCCCACCGTCCAGCTCACGCTCGCCGCCGCGGCGGTCGGCGTGGCGCTGGCCGGGATCATCGCGGCGGTGACCGCGGGCCGCGGCCGGTGGCTGCGCGGCACGGCCTCGGCCGCCGAGCTGGTGTCGGTCTCGGTGCCGCCGTTCCTGATCGGGCTCGTGCTGCTGTCGGTGTTCTCGTTCGCGCTGGGCTGGTTCCCCGTCTCCGGCGCCGCCGGACCCCAGGCGCTCGTGCTGCCCGCGCTCGCGCTGGGCCTGCCGATCGCGGGCGTGCTCGGCCAGGTGCTGCGCGGCGGCCTCGAACGGGCGCTGGAGCAGCCGTTCGCCGTCACCGCGCGGGCGCGCGGGCTGAGCGAGCGGATGCTGGTGGTCCGGCACGCGCTCAGGCACGCGCTGATCCCGGCCGTCACGCTCGCGGGCTGGTTCACCGGCACGCTGCTCGGCGGGGCGGTGATCACCGAGGTGCTGTTCGGCCGGCCAGGGCTCGGGCAGGTCGCCATGCAGGCGGTCACCGGCCGCGACATGCCGGTGGTGATGGCCGTCGTCCTGCTGTCCGCGATCGTGTACGTGGCCATCAGCACGCTCCTCGACGTGGCCTACCGCGCCATCGACCCGCGGATCGGGGGCTGAGGTGCGCCTGCTCGCCCCCTTCGCCTTCCTGGCCGTGCTCGCCCTGGCCGTCGCCGTGCCCGGCCTGCTCACCGGCGTCGATCCGCTGGCCGCCGACCCGCTCAGCGCGCTCGCCCCGCCGGACGGCGCGCACTGGTTCGGCAGCGACCACCTGGGCCGCGACGTGCTGTCCAGGGTCGTGTACGGCGCCCGCCACTCGCTCAGCATCGGCGTGACCGCGACCGCCCTGGCGGTGGCCGCGGGCGTGCTGCTCGGCCTGGCCGCCGGGCTGTCGCCGAAATGGCTGGACGAGGCCCTGGCCCGCTCCTTCGACGTCCTGTCCACGCTGCCCGAGCTGCTGCTCGCCCTGCTCGTCATCGCGATCACCGGCCCGGGCACCGGGAACGTCATCTTCGCCATCGCCGTCGCCGCGCTCCCGAACTACGCCCGGGTGATCCGCGCCCAGACCTTCGTGGTGCGGCATGCCGGATACGTCGAGCAGGCGGTCACGTTCGGCCGGTCGCGGGTGGCGATCGTCGCCGGTCACGTCCTGCCCAACGTGCTCGGCCCGATCCCGGTGCTGGCCACGATCGGGCTCGGCCAGGCCGTCATCGCCGCCTCCGGGCTCAGCTTCCTCGGCATGGGGCCGCAGCCGCCGGCCGCCGAGTGGGGCGCGATGCTCTCCGAGGCCCGCAACTACCTGCGGGTGGCCTGGTGGCAGGCGCTGTTCCCGGGCGTCGCCGTCACGCTGACCGTCGTCTGCCTGACGGTCGTCGGCCGCCGCCTGCAGCGCCGCTTCGAAGGAAGGACCTCATGACCGGCGGAAAGGGCACCCCATGACCACGTACGCGGCCCCGCCCTCTGTCACGACGCTCGTGAGCGTGGAGGACCTGCGGGTGAGCTTCGGCGCGAACGAGGTCGTGCGCGGCCTGTCGCTGTCGGTCGCGCCGGGGGAGTGCGTGGCGATCGTCGGCGAGTCCGGATCGGGCAAGAGCGTCACGGCCAGGTCGCTGCTCGGCCTCGCCGGGCCGGGCTCCAAGGTGCGCGCCGAGCGGTTCAGCGTGGGCGGCCGGGACGTGCGCGGGTTCGGGCCTGGGGACTGGCGCAAGCTGCGCGGCCGGTTCGCCGGGCTCGTGCTGCAGGACGCGCTGGTCTCGCTCGACCCGCTCAGGACCGTGGGCGCCGAGATCGCGGAGGTGCTGGCGGTGCACGACGTCGTGCCGCGGGCCCGTCGCGCGGACCGGGTGCTGGAGCTGCTGGACGCCGTCGGCGTCCCGGAGCCGGACGTACGCGCGCGGCAGCACCCCCACCAGCTCTCCGGCGGCCTGCGGCAGCGCGTGCTGATCGCCTCGGCCATCGCGGCGGAGCCGGAGCTGATCATCGCCGACGAGCCCACCACGGCGCTCGACGTGACCGTGCAGGCCCAGATCCTGCGGCTGCTCGCCGAGCGCAAGGCGGCGGGCACCGCGTTGCTGCTGATCAGCCACGACCTGGCGGTGGTCGCCTCGATCGCCGATCGCATCATCGTCATGCGGGACGGCCGCGCGGTCGAG
Organism: Nonomuraea zeae; assembly: GCF_005889725.1. Lineage (GTDB taxonomy): Bacteria > Actinomycetota > Actinomycetes > Streptosporangiales > Streptosporangiaceae > Nonomuraea > Nonomuraea zeae. Next base: position 20,975 of record NZ_VCKX01000026.1, read on the forward strand.
GAGGGCCCGGCCGGGCAGGTCCTGGCCGCGCCCGCCCACGAGTACACCCGCTCGCTGCTGGCCGCCGTGCCCTCGGCGGCCTCGCGCGGCACCCGCCTGTCGGGCGGGCCGCCCCTGGCGCGCCGCGCGCCGAACCCCTCGGCGCAGGTGCTCGCCGCCAGCGGCCTGACCAGGTCGTACGGCCCGCGCCGCGTGGTCGACGACGTCTCCTTCACCCTGCACGAGGGCGAGACCCTGGGCATCGTCGGCGAGTCCGGCTCGGGCAAGACCACGCTCGCCCGGCTGGTCCTCGGCCTGCTCGAACCCGGCGACGGCCGGGTGAGCCTGCACCAGCGGCAGTGGAGCGGCGTGCCGGAACGCCGGCGCCGCCCCCTGCGCCGCAGGATCCAGCTCATCTCCCAGAACCCGCTCGACTCCTTCGACCCCCGCCACACCGTCGGCCGCCTGGTCGCCGAGCCGCTCGAACTGCCCCGCGGCGCCCGCAAGGAGCGCAGGGAGCGCGTGCTCGACCTGCTGACCCGCGTCGGGCTGCCCTCCGGCGTGGCCGCCCGCCACCCGCGCGAGCTGTCCGGCGGCCAGCGCCAGCGCGTCGCCATCGCCCGGGCCCTCGGCCCCCGTCCCGACGTGCTCGTCTGCGACGAGCCCGTGTCCGCGCTCGACGTCTCGATCCAGGCCCAGGTGCTCGACCTGCTCGTGGAGCTCCAAGCCGAGTACGGGACCGCCCTGCTGTTCATCAGCCACGATCTCGGCGTCGTGCACCACCTGAGCGACCGCGTCCTGGTCATGAAGGACGGCGCCGTGGTGGAGGAGGGCGACGTGGAGCAGGTCTTCACCGAGCCGGTCCACCCCTACACCCGCGCGCTGGTCGAGGCCGTCCCCCGCCTGCCCGATCCGGACCACAAGGCCGTCCGCTGACCCGACCGCACCTACCCCACCCCACCGCACGAGGAGCACTCCATGAAACAGGTGCACCTGGCCGCTCACTTCCCGGGCGTGAACAACACCACCGTCTGGGCCGATCCCCGCTCCAGAAGCCAGATCGACTTCGCCTCCTTCCAGCACCTGGCGCGCACCGCCGAGCGCGCCAAGTTCGACTTCTTCTTCCTGGCCGAAGGGCTGCGGCTGCGTGAGCTGAAGGGCCGCGTCCACGACCTCGACGTGGTCGGCCGGCCCGAGGCGCTGACGGTGCTGGCCGCGCTGTCCGCGATCACCGACCGGCTCGGCCTGGCCGCCACGGTCAACACCACCTTCAACGAGCCGTACGAGCTGGCCCGGCGGCTGGCCACCCTCGACCACCTCAGCCAGGGCCGGGCCGCCTGGAACGTGGTCACCACCTCCGACGCCTTCACCGGCGAGAACTTCCGCCGCGGCGGCTTCCTGGACCGTTCCGAGCGCTACATGCGGGCGGAGGAGTTCGTCCGGCTCTCGCGCGCGCTCTGGGACTCCTGGCGGGCCGACGCCGTGCTCGCCGACCAGGAGAGCGGCCGGTTCCTGCGCTCCGACGCCGTGTCGGCCGTCCGCCACCAGGGCCGCCACTTCACCGTCGAAGGCCGCTTCAACGTCCCGCGCAGCCCGCAGGGGCAGCCCGTGATCATCCAGGCGGGCGACTCGGAGGAGGGCAGGGAGTTCGCCGCCGCCACGGCCGACGTCATCTTCACCCGGCACGGCACCCTGGAGGCGGGCCGGGCCTTCTACACCGACGTCAAGCGCCGCCTGGCGAAGTACGGGCGGCAGCCGCACCAGCTCAAGATCATGCCGGCCGCGACGTTCGCGCTCGGCGACACCGACGCCGAGGCGGCCGAGCACGCCGCCGAGATCCGCCGGCTCCAGGTGGGCCCGCAGACCGCGATCGCCTTCCTGGAGCAGATCTGGGGCAGGGACATGTCCGCCTACGACCCCGAAGGCCCGCTGCCCGACGTCGAGCCCGAAGGCGCGCAGGACGTCTCCCAGGGGCGGGTCCAGGTCGCCGACCGGCTCGGGGTGGCCGCGCGGTGGCGGGAGGTGGCGAAGGAGAAGGACCTGACCATCCGCGAGCTGGCCATCGAGATGACCGGCCGCCAGTCGTTCGTCGGCTCGCCCGAGACCGTGGCCAGGCAGATCGAGGAGTTCGTGGCCACCGACGCCGCCGACGGGTTCATCCTGGTCCCGCACCTGACACCCGGCGGGCTCGACGACTTCGCCGCCAAGGTGGTGCCGCTGCTGCAGGAGCGCGGCGTCTACCGCGCCGACTACGGCGGCCCCACGCTCCGGGACCATCTCGGGCTGGACGCCGACCCGCGGGACGCGCGACTGGGAGGTGCCGCGTGAGCGCCGATCACCTGCACCTGGCCGTCGCCCTCGACGGCGCGGGCTGGCATCCGGCGGCCTGGCGCGACCCGGCGGTCAAGGCGCGGGAGCTGTTCACCGCGCGGCACTGGGCCGGGCTCGTCGCCGAGGCCGAGCGCGGGCTGCTCGACTTCGTCACCATAGAGGACGCGCTCGGCCTGCAGTCCACGCTGCTCGACGGCCCGGACGACCGCACCGACCAGGTACGCGGCCGGTTCGACGCCGTGCTGCTCGCCGCCGCGCTCGCGCCGCTGACCACGCGCATCGGCCTGGTGCCGACCGCCACGACCACGCACACCGAGCCGTTCCACGTGGCGATCGGCATCGCGACCCTGGATCACGTCAGCTCGGGGCGCGCGGGCTGGCGGGTGCAGGTGTCGGGGCGCAGGACGGAGGCCGCGCACTTCGGCCGCAGGGAGCTGCCGGTCCTCGATCCGGCGCGCGCGGACCTGGTGGCGGAGCTGTTCGCCGAGGCGGCCGACGCCGTCGAGGTGGCCAGGCGGCTGTGGGACAGCTGGGAGGATGACGCCGAGATCAGGGACGTGGCCACCGGGCGGTTCATCGACCGGGACCGGCTGCACTACATCGACTTCGCGGGGGACCGGTTCTCGGTCAAGGGGCCCTCGATCACGCCACGGCCGCCGCAGGGGCAGCCGGTCGTCGCGGTGCTCGACCACGGGGCGTCGCCGGTGCCGTACGAGCTGCCCGCCGGCTCCGCCGACGTCGTCTTCGTGACCCCGCACGACCGGGACGGCGCGGCGGCCATCGTCCGGCAGGTCGAGAGCGTGCGGCGGGGACCGCTGAAGGTCTTCGCCGACCTGCTGGTGTTCGTCGGCGACGACGCCGCCGGGCGCAAGGCCAAGCTCGACGAGCTGGCCGGCGCGGAGCTCACCTCGGACGCGTACGTGTTCGCCGGCACCGCGGACGAGCTGGCGGACCTGCTGCTCGACTGGCGGACGGCCGGGATCGAGGGCTACCGGCTGCGGCCCGGCGCGGTGCCGATCGACCTGGAGGGGATCACCCGCGGCCTGGTCCCCGCGCTGCGGGAACGCGGCGCCTTCAGAAGCCGGTACGAGGCCACCACCCTGCGCGGGCACCTGGGCCTGCCCCGCCCAGCCAGCCGTTACGCCGTACAGAAAGCTGATATAGCGTGAAATTTCTTGCCATCACGTTGATCGTGCACGACGGTCGCAAGTCCACCAACGAGCGCTTCCGCGAGGTCGTCGACAACGCGGTCCTGGCCGAGGAGCTCGGCTTCGACGGCTTCGGCGTGGGGGAGCGGCACGAGCGGCCGTTCATCTCCTCCTCCCCGCCCGTGGTGCTCAGCCACATCGCCGCCAGGACCTCCCGCATCCGCCTGTTCACCGCCGTCACCACGCTCAGCCTCCTGGACCCCGTACGGGCCTACGAGGACTACGCCACCCTCGACCACCTGTCGGACGGCCGCCTCGAACTGATCATCGGCAAGGGCAACGGCGCCGCCCAGGCCCAGCTCTTCCACGTCACCGCAGACGACCAGTGGGAGCGCAACCGCGAGGGCTACGAGCTGTTCCGCAGGCTCTGGCGCGAGGACAAGGTGACCTGGGAGGGGAGCTTCCGCCCGTCGCTGACGGACGCGGAGACCTGGCCGAGGCCGCTGCAGCAGCCGATCCGCGTCTGGCACGGCAGCGCCACCAGCAAGGAGTCGGTGGACCTGGCCGCGCGCTTCGGCGACCCGCTCTTCTCCGCGAACGTCACCAACCCCATCGAGCCCTACGCCGAGCTGATCGCGTACTACCGGGAACGCTGGGCCCACTACGGGCACGATCCCGCCGACGCGCTGGTCGGGGCGGGCAGCGCCGGATACTACGCGGCCAGGACCTCGCAGGAGGCGATCGAGACGTACCGGCCGATCTTCCAGGCCCGGCTCGAAACCTTCAAGAGGTACGGCGTGCCGCCGGTCTTCCACTCCCTTGAGGACGCCATCGACCGCAGCTCCATCCTTGTCGGCAGTCCGCAGCAGATCATCGACAAGGTGCTCAGATATCACGAAAGGTTCGGGCACGAGGTGATGCACCTGCACGCCGACGCCGACGGCCTCACGGACGGGCAGCACAGGGCCGCGCTGGAGTTGTTCCAGGCGGAGATCGCGCCCGCGCTGCGCAAGGAGATCCCCAGCAGGCCGTTCCCCGGAGGGCTGTCATGACCGTACCCCTGTCCATCCTCGACCTGGCGCCGATCCCGTCGGGAGGCAGCGCGGGCGACGCGCTGCGCAACACGATCGACCTCGCGCGGCGCGCCGACGAGCTCGGCTACCGGCGCTACTGGCTGGCCGAGCACCACTTCGCGGCCGGGGTGGCCAGCTCGGCGCCCGCGATCCTCATCGCCCTGGTGGCGGCGGCCACCGGCCGGATCAGGGTGGGGTCGGGGGCCGTCCAGCTCGGGCACCAGACGCCGCTGGCGGTGGTCGAGCAGTTCGGCCTCATCGACGCGCTGCACCCGGGCCGGATCGACCTGGGGCTCGGCCGCTCCGGCCAGCGCCGGGCCGAGCTGAAGGCCAAGGCCGCCGCGAACGACGGGGCCCCGCCGGCCGCGGGCGTCACCGGGTCACGCGTCGTGGACGGGCTGCTCATCCCGCCGCCGTTCGACTGGTCCCAGCTCGTCAAGGTTCCCGAGCTGGCCTTCCAGGCGTCGCTGCTGCAGCAGCCGGGCGCGCAGGCGCCCGACTTCGCCGACCAGGTGGACGAGATCATCGCCTTCCTGCGCGGCACCTACACCTCGCCGGACGGCCTGACCGCGCACGCCGTGCCGGGCGAGGGCGCCGACATCGAGCTGTGGGTGCTCGGCAGCAGCGGCGGCCAGAGCGCCCAGGTGGCGGGCGAGCGCGGGCTGCCGTTCGCGGCGAACTACCACGTCAGCCCGTCGAGCGTGCTGGAGGCGGTGGCGGCCTACCGGGAGGCGTTCAAGCCGTCCGAGGTGCTGGCGGAGCCGTACGTCGTCGTCTCGGCGGACGTGGTCGTGGCGGACGACGACGCGGCGGCGGCCGAGCTGGCCAAGCCGTACGGGCTGTGGGTACGCAGCATCCGCAGCGGCCGGGGCGCGATCCCGTACCCGAGCCCGGAGGAGGCCGACGCGCACGTGTGGAGCGAGCAGGACCGGGCGCTGGTCGCCGACCGGCTGGACACCCAGTTCGCCGGCTCGCCGCAGACGGTGGCCGATCGCCTGCGCGTGCTCCAGCGCGTCACGGGCGCCGACGAGCTGCTCGTCACCACCATCACCCACGACCACGCCGACCGCGTGCGCTCCTTCGAGCTGCTGGCCGGCGCATGGGTGTAGGCAGCGCCCGCAGGGTGGCGGATCTTCCCTTTTTCCGGAGGCAGCGGCCCGACGAGCACCCCGGGAGGGCGGCAGTGGGACGCGTGATGGCCACACGACGCCGGGCCGATCGGGCCCGGCAGGTGGCCGACCTGCTGAGAAGGCAGATCGTCCAGGGGCACTTCCCGCACGGCCGGCTCCCGCTGGAGGCGGCGCTCGCCCGCGAGTTCGGCGCCTCCCGCAACACCGTGCGCGAGGCGCTGGGCCTGCTGCGCGAGGAAGGGCTGGTCGAGCGGTGCCCGGGCGTGGGCACCACGGTGGCCAGGGAGAAGTACCCGCACGGCCTGCACCGGCTGCTCGGCCTGGCGGAGACCCTGCACGAGCACGGTGAGGTGACCAACCAGGTCAGGACGATGAGCCTGATCGAGCCGCCCGCCGCGGTCAGCCATCGGCTCGGGCTTTCGGCCGGCGAGCAGGTCGTCTATCTTGAACGGCTGCGCCGGCTCAACGGCCTGCCGCTCTCGCTGGACCTGACCTATCTGGTGCGCGACGTCGGCGAGCCGCTGTTCGACGCCGACCTGGAGCACAACGACATCTTCGTGCTGCTGGAGCGGATCGCCGGCCAGCCGCTCGGGACGGCCGAGCTCACCCTTGAGGCGGTCAACGCCGACACCCACACCGCCGCGGCGCTCGAAGCGCCGCGCGCCGCCGCGCTGCTCATGGTCGAGCGGCTCACCCACCTGGCCGACGGCCGGCCGGTCGACCTGGAGTTCATCCGCTTCAGAGGCGACCGGCTCCCGCGGTGGCCGCGGCGCTCAGGGAAGCCTGCACCGACCCCGACGCCGACGTGCGGGCATACGCGCGGAGAGCGCTCCCGCAGGAAATCTGATCGGAAGAGTAGGAATTAGGACTTGACTAGATCTTGAACCTGATAAAAGCTATCCCTACTTGTACAGTAGGAATGATAGGAAAGGGGCGGTTGTGCGAGCGCTCATCCTGCTCGGGCTGGTCGGTTTTGCAGCCCAGCTCGTCGACGGCAGCCTGGGCATGGCCTATGGCGTCACGTCGACCACTCTTCTGCTGGCCATCGGCACCAACGCGGCGGCCGCCTCCGCCACGGTGCACCTGGCCGAGATCGGCACCACGCTCGCCTCGGGAATCTCCCACTGGCGCTTCGGCAACGTCGACTGGAAGGTCGTCGCCAAGATCGGCATCCCGGGAGCCGTCGGCGCGTTCGCCGGGGCCACGTTCCTGTCCAGCTTGTCGACCGAGATCGCCGCGCCGGTCATGTCGATCATCCTGCTGTCACTCGGCGTGTACATCCTGATCCGTTTCACCGCCTTCGGCCTGCCGCGCGGCAACCTGGGCAAGCCGTTGCGCAGGCGCTTCCTCGCGCCGCTCGGCCTGCTGGCCGGCTTCGTGGACGCGACCGGCGGTGGCGGCTGGGGTCCTGTCGGCACGCCCGCCATCCTGGCCAGCGGCCGCCTGGCCCCGCGCAAGGTGATCGGCTCCATCGACGCGAGCGAGTTCCTGGTCGCGATCGCCGCCAGCATCGGCTTCTTCATCGGCATCGGCTCCGAGAACATCGACTTCGCCTGGGTGGCCGTGCTGCTGCTCGGCGGCGTCATCGCCGCGCCGATCGCGGCCTGGCTGGTGCGGCACATCCCGCCGCGCATCCTCGGCTCGGCCGTGGGCGGCGTCATCGTCCTCACCAACGTGCGCACCCTGCTGCGCAGCGACTGGATCGACGCCTCCGGTGCCGTCCAGACGATCGCGTATCTGGTCATCGCCGCCATCTGGGCGGCCGCCATCGCCTACTCGGTGCGTGAATACCGCCGGGACAAGGCCAACGAGTCGGTCGAGGCGCTGGAGCTGGAGCTGCGGCGTAAGGCTACCGAGGAGGAGGAGACGGCCTCCGCCTGAGGCCCCCGCGCCGCCGGGCCCGGTCTCCCATGGGAGCCGGGCTCGTGGCGCTCACACGCCTATGAGAATCTCTGCCCGCACCCAGTACGCCCTTGGCGCCATGCTGGCTCTGGCCGAGGCCGACGGCCCGGTGCACGCCGAGTGGATCGCCGACTCGCAGGAGATTCCGCGCCGCTTCTGCGACAACATCCTTCTCCAGCTGCGCCGCGCCGGGCTCATCCACAGCCAGCGCGGCCCCGAAGGCGGTTACTGGCTCGCCCGGCCGGCCAAGGAGATCGCGCTCGCCGACGTGATCCGCGTCACCGAGGGGGTCGAGCAGGCCGCCCGGCCCTTCCCCAAGGCCGCCGCGCCGCTGGCCGCCATCTGGGCCCAGCTCCGCGACCACGAGGACGCCCTGCTCGGCGAGATCACCCTCGGCGACATCGTCGCTTCCACCGGGCCACCGGCTTCCACTGAACCGGCCTCGACCGAGCCGCCCGCCGCCAACGAGCCGCCAGCCCACGACGAGTCACCCGCCCGCGCCGACTCGCCCGCCCGTGGTGAGCCGCTCATCCGTCCCGACCCGCCCGGTCGGGCCGAGTCGCGGCACGTCCATCGCCGCTCCCCGGACTACCGGTCGACCCGCTGAGTGGCGCACGGTGGCGTCGAGGGGACATGCCCGGCAAATTCATGCTCTTTAGGTAGGTTATGCTGGGTTTGCCGGGCCGGCCGGCCCGCGATCACGGTCCGTGGCCTGGTCAAGCACGTCAAGCTCGGGCGAGACCGCCACGGCCAGGATCGTGGTGCGCTTCGAAGAGCCCACGCCGGGAACGGTGACCATCGCGGGGCGGGGGTCACCGAGGCGCCCGGCGTGCCCGCGCGCGACCCGCTCGATCGGGTGGTGCCGCCGCGCTCATGTACGACCTGGCGGCGGTGCGGCAGACCCCACACCGCCTCCGCCAAGAACAAGGGAACCATCGTGGAAGCAGGAACGACCCGGGGGCTCTGCACCGGCCCCCGGCACGACCACACCGAAGAGCTCCTGGCCGCAATTCCGGAGCCGGCGCTATGAGGATCGGCTTCTTCACCCGGCTGCTCGACGACGTCGCACCGGCAGAGCGCTACCGGCTGGCCACCGAGCAGATCGCGCACGCCGAGTCCCTCGGCTTCGACACGGCCTGGGTCGCCCAGCACCACTTCGACGGCGCCGAGGGCGGGCTGCCCGCGCCGCTGGTGTTCCTCGCCCACGTCGCCGCGCGGACCAGCCGCATCAGGCTCGGCACCGGCATCATCACGCTGCCGCTGGAGCAGCCGGTGCGGGTGGCCGAGGACACCGCCGTGCTCGACCTGCTGACCGGCGGCCGGCTGGAGGTCGGCGTGGGCAGCGGCGGGACGCCCGCGTCGTTCGCCCCGTTCGGCCACGACAGCGCCGAGCGCTCCGCCATCTACGCCGAACACCTCGCGACGCTGGTCAACGCCTGGTCCGGCGGCGAGCTCGGCGGCGGCAACCGGCTCTACCCGCCCGCTCCCAGGCTGCTGGAGGCCGTCTGGGAGGCGACGTTCTCGGTCAGCGGCGGCACGCGGGCGGGCAAGGCGGGCAACGGGCTGATGCTGTCGCGCACGCAGCCGCGACCCGCCGACGACCCGCAGGCCACGCTCGCGCAGATCCAGCGGCCCATCGTGGACGCCTACTACGAGAACCTGCCGCCCGGCACGACCCCGCGGATCATGGCCTCGCGGACCGCGTTCGTGGCCGACAGCAGGGCGGAGGCGCTGCGGTACGCCGAGCTCGGGCTCGGCCGGGGCCGGCTGCCGTTCGAGCTGCCCGACAGCGACCTGGACCGGCGCATCGCCGCGTTCGACGTGCACGTGGGCACCCCCCAGGACGTCATCGAGAGCCTGCGGGCCGATCCGACTCTCTCCCGGGTCACCGACCTGGTCTTCCAGGCGCACTCGGTCGATCCGCCGCACCCGCTCATCCTCCGCTCGATCGAGCTGCTGGCGACCGAGGTCGCGCCCGCGCTCGGCTGGGTCCCCTCCACAGAATTGAGCTCGACGTGATCACTGATGTCATCGACCACCTGGCGGGCATCCAACCCGGCTCGCCACTCGACCTGCTGCGCGGCAGGCGGCCCGCCGCCCGCGAGCACGCCCAGCGCAGCTACGACGCGCTGTTCAGCCCGTGGGCGGAGGACGAGGTCACGCTGGTCGAGCGCGACGCGATCGCCGCGTTCGTGGCCGGGCTGCACCACGACCCCGCCGCGACCCGCTTCTACGCCGACCGGCTGGCCGAGCTCGCCCCCGGCCTGCTGGCGGTCGTGGAGGCCGAGGTCGAGGCCGGCGGGACGACCGGGCCGTACGGGGTCTATCCGGGCGAAGGCCCGCTGTCGCTGGAAAGCGACGAGGGGCTGCGTTACCGGGTGCAGCGGCCTGAGGAGGTCGGGGTACGGCTCGCCGCCGCGTTCGAGCACGCTCACCTGCTGGTGTTCCGGCCGCGCGAGGCCGGGCGGGAGTCACTGGACGCGCTGGCCGGCGCGGGCTGGAGCGCCACCGGAATCGTGACGCTGTCGCAGCTCGTGGCCTTCCTCACGTTCCAGATCCGCGTGGCCGCCGGGCTGCGTCACCTGCAGAAGGGACTCGCCTCATGACCGGCTCCGAGCGGGCGCAGCTCGCCTTCACCCAGGATCGGCTCGGCTGGGAGCCGTGGCTGGCGCCGCTGACCACGGAGGAGCTGACCGACGAGCACTACGAGGCGCTGGTGGACAAGGCCCGCGCCAAGTCGCCGTACTTCCTGCTGCTGGCCCGCGATCCCGCGATCCTGCACGCCAGGACCAACACCGACAACGACATCTTCCACAACACCGACGGCGGGCTGCCGCGCGCCGAGCGCGAGCTGGCGGCGACGGCCACCTCGCGGCGCAACGGCTGCGTCTACTGCGCCTCGGTGCACGCGCGCTTCGCGGCCCACTACTCCAAGCGCGGCCCGGACGTGCAGCGGCTGCTCGACGAGGGGGTGCACGCGCCGCAGGACGGCAGGTGGCAGGCGATCACCGACGCCTCGGTGGCGCTGACCGCGACCCCGGAGGAGTTCGACGCCGCCCACATCGAGGCGCTGCGCGTCGCCGGGCTCGACGACCTGGCCATCAGCGACGTCATCCACGCCGCCGCCTTCTTCAACTGGGCCAACCGGCTCATGCTCTCGCTCGGCGAGCCCGTCAAAGAGCCCGCCCCCTGACCCCCGGGCACCTCCAAACCATCGATCCGCCCCCCGGCCACCCCCGACCTGTCGTACCTGGAGCCTGACCCGGACGCGCTGCGGGCCGTGCTCGCCGCCTGCTCGGGCCTGCCACCTTGCGCCGACCTCGACCAGACGCCAGGAGCACCCGAAAGCGTCGGGTCCGGGCTGGGATCACCCCACACTTGACGCAGGCCCGGCAGGGGTGCGAAATGTCCTGACGGCTGAAACCTGAGCGGAGAAGAGCGAGGCGGCGAAAGTGAGGTGCTGTGGTCGAGGCGGCCGATCGCAAGTCCGCTGACGAGAACCCGGGACGCCGGCAATTGTGGCCGCTCTACGCGGCCGGGTTCACCACGGCGTTCGGCGCGCACGGCGTCGCGGCGAGCCTGGGCGGCCAATCCTCGGAGGCGGTCACCTCGCTGCTGGTGCTCGGCGGGCTGCTGGCGCTCTACGACGGCGCGGAGGTCCTGCTCAAGCCCCTCTTCGGCACCCTGGCCGACCGGATCGGCGCTCGCCCGGTGCTGCTCGGCGGCCTGATCGCCTTCGCGGCGGCCTCCGCCCTTTACGCCGTCGCCGACAGCTCCGGCTGGCTGTGGGCGGCCAGGCTCGGCCAGGGGGCCGCCGCCTCGGCGTTCTCCCCGTCGGCCTCCGCCCTGGTCGCCCGGCTCAGCCCGGCGGCCAGGCACGGCCGGGCGTTCGGCGGTTACGGCTTCTGGAAGAGCCTCGGCTACACGTCAGGCCCGCTGCTCGGCGGCGTGCTGGTGTGGGCCGGCGGGCTGCGGCTGCTGTTCGCGGTGATGGCGGTGCTCGCCGTGGCCGTGGCGGCGTGGGCCGCGACGGCGGTGCCGGCCGTGCCGCCGCTGCCCAAGACCCGGCAGACCGTGCTGGACCTGGGACGGCGGCTGGCCGAGCGGGCCTTCTGGCAGCCGACGGCCGCCCTGGCCGCCGCCACGGCCGCGCTGTCGGTGGGCGTCGGCTTCCTGCCGGTCTCCGGCGCCGCCGCCGGTCTGGGCCCGGTGGCCACCGGCGCCACGGTGTCGGTCCTGGCCGCCTGCGCCGCCGTGGTCCAGCCGGCCGCCGGCCGGGCCTTCGACGCGGGCCGGATCACCACCCGTTCGGGGCTCGGCCTGGGCCTGGCCGTCGCCGCCGCCGGGCTGGCCTGCGCCCTGCTGCCGGGCCTGGCCGGGCTGCTGGTTCCGGCTGTGCTGATCGGCGCGGGCACGGGGCTGATCACCCCGCTCGGCTTCGCGGCGCTGGCCGCCTCGACGCCGCGGGAACGGCTGGGGCAGACGATGGGGACGGCCGAGCTCGGGCGCGAGCTCGGCGACGCGGGCGGCCCGCTCCTGGTGGCCGGCGTGGCCACCGCCGCGACGCTCGCCCACGGGTACGCCGCGCTCGCGCTGCTCCTGGCCGTCGCCCCCGTCGTCATCCTCTCGAACCGCCTGCGGCGATGGGCTGACCAGCGAGGTTCTGCGGCCTGATTTGTTTTACGAGTAAAACACTTGCTAAGCTTTAGGGGTGAGTGCTGTCCCCTTCGACCAACCCTGTCCACGTCCACGCATCCGTATGCCCGTCCGCGCCGCCCTGCGGCTGTCGCCGCTCGGTGACATCTGGCACAAGCCCGCGCTGAGCGCCGTCGCCGCGCTCGCCCTCGTGCTGCTCCCGCTCTACCTGGCGGGGCGGCTGGACCTGGTGCTGTACGCCGCCGCCGGCTCGATGTGCGCCCTGTACGGTCACGGCCTGCCGTACGCCACCCGGGCCAAGGCGCTGGCCTGGGTGACGCTGGGGATGCTGTCGGGCACGGGCGTCGCGCTGGTCACGGCGGCACTCACCGACTCGATCGCCGTCCGGGTGGCGGTGGCCGCGATCCTGGCCGGGCTGCACAAGGCCGTGTGCGACGCGACCAGGATCGGGCCGCCGGGGAACGTGGTGCTCACGTTCATCGCCGCCAGCGCCGCATTCGTCCCGCAACACCTCGCCGACGTTCCCATGCACCTGGGGGTCGGGGTGCTGGGCGGAGTCGTGGCCTGGGCGGTGGGAATGGCGCCGGGGCTGATCCGGCCCGACGGTCCCGAGCGGATCGCGGTGGCCCGGGCGCTGGAGGCGGCGGCGCGGCTGCTGCGCACGCGGGCGGAGAACGACCGGGCTGCCGTCCGGGTCGAGGCTGGAAGCGATCTGCATCAGGCCCGCCAGGCGGCCGCGGCTGCCGTCAACGCCGCCTGGCAGACGTTGCTGCGCTCCGGTGCCGCTGATCGGCGCCAGGGGCTGCGGCGGCTGCTGGTCCGCGGCGAGACGGCTGTCGCGCTGGTGTCGGCCGAGCGGCCCCGCGTGCCCGCGGCGGAGCTCGTGGCGGACGCCGACCGGCTGGCCGCCTTCGCCCGCGAGCTGCGTAAGGGCCGCCGCCTGCCCGAGCCGTCCAACGTCGATCCGCAGACGGCGGCGGCCGAGCAGGCGGAGCTGGCCGGGATCACGGCCGAGGAGAGAGCGCCGGCGCGCAGGGCGATCCGCCGCCCGCTCCTCGACATCGCGCGCAGGTGGCGGACCGTGCTGACGGTGTCGGGAGGCGCGGCCGTGGCCGGCTGGGCGTCGATGGCGCTCGGGGTGGGCCGCCCGTACTGGGCCGTAGTGACGGCCGCGGCCGTGTTCGCCGCGAACACCACCTTGTCCTGGAACCGGGCACTCCAGCGCGTGGTCGGCAACCTGCTGGGCGTCGCCCTGTTCACCCTGCTCGTGCCCGTCACCAGGCTGGGCGCGCTCGCGCTCATCGGGACCGTGCTCGTCATGCAGTTCGTCACCGAGGCGGCCGTCACGCGCAACTACTGGCTGGGCAGCGTGTTCGTCACGACGATGGCCATCCTGATGACCGAGTTCGCGGGGGCTCAGCCGGTGCCCGCGCTCGTGGCGGACCGCTGGCTGGACACCTGCGTGGGGGCCGCCGCCGGGCTCCTGGCCTGTGCGCTCCTGCCTGACCGGCGGGCCGCCCAGCGGGTGCGCGACGGTCTCGACCGTCTCGAAAGCGCGGTGGCGCAGGAGGGCTCGCCGCCCGCCGGACGCGACGCCGCCCGCGGCCGGCTCCGCGCCGCCCTGGTGGAGCTGCGCGAGGCCGCCGACGTCGCGGCGGGCGAGTGGTGGAGCGCGGCGCTGCCCCACGAGCGCATCGCGGCCGCAGAACGCGCGGGGCACCACCGCCTCGCCGAACTGGCGACCTGACCCGCCCTCTGCGGCGCGTACGATCGATCCCACCCAGACCCCGCAGCACAGGAAGGACCGAGCCCGTGGAGGACGCCGTGGCGATCGCGCTGCGCCAGTGGCGGGAGGTCCTCCCCGACGCCGACCTCGACACGATCGCCGTCATCGGCCGGCTCAACCGGTGCGCCGCGCTCCTTCAGCACGCCACGGACGCCCCGCTGGGCCGGGCCGGGGTGAACCGCGCGGAGTTCGACCTCCTGTGCGCCCTGCTCAGGGTGGGCGGCGAGCTGACCCCCGGCAGGCTGGCCCGCGAGACGTTCGCCTCGGGCGCGGCGGTGACCAAGCGGATCAAGCGCCTGGAGGAGCTCGGCCTGGTCGCCCGCCGCATCGACGACCGGGACCGCCGGGTGGCCCACCTGTCGCTCACCGAGCCCGGCCGGGACTTCATCCTGCGGCTGATGCCCGAACAGCTGGAATACGAGACCGCGCTGCTGTCCGGCCTGCCCGCCGAGCGGGAGCGCGAGCTGGCCGACCTGCTGGCCGACCTGCTGCTGACGCTGGAGGGCCGCCTGGGCGGCATGATCGGCTGATCACGAGGGGGACCGCGATATGGCGCCTGAGGTGCCGTGCGATGGTGACCGGTCCCGTCCGGTCGGCCCGTACCGGAATAACCGTCCGTCCCAGGGCGTCGATCACCATCATGGACATTCGATATGTCGGCGGGCCGACGGCGGTGCTGGAGATCGGCGGCCTGCGGCTGCTCACCGACCCCACGTTCGACGAGCCAGGCGACTACCCGATCGGCAACCGGGCGCTGACGAAGACCGCGGGGCCCGCCTTTGAGGTCGGACCGGTAGACGCCGTGCTCCTCTCCCACGACCAGCATCCGGACAACCTGGACAGGGCCGGACGCGCGTACCTGTCCTCCGTACCGCTGGTGCTCTCGACGGGCGCGGCCGCCGAGCGCCTGGGCGCACCGGTACGCGCCCTGCCCAACTGGACGACCGTCGAGCTGGGCGGCGACGGGCTGCGGGTGACCGGCGTGCCCGCGCAGCACGGCCCCGATGGCACCGAGCACCTGGTCGGAGAGGTGACCGGCTTCGTGCTCGCCGGTGACGGGCTGCCGACCGTCTACGTGAGCGGCGACAACGCCTCGCTCGACGTCGTGCGGGCCGTCGCGGAGCGGGTCGGGCCGGTGGACGTGGCGCTGCTGTTCGCGGGCGCGGCCAGGACGCCGCTGGTGGAGGGGAACCTGACGCTCTCCAGCGAGGACGCGGTGACGGCGGCCGAGATCCTCGGGGCCCGGCACGTGGTGCCGCTGCACTTCGAGCACTGGGCCCACTTCACGCAGGGCAGGGAGAGCGTGGCGAAGGCGTTCGCGGGGTTCGGCGACGGCCTGCGGCTGCTCGCGCCCGGGGAGCGTACCCGGATCTGACCTACGGCTTCGACGCCGCCATCCAGGCGGCGATCTGCGCCCGCGAGTTGACGCCGAGCTTGTTCAGGATGCTGCGGACGTGGCTGTCGACGGTGTGCTCGGAGATGAACAGGCGGGCGCCGATCTGCTTGTTGCTGAGCCCTTCGGCGACCAGCCGCGCCACCTCGGCCTCCCGGCGCCCGAGCGGCGACTCCTCCGCCGCGTCCGCGGGGGCCGGGCCAGGCTCGCCGAGCGCCAGCCCGACGGCGGCGTCCCTGCTCAGGCCCTTGCCCGCCGCGTACTCGGCCGCGAAGCCGGATGCCCCGAGCGCCGCCACCCCCAGCTCCTCGGCGCGGGCCAGCAGAGGGGCGAGGTAGGGGAGGAGGCTCGCCCCGGCTCCCGCCCGTACGGTCTCCGCCGCCCCCAGCAGCCGCGCCGCCCGCCGCGCCAGGCCGGAGCCCGCGGCGTGGCAGCCCAGGGCGTCGAGCAGGACGTACTGCCCGACCCGATCGTCGATCCGGTACGCGATCCGCAACGCCTCCGTGAGCAGCGGCTCCGACTCGTCGAGCTCGCCGGCGATCAGCGTGGCGGCCCCCAGGTTCAGCAGCATCATGTCGAGGCTGTAGAGGTCGCCCGTCGCCCGGCCGAGGCGCACGCCCTCCGCCGCGACGGACCTGACCACGTCGAGCTCGCCGTCGAACAGCCCGACGAGCGCCCGCGACTGCAGGAACATGAGCGTGGCGGCGTCGTCGCCGAGCCCGTCCGTGGCGGCGCGCGCCTCGGCGGCCAGCCGGACGGAGGCCGGCCGGTCACCCGCCATGCTCGCGGCGATCGAGGCCAGCGAGAGCGACTGCGCCAGGACGGGCCGCAGCCCGGCCTCCCGCGCGCAGGTCACCGCCTCGTCGAGCGCCGGCCTGGCGGCTGCCGCGTCCGACTGGAGCACGCCCAGGAAGCCGCGCATGAACCACCCCTGCGCCCGCCCGTGCGGATCGCCGCCCCCGGAGCCGAGCAGCTCCTCCAGCCAGCGGACGCCCTCGTTGGCGGCGCGGGTGACCCAGTAGTAGCCGACGGCGTAGACCAGGGACAGGCCGCGGCCGGAGTCGCCGCCGGTCACGCAGCCGCGCAGGACCGACCGGAGGTTGTCGATCTCCAGGTCCATCCAGTCGAGCCACTCGGCGAGCCGCTGCCGGGCCGTGGCCGCCTCTCTCCAGCACCGAGTGGTGTAGTAGCCGGCGTACCGGTGCCCGAGGGCCTCGTGCTCGCCGGCCGCGCGCAGCCTGAGCCCGGCGTACTCGTGCAGGCGGTAGCAGGCCAGGCCCCGGACGTCCTCCTTCAGCACGAGCGACTTGTCGACGAGCGAGGACAGCAGGTCCAGCGCGTACGCGGCAGGCACGTCGTCCCCGTACGCGCAGACCGACTCGATGTCCTCCAGCGTGAACCGGCCCGCGAACACGCACAGCCGCCGCAGCAGCGCCTGCTCGCCCGCCGCCAGCAGGTCGTGACTCCAGTCGATGGTGGTGCGCAGCGTCTGGTGGCGGGGGAGCGCGGCCCGCCCGCCGCCGGTGAGCAGGCCGAACCGGTCGGTCAGCCGGTCGAGGATCTGCTCGGCGGTCAGGACCCGCGTCCGTACGGCGGCCAGCTCGATCGCCAGCGGCAGGCCGTCGAGGCGGCGGCAGAGGTCGGCCACGGCCGCCTGGTTCGCCGCGGTCAGCTCGAACGCCCCGGAGGCCGCCGCGGCCCGCGCCGCGAACAGCAGGACCGCCTCGTTCTGCCGCAGCCTGGCGAGCGGCACGCCGTCCCGGGGCAGGTCGAGCGAGGGCACGGGGACCACGTGCTCTCCCGGCACCGACAGCGGCTCCCGGCTCGTCGCGAGCACGCGTACGCCCGGCGCGGCCCGCAGGACGTCCGCGACGAGCCCGGCGGCCGGCGCCAGCAGGTGCTCGCAGTTGTCCACCACCAGCAGCAGCCTCTTGTCCCGCAGGTGGGACAGCAGCTGGGCCGAGGGCGTGGCCGCGGCCTGGCCGCGCAGGTCGAGCGCGGCCAGGACGGCGTCGGCGACCAGCGCGGAGTCGCGTACCTCGGCCAGCTCGACCAGCCACGCGCCGCCGGGGAACGCGCGCCCGAGATC
Source organism: Nonomuraea zeae (assembly GCF_005889725.1). Taxonomy (GTDB): domain Bacteria; phylum Actinomycetota; class Actinomycetes; order Streptosporangiales; family Streptosporangiaceae; genus Nonomuraea; species Nonomuraea zeae. The sequence continues at coordinate 38,462 of NZ_VCKX01000026.1, forward strand.
GCCCGCCAGCCGGAGCGCGAGGCGCGTCTTGCCGACCCCGCCCGGGCCGACGAGGCTGACCAGCCGGGCCTCGGAGAGCTTCCTCCTGACCTCGGCGAGCTCGCGGCGGCGGCCGACGAAGCTGGTCGCCTCAGCCGGCAGGTTTCCCAGGCGGCGCGGGGGTCTGGCCATGATGCGTCGGACACTACTACCGGCCGTGCGGCGCGGCTGGCCCGCCAATCACGAATTTCCGTGATTTCGCCGCCCGGCATGCTGCCCGACCCTGAGAACCATGGCTGAGAAAGCAGCGATGCAGCAAGCGGGGGTCAGCCGCGTCGAGCCCGGCCCCCTTCCCTCCACCATGAAGGCGGTCCGTTTCTACGCTTACGGGCCGCCCGAGGTCCTCCAGATCGAGGAGACCGACGTGCCCGCCGTCGGAGACGACGAGGTGCTGGTCCGCGTACGGGCGGCCGCGGTCAACCCGCTGGACTGGCACGGCATGAGGGGCGCCCCTTACGTCGCCCGCCTGTCGATGGGCCTGGCCCGCCCCAAGGTCAACGCGCTGGGCAACGACGTGGCGGGCCGCGTCGAGGCGGTGGGCAGGAACGTCATCGGGCTCCGGCCCGGGGACGAGGTGTACGGCGGAAGCGGGGTCCCGCTCAAGGCGCGCAGCGCGTCGTTCGCCGAGTACGCGATCTTCCACCGGGACGACATGCTGCTCACGAAGCCGGCCGGCCTGACCTTCACGCAGGCGGCGGCCGTGGCGATGGGCGGGCTCACCGCCTTGCAGGGGCTGCGCGACAAGGGCCGCATCAGGCCCGGCCACCGGGTGCTGGTCAACGGCGCGGCGGGGGGCGTGGGGACGTTCGCGGTGCAGCTGGCCAAGGCGCTGGGGGCCGAGGTGACCGGCGTGTGCAGCACGCCCAACGTGGAGCTGGTCCGGTCGCTGGGGGCCGACCACGTCATCGACTACACCAAGGAGGACTACACCCGCGCGGGCAAGCGCTACGACATCGTGCTCGATCTGGTGGCGAACCGGACCATCACCGAGAACCGGCGCGTACTCGTGCGGAAGGGCGTGCTCGTGGAATGCGCCCCCTTCGAGGGCCTGTGGCTCGGCCCGGTGCTCGGGATGCTCAAGCTGATGGCGCTCTCCCGGATCGTGCCGCAGCGGCTGGTCTTCTTCCTGGCCCAGGTACGCAGGGACGATCTCGCGGTCCTGGGCGAGCTGCTCGAATCCGGCAAGATCGCGCCGGTGATCGACCGGACGTACGCGCTGGACCAGATCTCCGAGGCGGTCGCGTACGTCGAGCGCGGACACGCCAGGGGCAAGGTCGTGATCACTGTCTGAGCCGGCGAGGAAGGCGTCGGGGTGACGACTTTCCTCTGAGGAAAGTGTGTGCTACTTTCCTCAGAGGAAAGTGGACATATGATCAGGGATGGCTCTATGAACCCCACTGACGCCCAGTCTTCACTCGACGACATCCGCCGGCTCCAGGGCAAGACTCACGACGAGATCGTCCGCCACAACTTCACCCTCCCCTACGTGCTGCTCGGGGCGGTGGGGCTGCTCATCGGGTTCGGCGGGACCGATCTCGACAACTCCTGGCGCACCTTGTCCATGGTGCTCGGCTTCGGCCTGTTCGTCGGGGTGGCGATCGTGCACGAGCGCCGGGCTTCCGCCCGCATGAAGGGAAGCCTTCCCCTGCTGGGGCTGCAGTCGGCGATCTCCGCCGGCGTCCTGCTGGTCTACATCGTCTTCAGGATCGCCTCCTGGGCGTTGTTCGGCCTACCGGCCCACGGGCTGCTGTCGCAGGGCATGGCCGGGGGTGTGGCGGCGACGGTGGCGTACGTCCTGGCCACGCCCCTGACCCGCCGGGCCCACCTGGCGATCATGCGGCACGATGCCAGGCGCGGCTGATGGATCCCTGTTTCGATGAGTTCCTGCATGTGCCCGCGCGGCTGTCCGTCCTCGCCGTGCTCGCCCCGGCCGACTGGGTGGACTTCGGCTTCCTGCGCGACGCGGTCGCAACGAGCGACTCGGCGCTGTCCAAGCAGGTCTCCGCGCTGGCCGGCGCCGGATACGTCGAGGTCCGCAAGGGGCAGGAGAGCAGGGCGCGGCGGACGTACGTACGGCTGACCCCCGAAGGGCGGGCGGCGTTCCACCGGCACGCGGCCGCACTGGAGCGGATCGTCGCCGCCGCCCGCCTGCCTGCCGATCGGCCCGATTGAGCACAAAGAAGCGCCAGGTCGGAACGAGCTGCCGAGCACCCCCGGACGCCGGAGTCCGGGGGTGATTTCGTGAACATCACTTCATGTTCGGCGGGCCCCGGCATTGCATGGCCATGCATCGGTATGTATATACTTCTACTCGTGTCCAAGGTGCTCAACTCTCTGCCTGTCGGTGAACGTGTCGGCATCGCCTTCTCTGGCGGCCTCGACACCTCCGTAGCGGTCGCATGGATGCGCGAGAAAGGTGCCGTCCCGTGCACCTACACCGCCGACATCGGCCAGTACGACGAGCCTGACATCGCTTCGGTGCCCGGCCGTGCCACCGCGTACGGCGCGGAGGTCGCCCGGCTGGTCGACTGCCGGGCCGCTCTCGTCGAGGAAGGGCTCGCGGCCCTGGCCTGCGGGGCGTTCCACATCCGGTCCGGCGGCCGTACATACTTCAACACCACCCCGCTCGGGCGCGCCGTCACCGGCACCCTGCTCGTGCGCGCCATGCTCGAGGACGGCGTGCAGATCTGGGGCGACGGCTCGACCTTCAAGGGCAACGACATCGAGCGGTTCTACCGCTACGGCCTGCTCGCCAACCCCTCGCTGCGGATCTACAAGCCGTGGCTGGACGCCGACTTCGTCGGCGAGCTCGGCGGCCGTACGGAGATGTCCGAGTGGCTGCTGGCCCGCCGCCTGCCCTATCGGGACAGCACCGAGAAGGCCTACTCCACCGACGCGAACATCTGGGGCGCGACCCACGAGGCCAAGTCGCTGGAGCACCTCGACGCGGGCATCGAGATCGTCGAGCCGATCATGGGCGTCCGCTCGTGGGACCCCGACGTCGAGATCCCCACAGAGGACGTCACGATCGCCTTCGAGCAGGGGCGGCCGGTGACCATCAACGGCAAGGAGTTCGCCTCCGCCGTGGACCTGGTCCTGGAGGCCAACGCCATCGGCGGCCGGCACGGCCTGGGCATGTCCGACCAGATCGAGAACCGGGTCATCGAGGCCAAGAGCCGTGGCATCTACGAGGCGCCGGGAATGGCGTTGCTGCACGCGGCCTACGAGCGGCTGGTCAACGCGATTCACAACGAGGACACCCTCGCCAGCTACTACAGCGACGGGCGGCGGCTCGGCCGGCTCCTGTACGAAGGCCGCTGGCTGGACCCGCAGGCGCTGATGCTGCGCGAGGCGCTCCAGCGCTGGGTCGGCACGGCGGTCACCGGCGAGGTGACCCTGCGGCTGCGGCGCGGCGAGGACTACTCGATCCTGGACACGTCAGGGCCGGCGTTCAGCTACCACCCGGACAAGCTGTCCATGGAGCGGACAGAGGACTCCGCGTTCGGGCCGGTCGACCGCATCGGCCAGCTCACGATGCGCAACCTCGACATCGCCGACACGCGCGCCAAGCTGGAGCAGTACGCCGGGCTCGGCCTGCTGGGCGGCCCGCACCCGACGCTGATCGTCGCCGCGCCGGCCCCCTCGACCGGGCTGATCGGCGAGATGCCGGAGGGCGGGGCGGAGGCCATCGCCTCCCGCGGCGAGGTCCCCGCCGACGAGGCGCTGCTCGACCACGCCGCGATGGAGTCCGGCACCGACTGATGCCGGCGCCGTACCCGGGGGTCAGGCGTCCTGATCCGTATCGAGCGGGACGGTGACCGTACATGGCTGAGAAGCGTCAGGGGCCGCTCACCTGGCGCAGCCAATCCGCCAGCGCGGCGTAGTCGGCCTCGCCGAGACCCCGGCCGGGGTCGACGCGGTGGAGCAGGGCGTGTCCGCGGTGGTGCGCGGACACCCACGCCCGGTCGGCGTCGGTGAGCTCGTCGTCGACCCAGGCGAACGGCCGCCCCGCCGCCCAGCCGACGAGCGTGCGGGTCTTGCCGTGCAGCCCGTCCCACGCGTCCAGCACATCGACGTCGGACGGCTCCGGCCAGGTGACCACGGGCAACGGCGGCAGGCCGAGCCGCGGCGCGACGCACTCGTTCGCGTCCTCCATCCAGGTCGTCGCCCAGACCAGCTCGCACGGCAACGCCGCCAGCCGCGGCCGTGAACGGGTCACGGTCGCATGATAGCGCCGGGCGAAGGTCCTGATCACCACGCGCCGTGATGTGACATTCCGTTCCATCCCGTGACATCGCCCGTATGTGGATTACAAGCAGACTGCCAGCGGGCCGCCGCACACTCCGGTCACGGGAACGACGGAGAGACAGGGTGTGACGATGGGCAAGCCGGTAGTGAGACTCATGGCGATGACGGGCGCGATCCTGGCCGGGGCCACGTTAGCGCAGGGAAACGCGCTGGCCGACGGCGCGAAACAGGTCTCGAAACCAGAGGACGTGGCGGTCGGCACCCGGCTGGCGGCCCGCAGTGACCCCGCGGTGGTCCTGATCGAGCTGCGATACACGGGGACGGTGCTCGTGCCGTTGCCGACCCGGACCAAGGCGTTCGACGCGCTCACCGCCAAGGCGCGCAAGCACGCGAAGGCCGGGCGCATCCCGGCCGACCACCAGAGCCAGATCAAGTGGATCCTGCGGACGGCCTCATCGAACGTCAGCCGCTACCTCAAGCCGACCAAGCAGAACATCAAGCTGAAGAACCAGAGCGTCGGCGGCCACTGCACCGGATGGTGGATCACCCCCAACGGGTACATGGTGACCGGCTCGCACTGCGTCGGCCTGGACAACAAGCTCCTGCGCCAGCGGTTCGGCCAGGGGGTGCTGCCCGTCATCAACGCCCAGGAGGTCAAGAACTACCTCAAGGGCATCGTCGGCGTCGCCCAGCCGGACGACGAGATGGTCAGGCTGGCCGGGACGCTGTTCAGCGGGTTCAACACCAAGAACATGCGGGTGGTCGGGGTCCGCCGCGGCATCGGCGTCGTACGCGCCCTGCCCGGCGGCGGGCGGGACGCCACCTCCAAGGTGACCCCGCTGCGGCTGGTGGCCAGGGGCCTGGACTACCCGGGCGAGGACTTCGCCCTGCTCAAGCTGAACGGCGCCAGGAACCTGCCCACCCTGCAGCTCGGCTCCGACTCCGACGTGCAGGTGGGCGACGAGCTCTACATCAACGGGTTCCCCGGGGTCATCACCACCAGCCCGGCCTTCAACCCCAAGTCGAAGATGTACCCGGCGCTGACGCAGGGCGCCTTCAACGCCAGGCGGACCACCATCTCCGGCGTGCCCTACATCCAGGCGCAGGCCCCCTCGTACGGCGGCAACTCGGGCGGCCCGGTGTTCGACAAGCGCGGCCGGGTGATCGGCACGCTGATCGCGGGCACGGGAGACGACGCCCAGGAGAACCAGAGCTACATCCTGCCCGTGGGCATCATCAAGAAGCACCTCGCCGCCGCCGGGGTCAAGCCGGTCCAGTCCAGGACCTCGCTGATCTACGGCGCCGCGCTGGACGACTTCTTCGCCAGGCGCTACCGGGCGGCGCTGCCCAAGTTCCGCCAGGTGCGCGCGCTGTACCCGGCGCACCCGTACGTCGCCGGCTATCTCCGCGACACCCGCGAGGCCATCGCGGCCGGACGGGACAGGACGCCCAGGAACGCCGCCTGACCCGCACGCCCTCGACCGGACCACTATGCCGGGACTTCGCGTCCTGAGTGGAGCTGGGCCGATGCCGGGCCGGGCGGTTGTCTTGGGGGGTCGGGTGAAGCGCCTGATCAACCGTGGGCGGGGCACGGAGGAGATAGAGGGGGAAACATGGCAGTCAACGAAGAACGACTCATGGAGTTTCTGCACAAGTTCGTAGGGGATCTCGGCGCCACGATGGCCGCGGGCGGCGTCGTGATAGGCGACCGGCTGGGGCTCTACCGCGCGCTCGCCGACCGGCCGATGCGGGCCGGTGAGCTGGCCGAACGCACCGGCACGGCCCCGCGCTACGTCGAGGAGTGGCTGCGCGGCCAGGCCGCTGGGGGATACGTCACGTACGACGCGGGGACGGAGGAGTACTCCCTGACCGAGGAGCAGGCGTTCGCCCTGACCGATCCGGACGGCCCCGTCTTCATGCCGGGCGCGTTCCAGCTCGCACTCGGCGCGCTGAAGGCGGAGCCGGAGATCACGAAGGCGTTCCGCACAGGGGAGGGCGTCGGCTGGCACCGGCACGACGCGGACGTGTTCGCCGGGTGCGAGCGCTTCTTCCGGCCCGGCTACAGCGCCAACCTGGTCGCCGCCTGGCTGCCGGCGCTCGACGGCGTCGAGGCCAAGCTCCGCGCCGGGATCCGGGTCGCCGACGTGGGCTGCGGGCACGGCGCCTCGACGACGCTGATGGCGCAGGCCTACCCCGAGTCGGTGTTCACCGGCTCCGACTATCACGGCGACTCCGTCGAGCAGGCCCGCAAGCGGGCCTCGGACCTGGGGCTGGAGGGCCGCGTCCGGTTCCAGCTGGCCGGCGCGCAGGACTTCGACGGCGGCCCGTACGACCTGGTGACCACGTTCGACGCCCTGCACGACATGGGGGACCCGCTCGGGGCGGCCCGGCGCGTGCGCGAGCAGCTGGCGGAGGACGGCACTTGGATGATCGTGGAGCCGGCCGCGGGAGGCTCGGTGAGCGAGAACATGAACCCGGTGGGCCGCGTCTACTACGCGTTCTCGGCGTTCCTGTGCGTGCCGAACGCGCTGTCGCAGGAGGGCGGCTACGCGCTCGGCGCGCAGGCCGGCGAGGAGCCGATCCGGCAGCTGACGGCCGACGCGGGGTTCAGCCGGTTCGCCCGCGTGGCGGAGACCCCGTTCAACATCGTCTACGAGGTCAGGCCCTGACCGCTCCCGCCGGAAGCGTCATCCCTGCTTCGTGAGCCAGTCGTCGAACGTGGTCGGGGCGATGCGGGCCCCGTCGCCGGGCAGCAGCACGTTGCCGGCCATCTCCGGGCCGAACAACCCCGACCATGTGGGCACGAGCCGCACCTCGTGACCGCGGGCCTGGTTGGTGCGCCGGGCCAGGTCGACGAGGTCCTGCTGCTCGGGCCCCGCGACGTCCGCGTAGTGGCCCTGGGGCTCGCCCGCGACGATCTCGGCGAGCACGCCGGCCACGTCCGCGGGCGCGATCGGCTGCACGAGCAGCGGCGCGATCGTGGCGACGCCGTCGCGCTCGGTCCAGCTCGCCACCATCGCCGCGAAGTCGTGGAACTGCGTGGCCGGCACGATCGTCCACGGCACCGGACCGGCGGCGACCAGGCGCTCCTGCTCCCGCTTGCCCGCATAGTGCGGGTTGCCGGCAACCTGGTGGACTCCCACGATCGAGAGCAGCACGTGATGCCGAACGCCGGCCCGCTCCTCGGCGGCGAGCAGGTTGCGCGTGGTGGTGGCGAAGAACTCCACCGTTCCTTCCTGATCGGTGGCCGGCGCGTTGGTGACGTCGACCACCGCCTCGACGCCGGCGAGGGCGTCGTCGAGCCCTTCGCCGGTCAGGAGGTCCACACCGAGTGAGCGGCTGATGCCCACGACGTCATGCCCGGCCCGTTCGAGGGCGGCGACGGTCAAGGCTCCGATGTTGCCGGTGGCTCCGGCTACTGCGATCCGCATGATCTCTCCTCAATTGGCGTTACGCGCCGACTCTATCTCGGACTAAATAGATCCTCAATATCCGCGATATCCTGTGAGCTGTGAAGCTGCCTGCGAGCACCGAATGGTTGTTGCACTGCGCCACGACACTGGCGCAGCTGGAGCCGGGAGCCACCGCGTCGGCGGCCCAGCTCGCCGACTACTACGACCTCCCCGCGCCCTATCTCGCCAAACAGCTGCAGGCGCTGGTCAGGGCCGGTGTGCTCGCCGCGACGACCGGCCCGCGCGGCGGATTCCAGCTCGCCCGGCCGGCGGCCGACATCACGCTGCTGCACATCGTCAGGGCGGTCGACGGCGCCTCCCCGCCCTACCAGTGCAAGGAGATCCGCCAGCAGGGGCGCGGAGCGCTGCCCGAGGAGGAGTGCCGGCGCACCTGCATCCTTGCCGAGAAGATGGCCGAGGCGCACAGCGCGTGGCGGCGCAGCCTGGAGGGGGTCTCGCTCGCCGACATCCTCGCCGAGCTGCCCCCGTCGGCTCCGGCCAGGACCCGCTCCCGTCTGGCCGCCATCCCCCGCTCCACACCCTCCCGCTGAAGGACCGGTGACCGTACCCGGCATTCTGCCAAGATCACCACATGCTTCGATTAGCCGTGACACTTCTGGCGATGCTGACGCTCCTGGCCGGCAGCCGTCTGCCGGCCGCACCGCCGACGTTCGAGGCTCTGGCCGCACTGGCCTCCGGAGCTGGCGGAACGGAGGGGCCGCGGAGATCTGGCGTGACGGCTTCGTCCCCATCGGGAGTCTGAGCCAGATGTCGCCGAAGGTGGCCAGGAAGATCGAGCAGGAGGACGCGGCCTGGCGACCGTGCCCGCGTGGCGGCTGCGCTTCTCGAACCTGCCAGGACCGATCGACCGCCGGACGTGGTGGTCCTGGGGATCGTGGTCACCTCTCGGGGCGGCGGCGGCATGTGCGCGGGCGTCGGCCGCGTCGGCGAGCCGTGGTCGAGCTGGTCCGGCCGCTGGGCGATCGGGTGGTGCTGGACGCGGGGAGCGGACTTCCCGTCCTGTGTGCTCGCATCCCCGACGCGTGCCGCGTCGAGCCCAGGTGACAGGTCTAGTACAGCAGCGACAACGGCTCCGGCGGTTGGCGGACGCTCAACTGCGTGGCGGTCCGCCCGACGTAACGGGTCAGCGACCGCGCCAGGTGCGGCTGGTCGAAGTAGCCGAGCCGGTGGACCACCTCCTGGATCGGCTCGCCGCGCTGGATCAGGATCGCCGCCTGCCTGGCCCGGTCGATCTGGCGGACGGCGCCGCGGGTGAGGCCGGTCGCCGCCACGAAGCGCCGCTGGAGTGTCCGCTCGGACACCTCCTGCGCCGCCCCGCGAAGCACGTCCGCGACGATCGGGTCACGGTCCAGGACGCCTTCACGTACGAGCCGCCGCACGAACCACTCGGCGTTGTCGTAGTCAGGCAGCCGCCAGTGCGAACCCTTCAACCAGAACGATCCAGGCGTCACATCGGGAATCTCCGCGGAACCGTCCACGAGCCCGTGGACCGGCAGATGCGGCATCATCGTGCCGAGCGAGAAGCTGATCCCGAAGAACGTGGCCTCGGCCGGCACCGGAGCCGGGCTCGCTCTCGACACCGGCCCCTGCACGCCCACGCAGACCTGACCGCCCTGCTCCCAGAAGACGAGGTCCCAGCGGGACGCGGCGATCGAGGTCATCTGATCGACGCCATCGCTGCGGCTGCGCCACACCCGCTCGATGTACGGCGACTCGGACGGCCGGCTTTCGACTTCCAACCCCACCTGAGCGATTATGTCGCGCTAAATCCGTTTTGGGGCAGGCTACCCGTCACACAGTGCGCGCAGCCTCGTCCCGCAGCTCCTTGGTGGCCGCCCGGTAGGCAACGCCGACCACTACAGCAACCGCTTCACCGCGGCCCGCGCGCGACCCGCCTGACCTGCCTTCATAGGGAAATCGATATCGGCGGACGCCCGAGATCGCTATTAGACAGCGGCTGATCACATCTGCTTGGCTCGCTCCTGAGCTCAGACAGGCGATCAGCAAGGATCCGACATGCGTTACTCCCGGCTCGCGGCCGCGACCGCCCTGGCGATCTCCTTCCTGGCCGGCGGCACCGCCTCGGCGGCGGTCTCCGAAGGGGAGGCCCGGGCCAGGAAGGACCTGCGCAAGCTGGAGGTCTCCTTCAAGGGCCGCATCGGCGCGTACGCCATCGACACGGCCACCGGTAAGACGGTGGCCTACCGGGCGGGTGAGCGCTTCCCGATGCTGTCCACGTTCAAGGCGCCCCTCTGCGCGGCCGTGCTGCAGAAGGCCCGTACCTCCGCGCCCGGCCTGATGGGCAGGGTCGTCAAGTGGACGGCCGCCGACATGAAGCCCAACTCGCCCGTCACCGAGAAGCACGTCAAGGACGGTCTGACGGTCGGCCGGCTGTGCGCGGCGGCCGTCACCCGGAGCGACGGCACCGCGTCCAACCTGCTGCTCAAGCAGATCGGCGGTCCCGCGGGCCTGACGAGGTATTTCCGTACGCTGAAGGACTCGGCCTCGCGGATGGACCGCTGGCACCCCGAGCTCAACGACTGGACGCCGAAGGACGTGCGCGACACCACCACGCCCGCGGCCATCAGCGCCGACCTGCGCGTGCTCACGACCGGACAGGCGCTGCACGACAAGGACCGCGAGCAGCTCAACGCCTGGCTGCTGGCGAACAGGACCGGCGACGAGCGCATCCGCGCCGGACTGCCCAAGACCTGGACGATCGGCGACAAGACCGGCACCAACTCCGACGGGTTCGGCGGCGGCAACGACATCGCCGTCATCTGGCCGGGCAAGGGCGCCGCGCCCATCATCATGGCGATCTACACCAACCGCTCCGCGGGCCTGCCCACCGACAACCAGGCCATCGCGAAGACCGCCGCCATCCTGGCCCGCGGGCTCGGCAAGCTCTGACCGCCCGTCACGAGGCCACGACCGGGGCGTAGGTCAGGTTGAGCACGCCGGTCTCGAACGTCTCGGACCTGACCAGCTTCAGCGGGTAGGTCGGGGTGTCCTCGAACAGCCTCCGGCCATGGCCGACGGCGATCGGGTGCACGAGCAGGGCCAGCTCGTCGATCAGCCCGTTGGCCAGCAGCCAGCGCACGGTCGTGGCCGAGCCGGACATCTGGATGTCCCCCTCGACCTGCTCCTTGAGCTCGCGCAGCCGGGCCGCGACGTCGCCGGAGACGATCGTGGTGTTGGCCCAGTCCGCCTTCTGCAGGCTGTTCGACACCACCCACTTCTGAGCGTTGTTGAGTGCCCTGGCGGCGTCCTGGTCCTGGTCGGTCGTCGTCCAGTAGGAGGACCACTCGTCGTACAGCTTGCGGCCCATCAGGAAACCCGCCGCGCTCTGCATGCCCGCCTCGACCATGGCGCCCATCTCGTCGTTCCAGTACGGGAAGTGCCACTGGTCCGGCGACTCGACGACGCCGTCCAGGGAGATGAAGAAGCTGGAGATGATCTTGCCCATTGTGTTGCTCCTCAGTCCATCGGGATCGCCACGAGGCTAGATGGGAAGACGCGTTCGAGTCTTGTACAGAAGCGACAGCGCCGGGAGGTGGCACGGCATTCGTTAACCGCCAGCTGACGGCCATGATCCTAAAGTGCTAGGAAGCTAGATAAATGGAGCTTTAGTGATCGAGCTCCATCCGGACGGACGTGGCGGCACTGCCGGCGATCACCCCTCGACGACGGAAGCATCGAGGCCCCGTCCGTGACCACCTTTCGGACCGCCTCTCAGGAGGACGTAGCGTGACCGCTGTCCTACAGGCCCGGGAACTGGGCAAGAAGTACGGCAAGCGATGGGCGTTGAGAGACTGCACCATCGACATTCCGGCCGGGCACGTCGTCGGGCTGGTCGGCCCGAACGGCGCCGGCAAGACCACGCTGCTGAAGCTGGCCGGCGGCCAGCTGGCGCCGACGTCGGGCGACATCACCGTCCTCGGCGGCCGGCCCGCGAGCGGTCCGGCGCAACTGGCCAAGGTCGGGTTCGTCGCCCAGGACACCCCCGTGTACGGGGGGCTGAGCGTGGCCGACCACCTGCGATTAGGAGCCAGGCTCAACCCCGGGTGGGACGCCGCGCTCGCCCGGGAACGCATCGGGCAGCTCGGCCTCGATCCCGCGCACCGGGCGGGCAAGCTCTCGGGCGGCCAGCGCGCCCAGCTCGCGCTCACCCTGGGCCTGGCCAAACGGCCGGAGCTGCTGATCCTGGACGAGCCGGTCGCCGCGCTCGACCCGCTCGCCCGCCGCGAGTTCCTGCAGGGCCTGATGGAGGCCGTCGCGGAGCACGAGCTCAGCGTGGTGCTCTCCTCCCATCTGATCTCCGACCTGGAACGGACGTGTGACTTCCTGATCGTGCTGGTCGACTCGCGCGTCCTGGTGACGGGAGAGGTCGACAAGCTCCTGGCCACCCATCACCGGCTCACCGGCCCGCGCCGCGACCCCGCCCGGCTGCCCGCCGACCAGGAGGTCGTCTCCGCCCGCCACACCGACCGGCAGAGCACCATCATCGTCCGCACCGAAGCCCCGATCCTGGACCCCGCCTGGACGGTCAGCCTGCTCAGCCTGGAAGACCTCGCCCTGGCGTACATGGACAAGTCCGCCGCCGACCTGGAGGTGCAGCGATGATCTGGCTGACCTGGCGCCAGCTCCGCGGCGCGGCCGCGATGATGGCCGTCCTGCTGGCCGGGCTCGCCGCCGTCCTGGCACTGACCGGCCCGGGCCTGGCCTCCGGCTACGCCACCGGGATCACCTCCTGCACCCAGAACGCCGACTGCACGCGCTTCTTCGACAGGTTCTTCGACGAGTACCAGATGGCCTTCCTGGGGGCCACCGTCATCGTGCTGGTCCTGCCGGGCCTGATCGGGCTCTTCTGGGGGGCGCCGCTGATCGCCCGCGAGCTGGAGACCGGCACCCACCTGCTGGTCTGGAACCAGAGCATCACCCGCACCCGCTGGCTGGCCGTCAAACTCACCGTCACCGGCCTGGCCACCGTGGCCGCCGCCGGGCTGTGCAGCCTCGCCGTGACCTGGTGGTCCGGCCCGCTGGACCAGTCCGCCGCACCGGGCTTCGGGCTGATGGACCCCCTGGTGTTCAGCGCGCGCGGTATCGCGCCCATGGGGTACGCGGCCTTCGCCTTCGTCCTCGGCGTGACCGTGGGGATGCTCGTCCGCCGCACCCTGCCCGCCATGGCCCTCACCCTGGCCATCTTCGCCGCACTCCAGATCCTCCTGCCGCTGACGGTACGGCCCCACCTGCTCCCTCCGATCACCTCGACCTTCGAGCTCAACCCGGCGAACGTGGACTCGTTCGGCATGCCTCACGGCGCTTCGTCTCCGCGACTGATGCTGGAGCAGGCCATCCCCGGCCACGTGGGTGCCTGGGTCCTGTCCAGCCGCCTGCTCGATCCGTCCGGACGCCCGATCGGCGACGTCACCGGCGGGCCCGTCCAGGTGTCCATGACCTCCGGACCCTGCGCACCGTCCGCGATAGAGCCGCAGGGCCGGCAGGGCTTCGACGGGTGCATCGCCGAGATCAACCGGCTGGGCTACCGGCAAGGGGCGACCTACCAGCCCTTCGAGCGGTTCTGGCCCTTCCAGTGGATCGAGACCGGGTTCTACTCCCTCCTCACGCTCGGCCTCGCCGGCCTCTGCTTCCGGTGGATCAGAAGGCGACTGTCATGACCGTCAAGGCCGTGACGGCGGGGCTCGTCCTCCTCATGGCGGTCGCCTGCACGGGCCAGACGCCGCCGCGCAGCCTGCCCGGCGCGACGGCTGGCACCGGATCTCCCGCCTGCGCGTCGCCCGAGGGGGGCGCCGCCACACCGCCGGAGACGCCCACCACGATCGACGTGATCGAGCAGGCCTACCTCTGTATCCTCGCCAACTACTACAGCGGATCGACGCTGGACACCCGCTCGCTGCTGACCGCGGGATTCATCGCCTTCACGCAGGAGCTCAACCGCAGCGGGCGCGACCTGCCCGACGCCACGATGCCGGCGCTGACCGGTGACCGCAAGGCCGACTGGGCCGCGTTCGAGGCGGTCTACCGGCAGGTCACCGGCGGGCTGCCGGGCCAGGCCGACCTGCAGGAGAAGCTGGCCGCCGCCACCCTGGAGGCCATCGTGGCCAGCCTGGGGGACAACCATGCCCGCTGGCTTCGCGGCGGCCGGCGGCCGCCCGGCTACTACGACGGCGACCTGTACGGCCTGGGCCTCAAGGCCAGCGCCGGCCCCGAGGTGAACGCCAACCCGGGAGCCGCCCTGCCCCCGCTGTTCGTCACGGCCGTCCAGGGCGGAGCGGCGGAGACCGCCGGCCTGCGCCCCGGCGACGTCATCGAGTCGGTCGACGGATCGGCCCCCTTCATCGACGGAGACGTCACCCCGGCCGCGGTCATCGCGCTCTACCCGCAGTACCCGCAGGCCGCTCCGGTCCGGCTCCGGCTGCTGCGGCAGGACACCGGCCGCCGCTGGAGCGTGACGCTGAAGCCCGGCCTGTTCCAGCCCGACCCGGCCACCATGCAGGCGGTGACGCCGAAGCTGCTGCGGGGCGGCGTCGCCTACGTGCGGCTCCGCGGGTTCGCGCCCGACGCCGCGGACCGGGTGTTCAGGGCGATCTCCAGGCTGGGGACCGGCCGGACGCTCACCGGCGTGCTGCTGGACCTGCGCGGCAACACCGGCGGCAGCCCCGTTGAGGCGACCCGGCTGCTGAGCGCGTTCGCCCACGGCAAGGTGACCGCGTACCAGTGCGCCGTGAACGGGACCTGCCAGACCATGCGGACCGACGACAGCGTCGCGCTGCTCGACCTGCCCCTGGTGGTGCTCACCGACCGCGGCTGCGCCTCGGCGTGCGAGCACTTCAGCGCCGCCGTCAAGGATCTCCGCCTCGGTCAGCTGGTCGGTACGCGTACCGCGGGCATCGTCGCCGGCCCCGCCCAGCCGTACCGCCTCGGCAACGGCGTCATGCTGAGTTTCCCGTCGCTGCACCACCTGGCGCCCGACCAGGAGGAGATCGACCGGATCGGCGTGGCGCCCGACCACCACGTGCCGCTGACCCCGCAGGACGCCGCCGCCGGGCGCGACCCCGCACTGGCCAGAGCCCTGACCCTGCTGCCCGGGTGATCCCTGCAGCTGGCCAGAGCCCCGACCCTGCGGCCCGGGTGATCCGGGCCCATCCCTTGCCGTCAGGTCGTCCCACAGAAAGGACGGACTGCTTCATGAGTCATGCCACCAAGGCGCGTCGCGGCCTGGTCGCCGCCGCCGGGCTGGTCGTCCTCGCCGCGGCCGCCTGCTCCACGCCCATTCCTCCCCGGTCCGCCGCGACCGCCCGCCCGTCGGCCGCCACCGGGACCCCGATCCTGCCCGCGCCCATCGGCGAGCACCCGGTCGGGACCACCGTCCTGCAGCTGAAGGACACCGGCCGCCCCGACCCCTGGGTGCCCGAGGACCAGGCCAGGGAGCTCATGGTCACCCTGTGGTATCCGACGCGGGCACGTGCGGGGCAGCGGGCCCCCTACATGACGCCGAAGGAGTCGGAGCTCCTCCTGAAGGGCAAGAGGGTGGCCACCACGTCGTACGACCTGCTGAGCAAGACACGTACCAACGCCTTCAGCGACGCGAGACCGGCCGGGCGCAAGGGCAGCCTGCCGCTGGTGGTGCTCTCCCCGGGGTTCACCATGCCCCGCAGCACGCTCACCTCGCTGGCCGAGGACCTGGCCAGCAGCGGGTACGTGGTGGCCGGCGTCGACCACACCTACGAGAACTACGCCACGACCTTCCCCGGCGGGCGGGTCGCCGACTGCGTCGCCTGCGACAGCGACTCGGACTTCGGCTTCGGCACGAAGGTGGCCGGGGTCCGGGCAGCCGACGTCTCCTTCGTCCTCGACCAGCTGACCGGGCCGAAGGCGAAGTGGCCGGGCTCCTCCCTGATCGACACCTCCGAGATCGCCATGGCCGGCCAGTCGATCGGCGGAGCCGGCGCGGTGGCCGCGATGCTGGCGGACCCCCGGATACGGGCGGGGATCGACATGGACGGCACCACGTACGCCCGGATCCCGAAGAGCGGGCTGTCGCGGCCGTTCCTGTTCATGGGCTCGGCCGGCCACCTGCTGGGAGGCCGCGACAACTCGTGGGAGCGCGACTGGAACCTCCTGACCGGCTGGAAACGCTGGCTCGCGCTGCCCGGCGCGGATCACCAGTCCTTCACCGACGTTCCCCTGCTGGCGGGCCCGCTCGGCATCCCCATCCCGGGCGATCTGACCGCGGCCCGCTCCACAGAGATCACCCGCACGTACGTCCGGGCCTTCCTCGACCTGCACCTGCGTCACCAGCCGCAACCCCTGCTGGACAAGCCGTCGCCACGCTACCCCGAGGTCAAACTCTGCGACCCGGACCGGAAGACGTGCGATTGACAATGGCAGGCCACTCGGTAAGGTGCACGGCGTGCTGCATCCAGCGGCGGTCGATCTCGGGCGGGAAGCCGCCCGACGCCTGGCGTTGTCCGGGGTCTGTGAGATCAGGCCGGGTCTGACCGACCGGGAGTTCGCCCAGATCGAGGCGGAACACGGCGTCGAGTTCGCCAACGACCACCGCGCCTTCCTCGCCGCCGGGCTTCCGATCAACTCTGCCCGGCCGGAGGAGGGCGCCACGTGGGAGCGACCCTGGCCGGACTGGCGCGAAGGGGAGGACGAGGAGCTTCGCTTCCATCTGGACTGCCCCGTCCGCGAGGTCCTGGGCGACGTGGAACGCGGTGCCTGGTTGGGGGTCGCGAGACCTTGGGTGAAGGGAGATCCGCTGCCCATGTGGGGCGAGTTCCTCCCCTGACGGCGGCGACCGGGCCAGCTCCGCCGCGACGCAGCGTCCGGCCGGCTCGGGCCAGCTCGGCCGCGATACCTTCGGTGCGGTCCAGCCGGCTCCATGACCGGAAGGTCGGCTCCGATGAGGCGACTGCGGGACATCGCGGCAATGCTCGCCGTGGCCGCGACCCTGACCGCCTGCACCGCCGGCCGAAGCGCCCCTTCCACCGGGGCGGTCCCGCCGCCCTCGCCGTGCCCGTCCGATCGCACCTGCCATGCCGTCGTCGGCACCGACCCGGCCATCGTCGTCTATCGGGGGCCCTTCTACTCCAACCTGATGCCGTTGACCGGCCGGCTCCGGTGGGTGGAGAGCGAGTCCTGCCTGGTCGTTCAACGGGAAGACAACCCGACGAACCGGTTCAGGACGTTCTTTCCCGTGTGGCCCGAGGGCACGAGACCCGTTCGCGCGCCGGACGGCAGACGCGGCGTCGAGGTCCCCGGCGCCGGGCAGATCCTGGAGGGGGTCCTGTTCCAGGCGGGCGGCTCGGACTTCCCGGCCGGCCTCACCCCGCCGATCCCCTCCGTCCCCACCTTCGACCGGCCTCCCGGCGCGTGTTCGGCCCACGACGGGTTCTTCGTCATGAGCTCCTGGGGGACCAGCCGGTTGCAGCGCGCCGGTGGCCCGCCCGCGTCCGCGTTACCGTGGTGGCATGGCGGAGACCCAGCGGGAGCCGGTGCCACGCGTAGACGCGGGTGAGCTCGACACCGCCATGGCGTTCCTGTCGTTCGCCCGGCACTGCGTGCTGAAGAAGGCCGGTGGGCTGTCCGACGAGCAGCTGCGCCGCGTCCTGGTCGCCAGCGGCACCTCCATCCTGGGCCTCGTCCAGCACCTGGCGGAGGCGGAGCGGTACTGGTTCGGCCACCACCTCGCCGGGGCCGCCTGGTCCGCGGACGGGGAGCACGGCATGGCCGTCCCACCCTCCCGCACCGCCGCCGACGTGCTGCGGGACTACCGGGCGGCGATCGAGGACAGCGACCGCGCGATCCGCGCCGCCGGGGGCCCGGACGCGCGCTTCGCCGTGCCGGTCGACGGCAACCGGCACACGCTCCGATGGGTCATCGCCCACATGACGAGCGAAACCGCCCGGCACGCCGGACACGCGGACATCCTCCGCGAACAGCTCGACGGCACCACCGGCCGCTGAGCACGGAGCTACGTCAGCGCCCTGAGTGCCTCGGCACAGGCGGTGCCGCCCTGCTCGGAGGCGAGGCGGACACCGAGTCGGCGGCGTCCGGCCGGAAGCGTCCCGGCACCCGTGAACTCCTGCCGCCGCATCGGGCTAATAACGGATGTGAACCGTGAGTACGGCGAGAAGGACATCCATGAGCCCAGCTGACGTGCTCGACGACGAGACGGATGACGCGCTGCTGGTCGCGCGGTCCCTGGGAGATCCCCGATGGTTCGGCGAGCTGTTTCGCCGGCACGCCCCGCCGCTGCACCGCTATGCCGCCCGCCGCCTCGGTGGCGACCTCGCCGACGACATCGTGGCGGAGACGTTCCACACGGCCTTCAAGGCGCGGGCCGGCTACGACCCCGCCCGGGGCGACGTGCGGCCGTGGCTGTGGCAGATCGCCACCAACCTGATCCGCCGGCACTACCGTTCCGAGCTGCGCATGTACCGCGCGCTCGCGCGGACCGGCGTGGACCCCGTGCTGGAGAGCCATGCCGACATGGTGGACGAGCAGGTCAGCGCCGCCGCGGAGACCCCGCGCCTGGCCGCCGCGCTGGCGGGGCTGCGCAAGGGCGACCGCGACGTCCTGCTGCTGACGGCGTGGGGCGAGCTGAGCTACCAGCAGGTCGCCGACGTGCTGGACATCCCCGTGGGCACCGTGCGCTCGCGGCTGAACAGGGCCCGGACGAAGGTACGCGACGCGCTTGGAGGAGCCGCTGATGAATGAGACCGAGCTGTTGCGGCGGATGAGGTCGCAGGTCCCGCTGCACGACCCCGACGAACTGGCGCTGGCCATCGGCTGGCGGCCGGAGGAGCCGCCCAGCCGCTCCCGCCCACGGGTGGTGCTGCGCCGGCTGCTGGTGGGCGCGCCGGTGACTGCGGTGCTGGTGGCCGTCGCCCTGGCCGTCACGGCACTGCCGCCGGGGAACGCGACCTCGTACGCCAACGCGGCCATCGACGTCAGGCAGGAGGGCGGCGAGTGGGTGGCCAGGATCAAGGACCCGCTGGCCGACTACCAGAAGTACGCTGAGGCGTTCGGCGCCGTGGGGTTGAACGTCGAGCTCCAGCTCGTGCCGGCCTCGCCCACGAGGGTCGGCGACCTGGTCCTTGCCGCGGGCACGCCGCCGTCCGGCGAGTTCGGCGGCGGCCTCGAACCCGAGGGCTGCAGGGCCGGGCAGCCCGGCTGCCACCTGACGTTCCGCGTCCCCGTCGGGTTCGAGGGCCGCGTACGCGCCCAGCTCGGCCGGCCCGCCGCGCACGGAGAGCGCTACCAGGCGGCGGCCCACGCCACCGACGCCGGCGAGATGCTCGAGGGCGTCCAGGTGGAGGATCGTTCCGTGCGCCAGGTGCTCGGCGAGATCCGCCGGCGCGGCCTGGAGGTCGTTTTCCAGCAGGTACGAGCTGACCCGGGCAATCCGGAGATCAACTTCATCGACGGGAAGAAGGGCCTGTTCCATCTGTCGTACGAACCTGTCGCCCCGGACGCCGTCGGCCGGGACTGGCTCGTGTGGGCGGCCGAGCCGCAGAGCGAGGGCGTGATCAGGCTGCTGGTCACGCCGGAGCCGCTGCGGCCGAGCACCCCAACCCCTGGCGAGACGTCCGCGCCACGAGATTGACGACCGCCGCGATGACCACCGGCCGGGCGGTCGCGCACGATGGCCGGCCGGATCAGTCAGCCGGCTTGCGGGCCCAGAACAAGGCGTGCCCGCTGTCGCCCTCCGGGACGAACTCCTGGGAGGTGACCTCCAACCCGGCCCCCCGCAGCCACGACTGGTAGGTGGCGGCGTCGGCGTGGCTCCACCACATGGGCGCGGTGCCTCCGAGCCAGTTGGCTTCGGCGCCGGTCCAGGCCTCCCAGCCGGTGGTGATCAGCAACCGGCCCGAAGGGCGCAGCCAGGTGGCGATGCGCTCGATGAGAACGGGCTGCTGCTCAAGAGGCATGTGGATGAGGGCGTAGAGGCATATGACCGCGTCGAAGCCGGCGGCCGGCAGATCGAGGGTCATGGCGTCGGCGCGGACGAAGGTCGCGTTGGGAACGAGGCGGCGCGCCCGCTGGATCTGCACGTCGCTGATGTCGACCCCCGTCACCTCATGCCCGGCCGCGGCGAGTGACCGCGCGACCGGGACGCCGCAGCCGCAGCCGAGGTCGAGCACGGATGCCCGGGCGGGCAGGCGGGATCGGAGCATCTCGAGCAAGAGGGCGTACTCGTCGGCGTCGGCGTCGGCGTCGTCACTGCGATAGCGGTACGACAGGGCGTCGTAGCCACGCCGGACGAGCTCGGTTTCCGCGCTCATGCAGACCAGGTTATAGATCGCGATGACCCGGCGACGAGTGGCCTCAACAAATCTTCAGCGGATGCTCAACACGGTGGGGCTCAGACTCGGCGCGATGTTCAAGCTCCGCAACGAAAGGAGAAAGGGCTAGATGAACCGGTCATCTGCCGTACTGCTCATCCTCGGCACCGTGCTCTCCAGCGTCCTGGTGCTGGGCGGAGCGCAGGCTGCCCTGGGCGTCTCCGCGGCACCAGCACACACCCTCGCCCAGGACCCGGCACCGGAGCCGACCGCCACGGAGCCGACCACACCGGAGCCGACCACACCGGAGCCGACCACACCGGAGCCGACCGCGCCGGAAGGAGACGGCCAAAGCCAGACGCAGCAACCTCTCGGTCAGGCCCTGGCCGCCATACCGGACGCCTGCACGGCCTACGGCTGCTACACCGGAGACGGCTGGGGCTCCGGCTTCGGCCGCTGGGTGGCCGACGGCGACAAGATGTGGGTCTGCGACCGGTCCGCCGATGGGTGGTCGATCGTGGTGGTCACCGACATCGGCACCAGCGCCAAGCCGAACAAGTGGCACACGAGCGGTGCGGGAAAGTGCACCGAGCGTTCGTTCGGCGATGTCGCCGAGGGCCAGTCGATCGCGTTCTACACCTGCCTGGGGGACTACAGCGACAGCTACATCCTCCCGGGTTCGTGCGGCCCGGTCGTCTCCGGCACCACCTGAGCCACGGGACGATCCGCTGCTCATCGGCCACCGGGCAGGCCGGTCCGATGAGCAGCGCCCCCGCCGCTCACGCTCCCCAGCGGGAGGCGTCGGCCGCGAGCTCCAGGGTCGTCGGGGCGCCGCGTTCCCTGGCGAGCTCGCCGGCGATGGTGAAGCGGGCCGCGGCCTGCGGTGCGCGGGCAGGTCTGCGGCTGATGTGGCCGGTGGCTTCGAGCTTGCGGATCATGATTGTGACTCTGGGCAGCTGGCCCGAGCGTCCTCGGTCGTCTGCCGGCGTGAGGGCGTGAAGTATGGCGGAGCGGCGATGCGATGACTCCGTTCGTTCCCTCCATACTTCGTCGATATGCAGCACTTATCTGCGGCAGAAGAACGGCTTCGGGACGCATACAAGAACGGCGAGTCCCTCGACCTCCGCCCTGTACGGCCCGCCGCGGCCGACAGCAAGTCGTCCCCCGACCGAATCATCAGAGCCGACTTCATACGGCACATGCTGCTCGCTGCGACACCGCCGGGACCGGCCGGCCGATACGGCGTGCGGGTCACTGGTGCCGAGATCACCGGCGGGCTGAGCCTGTCCCACGTCGGCGTCGCCGTTCCACTGCAGTTCCGAAATTGTGCCTTTGACACGCCCCTCGATCTGACCGGGGCCGCGCTCCCGTTCCTGGATGTCAGCGGAAGCACGTTCCCTGGACTACGTGGGGAGGGCCTGCGGGTTGACGTCGGACTGCTCCTGGCGGAGTGCATCGTCGACGGTCCTGTTCATCTAACGGATGCGCGGATCGGCGGCTCCCTGCGTATGGACGGCGCCACCATCGACGGGCACGGAGACGTGGGATTCATCGCCGACAACGTTCATCTGTCGGGACGGCTGTGGGCCGAGAACTTGGTGATCAAGGGGACGTTCCGGATGCACAACGGTGACGTGTCCGGCTCGATCGGCTTCTGGGGGGCCGAGTTGCACTCCCCAGGCGGCTACGCGCTCCGTCTCGGTGGCCTGCGCTGTCGTGGTGGAGTGTTCTGCAGCGGTGGCTTTCGAGCGATCGGTGCCATCAGGGCCATCGGGGTGGAGTTGTCCCACCTCACGCTACGGAACGCAAGCCTTTCCGCACCCGACGACCTGGCGCTCGATCTGACGGATGCGCGAATCGCCCGGCTCGACGCTGGGGAAGACCTGCGGGTCACCGGCGTGCTCTGCTTACGCAACGCCCGCATATCCGGCACCGCCGATCTGACCGGCGCTGGGCTGAACGCCGGCCCGGATCGTATCGCGCTCGATGCCGAGGCTCTTGAGGTCGGCGATTCCCTGGTTCTGTCGGAGGTGCACGCCACGGGAGGATTCAACCTGCTCACCGCCCGTATCGGCGCCCGCGTCTACCTGCGAAACGCAAGGGTGTCCGCTGCCGGGAAGCAGATCGCCTTCCGCGGCTCCCGTCTCAGGGTCGGAGCCGATCTGTTCGCCGAACGCACAGTCTTCGACGGCGAAGTTCGACTCAGCGGTGCCCATGTGGGGGACAACATCCTGTTCGGCGATGCTGTCTTGCGCAACGGCACCGACACGGCGCTGCGTGCTGAGGGGATGCAGGCCCGCTACCTGGACCTGCTGTTCGCCGAGCAGGCCCAGGGCAACGTGAACCTCCAGCACGCCCAGGTGAACGTGCTCCGCGACGACCCATCGACGTGGCCTGCCGTACTGAAACTCAACGGCTTCGTATACGACACGCTGCAGCCACGGGAAAACGCGACCGTAGAGAAACGGCTGGCCTGGCTCGCCCGAAACGAGGGCTCGTTCCAACCGCAACCCTTCGAACAGCTCGCCGCCTATTACACGAGTGTGGGCAACGACGCGGACGCCCGTCGAGTCCTGCTGCGGAAGGAGCGGGAGTACCGTGCCGCCCAGCCCGCCGCCGGTCGCATCTGGAGTCATGCCCAGGATGTGACGGTGGGGTACGGCTATCAGCCCTGGCGGGCGGTGAGTTGGCTCCTGGCCTTCCTCATCGCAGGAAGCGTGGTCTACGGGCTCTCCCCTCCGGTGGCGGTCAAGCCCGCAGAAGCTCCCCCGTTCAACGCCGTCGTCTACACACTCGACCTGCTCCTGCCCATCGGAGACCTAGGCCAGCAGCGCGCGTTCAATGCCGCCGGTCCGAGCCAGTGGCTGTCCTACCTGCTCATGGTGGCCGGCTGGGTGCTGGTCACCACCATCGCCGCCGGCGTGGCTCGCGTGCTCAGCCGCAAGTGAACGCCACCGCCGCCCTACAGGTGCCGTCCCCACCAGTCGAGGATGGCCTCGAAGCGGGCCACCCGATGGCTGGGGAGCCCCGCGCGGGACAGCTCGTGCCCCTCTCCGGGGAACAGCAGCAGCTCCGTCTCCACCCCCTGCAGCTGAAGCTTGACGAACAACCGCTGCGCCTGCTCCACCGGGCACCGCCAGTCGTGCTCCGAGTGGATGATCATGAACGGCTTGGCGATCTGGTCGGCGTGCGTCAGAGGGCTCTGCTCCACCCAGCGCGCCGGGTCGTCGCCGTACAGGTCGCGCGCGAACGACCACCCGATGTCGCTGCTCCCGTGGAAGCTGTCGATCGCGTTGACCGCGCGCTCGCTGATCGCCGCCTTGAACCGGTCGCCGTGGTGCGCTGCCAGCCACGTGGTCATGAAGCCGCCGTGCGAGCCGCCGAGCACTCCGGCGCGGGAGGCGTCCAGGCCCCCGCCGGCCAGTGCGGCGTCGAGCAGCGCCAGCAGGTCGAGTGCCGACAGGCGGCCGACGTCGCCGATGATGTGCCGGCCGTGCGCCTGGCCGTAGCCGGAGGAGCCGCGCGGGTTGCCCATGACGACCGCGTACCCGGCCGAGGCGTAGACCTGGGCCTCGTCGAAGACGTGCCAGCCGTACTGGGTGAAGGGGCCGCCGTGGATCATGAGGAGTACGGGGTGCGGCCCCTCACCGGCGGGCCGGACGATCCAGCCGTGCACGGGGTAGCCGTCCGGGGCCGTGCCGGTGACCTCCTCGATGGGCAGGACGTCGAGGCCGTCGCCGAAGGAGGTGAGGGTGATCTCCTTGCCGTCGTGGAGGGCGACCAGCTCGCCGGGGGTGCGGGGGCCGGCGACGGCCGCGACGGTGACGTCCGCGGCGTGGGCGACGGCGGTGACCTCGCGCGGGCCGTTGATCAGGACGCCGGGCTCCGTGCCCGCGTACGGGACGAGCAGCAGGTCGATGGCGCCCCGGTTCTCCACGGTGACGAGCACGCCGTCGTGGGTGGGGACGTATCGGGCGGTGGGGAGGTGGAAGCGCTCCTCGTCGGTGAGGCGGCGGGCCGCGCCGCCGGCGAGCGGCACCAGCCAGAGCCCGAAGTTCCTGGCGACCACGTGACGGCCCTCGGGGCCGGCCTCGGCGCCGAGGAAGCACAGGGCGTCGCCGTCCGGGGTGAACCGCGGCGCGGCCACCGCCTGGTCGGTGGCGGTCACGCGGCGCAGGTCCGAGCCGTCGGGAGCGCTCACCCACACGTCGTTGGTCAGCGTGCTGTCGCGCTCGTCGTGGCGGGCGGCCACGAACGCCAGCAGCGCGCCGTCCGGGCTCCAGGCGAGCCCGCTGTGGTCGAAGTCACCCTCGGTGATCTGGGTGGGCGAGGGCTGCTCGGCGAAGGCGTCGACGACGAAGACGTGCGCGCGCCGGTCGAGGAAGAAGCCCAGGTTGTCCAGCCGGTACTTGAAGCCGGTGATCCGGCGCGGCCGTTCCTTGTCCGGTTTGGCCTCGCCGTACCGGCCGTCCTCGGGCACGCGCGCGACGAAGGCCAGGTGTCGCGAGTCAGGGCTCCACACCGGCTCGCTGACGCCGAGCGGCTGGTCGCTGACCTTCCACGGCTCCCCGCCGCCGGTGGGCATCACGTAGAGCTGCGGCTTGGCGCCGTCGCCGCCGCGGGTGAAGGCCAGCCAGGCGCCGTCGGGAGAGTACGCGGGCTCCTCGTCGCGCGGACCTCTGGTCAGCCGGCGCGGCTCGGCGGAGCCGTCCGTCGGGACCAGCCAGAGGCCGCCGCGGTACTCGTCGGCTTCGAGGTCGGGCCGGGTCACGGCAACGACCGCATGCTTCCCGTCGGGCGAGATCGTCGGTGCGCCGAGGGCATGCAGAAGGGAGATATCCGCAGGTTTCATGCGAATGACCCTAGTCGTACTGCTTCGGGGGCCGCAGCGGCGGAGATCACGGCTTTCCGTACGGTCCGCGGCCCGATCACCGTTCCTCCACGACGGCGCCGGCCGGGCCCGGTCAGGCTCGGAAGCCGGTCAGCACCCGCTCGGCCTGCTCCATCATGTCCCTGACGATCTCCGCGGCCGGCTGGATGTCGTGGACCAGGCCGACGCCCTGCCCCATCAGCCAGGGCATCTCCTCCCAGTCGGCCTCCGTCTTCGGGACCGGCAGCAGCAGGCCGAACTTGCGCATCGCCGTCTCCTCGCCCTGGACGACCGTGCTGCCGACCCGTTCCAGGGAGCCGAGATCGGCCGGGATCTCCGCGAGCCTGTCGTCCCACTCCGACACCACGCGGTTGCGCTGAAGGCGCATCGGGTTGAACCGGGGGAACTCCGGCCCGAAGATCGACGTGAGCACCGAGTCGTCCCCCGCGGCGGCGACCAGCCGCCGGTGATGCTCGGGATGCACATGGGCCTCGCGCGAGGCGACCATCCGGGTCCCGACCCACACCCCGTCCGCCCCCAGGCACAGGGCGGCGGCGACCTGCCGCCCGTCCGTGATCCCGCCGGCGGCCAGGACCATCGCGCGCTCGCCCACGGCGTCCACGACGGCCGGTACGCCGACCATGGTCGGCAGGCCGCCGTAGTTGTGGCCCCCGGCCTCCCAGCCCTGGGCGATGACGACCTCGGCCCCGTCGTCCACGGCGAGCCGGGCCGCGTCGGCGGAGCCGATCTGCTCCCATACCGACACCCCGGCCTCGTGCAGCGGCTTCAGCCGGTCCGCCGGCGGATGGCCCCAGTGGAACGAGACGATCGGCACGCGCTCCTCGGCGCACACCTCGACCTGCTCGGCGGTGCTGAAGAAGGTGATGAGGTTGACGTTGAACGGCGCATCTCCCGTCCGTCCTCTGACCTCGCGGATGACCTGGCGGAGCTGGTCGGGAGGCAGGAGCCCGGCGCCGATCGCGCCGATGCCGCCCGCGTTGGTGACCGCCGCGGCGAGATCGGGCGTCTCGCCGACGAAGGCCATCCCGGCGCAGGCGAACGGGTACGGGGTGGCGTACTTCGCGGTAAGTCTGGTGGACAGCACGGACATGGCGGCGTCCTTCCTGGAGACTCTCCGCCCATCGTGGTCCCGTCCGGCTGGATTGCCTATACGCCCCGGCGGGCTGTCCGGTACCGGCCGCACGACACGCCCGTAGACCTGCGGACCGCCCACGGCCGGACTCCTCGCCGACCTGGGGGCTTGCGCGTTGCCTACCGCCGGGCTCCTCGCCGACCCGGAGGCCGGCGAGCGCCGATCACCGCCTCATGACGTCCGGCCTTTGGCGTCTCACTCGGCGTCCTCGTCCAGCCGGGTGAGCTTGGCGTACTGGGTCAGGACGTCGTCCACGGGATCCTCCCGCAGGCGCTTGCAGTACGCCTTGTGCGCCTCCTGCCGGCATTTCTGCGTCGCGATCGCCCCGCCGAGGACGGCCAGCGCCCGGTGCCCGCGCAACGCGCAGGTCAGCCCCCTGCACAGGCAGTCCATGAAGGCGTGCACGTTCGCGAACCCCCGCCAGATCTGGGCGTCGCGCAGCTCGAAGGCGGCCACCACGGCCCTGACGTAGAGGCGGTGGAGCTCCTCCTTGCTCTTGGTCTCGCCGCCCAGGTCGCTCTCGATCGCGGCGATCTTCGCCTGCAGCTTGGTCACCCGCTGGGGCAGGGCCACAGGCTCCTCGACGACCTCCTTGAAGCACTCCACCGCCGCGTCGGTACGGCGCTTGACGTCGGCCTCGCGCTCGACCAGGACCTTCAGCGGCACGTTCTCGACGTTCAGGTCGAAGTCGCAGGGGTCGTGCACGCAGCACCCGGTCAGCCCGGGGCAGTCGGCGAGGTCCTGGGCGACCCGCTTCCACGCCTGGTCGAGCTTCTTGATCTCCTGCTCCTCCAGCAGGCACCGGATCTTGTTGATCAGGGTGGCGGCCTTCTTGGCCAGCTCCTGCACGACCGGCGCCGCCTCGCCGCGGGCCTTGACGTAGGAGGAGCGCGCGCCGTCGTACTTCTGGCGGAACTGCCGCAACGTCTCGGCCGCCGCCTGCGTCAGCTCCGCCTGGCGGATGATGCCCTGGGTGCGGCAGTTGAGGTCGTCCAGCTCCTCGAGCCCGCACTCGGCGCAGGGTTTGCTCATCGTCTGTTCTTGCTCGGGTTCCGGCTCGGTCCGGTATGCGGCCGCCATCGCTCCTCCTCCGTTGCTGTCGCGAGGAGTGTCCGGCCTGCGGCGTCACCTCACCGTCGCCGGGGCTGACCTGTGGAGACGGTGCGGTGACGGCGGGCGCCGAGCATCGCTGCATGGCCGGGTTCCAGGCGCTCGCCGCGGCGGGCCGCAGCATCAAGGGGCTGCTCAATCTACGCATCGGTGAGGAGCTGGGCTCGGCGCGCCGACCGTCGGCCGTGCTCGTCGGCAGCAACGATCTCGACCAGGTCGGGAAGGTGGGCGGCGTCATCCAGTTCCCGGCCGTCTCGGTGTTCTGCTACCGGCTGTCCATCGACCGGGAGACCCGGGCGGGCTGGTCGGCGGTGGCCAGCGCAGACGGCATCCCCCGGCTGCCGCTGCGCATGCACATGCTGATCTCCGCCTGGGACGACAACGTGGAGTTCGAGCTCGAATGGCTCGGCCTGGCGGTGCGGATCCTGGAGAGCGAGCCGACCCTCACCGGCCCGCTGCTGCACCCGAGCGGCGACTGGGATCCGGGCGACGCGATCCACGTGGTGCCGGACGAGCTGGCGCTCGACTCCATCAGCGACGCCTTCCAGGCGCTGACCGCCGACTTCCGGCTGTGCCTGCCGTACCTGGCCAGGGTCATCCGCGTCGACGGCCGTCGCGAGCCGGTCGCCGGCCGCGTCGGCACCGTCGGGGTGCGCCAGGGGCTGGCGGCCCGGCGATGACCGCACAGCCGAGGTTCGTGGAGACGAGGACGGCGCACCGGCTCGCGCTCGGCATCGAGCCGATCGACGCCGTCACCGGCCGCCCCAGCGGCCACCCTGTCGAGGCCGGCCTGCCGCTCCCCGGCACCCCACCACCCCTCCCTGACGGGCTGATCGCGCCGCCGGAGGCCCACGCTCCTCCAGGCGGGCCGGTCGTGCCGCTGGACGGGGTCGGGCACGGGCGCTTCGTGCTGCGCCACAACTCGCGCCGCGACCTCTGGCCCACCCCGCGCGCCGCCGAGCTGCGGATCCTCCTGCGCGACCCGCAGCGCCGCTACGTCCCGCGCCTGCTCACGGTCTCCCTGTGGCGGCGGCGCGAGCTGGAGGACGCCGAGACGGCCGGCACCCCCGTCCCGGTCCTGGCCCGTACGCTGCGCCCCTGGCTCCTGCCCGGCAGCGCCTACCCGCTGCCCCGGGGCACCACCGCCGTGCGGGGGACCGTGCGCACGCCGGCGGGAGCGCCCGTCCCCTGGGCCCGCCTGGAGGCGGTGATCTCCGGCACACCGACCGTGGCGGGCCGGGCGCACGGCGACGAGCGGGGCGAGTTCCTGCTCATCGTCGCCGGGCTGGGCGACGCGGGCCTCAACGTCGAGAACCTGCCCGTGATCGAACTCGACGTGCGGGTGCGAGCGCGCCGGCCGCCGCCATCGGGCGTGCCCGAGGAGGCCGTGCCGCGTGCCGACGTTCCCGACACCCCGCTCCTCCGGGGGGAGATCCCTCCTCCCGGCTACGTGGCGTCGCCGCCGAGGACCCTGCGGATCTCCGTGGGGCGGCTGCATGCCGAGCCGCTGCCGTTCCCGTTCCCCACCTGAGATCGCGACCGAGGAGGTCCGCGCATGCCTGAATACCTGACGCCCGGTGTCTACGTGGAGGAGACCAGTTTTCGGTCGAAATCGATCGAGGGCGTCCCCACCAGCACGTTCGGCATGGCCGGGCCCACCCGCTACGGACCCGTGTCCTACGTCCTGCCCGCCGTCGCCGACCCCGTGCTGGTCACGCCGCCGCTCGTCACCAGCTATACCGAGTTCGAGCGAGCCTTCGGCGACCTCGGCCGGATCGGCGGCGACCAGGTCAACTACATGGCCCACGCCGCCCGCTCCTTCTTCGCCAACGGCGGCAGGCGACTCTACGTCTCGCGCGTCTTCCCCTGGCCGCGCACGGAGGCCGGGCAGCTCGACCCCGCCCAGCAGGAGGCCTGCTTCGCCCGCCTCGACGTCGGCGACCCCGCGCTGGCCCGCTGGCGGGCCCGCTGGCCGGGCGCCTTCGGCCGGGAGATCAGCGTCCAGGTGGAGTTCCGGCGGGGCCGCGACATCGTCCGCGGCGGCACCCTGACCGGGGTGCGGCCCGGCTGCCTGGTCGAGATCGGCCCGTCCGGCACGCCGCCCGGCGACGCCACGCCGCCCGTGGAAGGCAACGTCCGCATCGTGGCGGAGGGCGAGGGCGGCCGGCTCGGCCTGACCCCGCGCCGCGGCGGCCCCGTCGAGCCGGTCGCCGCCGGCCAGGCGGTCTACCGCATCCGCCTGGCCGTGACCGTCCGCGCGGGCACCCGTACGGACGTCTACAACGAGCTGGAGCTGGACGAGAGCCACCCCCGGTCGATCTTCACCGTGCTGCAGGCGCGCGACCCGGCCGACGAGTTCTCGCTCGTCTGCCTGCTGCCCGTGCCGCCCGCGGCGGGTCAGCAGCCGCCCACGGCCGGGCAGCTGCTGACCCGGCTGATCTCCCGGCCCACGTTCCTGGCCGGAGGCTCCGACGGCGCCGCGCTGACCGCCGCCGACCTCACCGGCAAGGAGGCCGACCCCGCCGACGCCCGCGAGCCCGCCACCGGCCTTGAGGCGCTCGGCGAGATCGACGACATCGCCATCGTGGCGATGCCGGACGCCGCCACGCTGGAGGAGGGCGAGCGCACGACGGCCGTCTCCAACCTGCTCGGCCACTGCGAGCGGCTGCGCTACCGGATGGCCGTCGTCGATCCGCCCCCCGAGTCGTCGGTCTCGGAGGTGCGCCAGTTCAGGGCCGGCTTCGACAGCAAATACGCCGCCGTCTACTACCCCTGGGTGGAGATCACCGATCCGAACGCGCCCCCGGAGCCCGGCGCGCCGCCGCCCCGGCTGCTGCTGCCGCCCTCCGGCTCGGTCGCGGGGATCTACGCCCGCAGCGACACCGAGCGGGGCGTGCACAAGGCCCCCGCCAACGAGGTGGTACGCGGCCTCGTCCGGTTCGAGCGCAACGTCACCTACGGCCAGCAGGCGGTGCTCAACCCCGAAGGCGTCAACGTCATGCGCTTCTTCGAGGGCCGCGGCAACCGCGTCTGGGGCGCGCGGACGATGAGCTCGGACCCGGAGTGGAAGTACGTCAACGTCCGGCGGCTGTTCATCTACCTGGAGCACTCCATCGACAAGGCCACGCAGTGGGCCGTGTTCGAGCCGAACAACGAGCGGCTGTGGGCCTCGGTCCGGCAGACCATCGAGGACTTCCTGCTGGTCACCTGGCGCACCGGCGCGCTGCTGGGCACCCGGCCCGAGGAGGCCTACTTCGTGCGCTGCGACCGCACCACCATGACCCAGAACGACCTCGACAACGGCCGGCTCATCTGCCTGATCGGGGTGGCGCCCACCTACCCCGCCGAGTTCGTCATCTTCCGCATCGGCCAGTACACCGCCGATGCCCAGCGCAGCTGATCAGTACGGAGGCAGAGCATGGCCCAGCGTGACAACCCCTACGGCGCTTTCAACTTCCTGGTGAAGCTCGGCGACGCCTGGGACGAGACCCAGATATCCGGCGGCTTCTCCGACGTCAGCGGGCTCGGCAACGAGGTGAAGTTCTCCGAGTACCGCTCCGGCAACGACGCCGCCAACCACGTGCGGAAGGTGGCCAACGTCAACTCGACCGACGACGTCACGCTCAAGCGCGGCCTGATCGGCGACACCCGGCTGTTCGACTGGCTGCGGGAGACCCGAAACGGCAGCTTCGAGCCGCGAACCGTGACCATCGCCCTTCAGGACGAGGCCCGCACCGGCACCGTGTGCGAATGGGTGCTGGAGAGCGCGCAGCCCAAGAAGTGGGTCGGGCCCACGCTCGCGGCCAAGGGCGGCGGCGAGGTCGTCATGGAGGAGCTGCACCTGGTGGCCGAGAGCATCGAGTTCAGGTCGCCGTGACGATCGGGCTGCGGCTGGGCGCGCCCGGCGTGTACCGGACGCCCGAGCGGCCCGGCCGGGCGCTGTCCGGGGTGCGCATGGACATCGCCGGATTCGCCGGCATCGCGCCCCGGGGGCCGATCGACGAGCCGGTGCCGGTCTCCAGCTGGACCGACTACCGCCAGCGGTTCGGCGGTTTCGAGGGGCCGGGGCTGCTGCCGTACGCGGTCTCCGCCTTCTTCGAGCAGGGCGGCGAGCGCGCCTACGTGCTGCGGGCCGGTCCGGGCGACCCGGCCGGGCGGGCGCTGTTCGAGCTGGACGGCGGCGCGCGCTTCACCGCGCGCGACTGGGGCGTCTGGGGGAGCTCCCTCTCCGCCCGCCTGGAATATGCCGCCGGCGCCCGCTTCCTGGCCGTCCCGCGGGGCGAGCGCGTCCCCCTCGACGCGGGCGTCCCGCTGCGGCCGGGCACCCTGCTGCGGGTGCGCGGCCCCGGCCTGGGCGCCTACGGGGAGCTGCGCCGGGTGCGCGAGGTCGAGCGGCGTACGGCGGTGCTCGACCGGCCGCTGCCCGGCCCAGCCGAGGCCGAGGTGGTGACGGCCACCCTCGTCGTGGACGACGGCGACCGCGCCTTCCCGCGCGCCGAGCGCTTCACCGACCTCGCCCTGACCCCTGAGGGCCGCCGGCACGTCGCCGGGGTCGCCGAGGAGGAGTCGCGCCTGATCATCCCGGTGGGCGACTGGCGGGACCAGCCGCTCGGCCCCGCCGGGCCGCTGCTCGCGCCGCGCGTCGCGCGGCTCGTCACGGCGGGCGCCGACCGCTACCGGGAGATCGGCCGCGAGTCCTTCTTCGATCCGGGGGACGAGCTCCTCTTGCTGGACGACCCGTACGAGCACCGGGGCGTGGCCCGGCTGGCCGCCGTGCCCGAGCTGGGGCTGTTGTCCGTGCCCGACCTGTTCTGGGCCTACACCGAGGAGGAGACGGAGATCGAGATCACCGGCGACCCCGGCCCCTGCGCCGAACCGGTGCTGACCGCCCACCGGCGGCCCCGGCCGGTGGCGCCGCTGCTGGAGCCCGCCGACCCCGAGGTGGCCGAGCGGCAGTCCCGGCTGGTGGCGCTGGCCGAGCGGCATCAGCGCTTCATCACGCTCCTGGACGTCCCGTCCGGCCTGGACGTGCGCGCCGTCGCCCGCTGGCGGGCCCCGTACGGCTCCGCCTTCGCCGCCGCCTACCACCCCTGGCTCATGGTCCAGGGCCAGGACGGGCGCGGCGTGCCCGTGCCGCCCTCGGCGTTCGCCGCCGGCATCATCGCCGCCCGCGAGCGGCGGCGCGGCCTGCTGTGGGGCCCGGCCAACGAGCCCGCGCTCGGCGCCGTGCTGGGGCTGGACCAGGTGACGGACCACGAGCACGACCTGCTGTACGACCAGGGCGTCAACGTGTTCAGGCAGGAACGCGACGGTTTCCGGCTGACCTCCGCCCGCACCCTCGACACCGGCCGCGAATACCGGCAGCTCAGCGTGCGGCGGCTGCTCACCATGCTGCGGCTGTCGATCGAGCGCCAGGCGCAGTTCCTGGTCTTCGAGCCGAACACGGCCGAGCTGCGCGCCCTGCTGAACGACGTGCTCGACACGTTCCTGCGCGGGCTGTTCAGGGCCGGGGCGTTCGCGGGGGAGACCGAGCGGGAGTCCTACTTCGTCCGCTCGGGCGACGAGCTCAACCCGAGGGAGTCGCTGGAGCTGGGGCGGCTGGTGGCCGAGATCGGGGTCGCGCCGGCCGAGCCGATGGAGTTCCTGGTGCTGCGGCTGTCGAGAGACGGCGACGGCGGCGTACGCGTGGAGGAGGCCCCCGATGGCGGCGCCTGACCCCTTCCACGCCAGGGTCGTGCAGACCTTCTGGTTCGACGTCGCCCTCTACCGGAGCGCCGGGGAAGGGCCCGCCGGCGCCTCCGACCGGTTGTGCGACGGCGCCTTCCAGGAGTGCGCCGGACTGGAGCTGGCCGCGGAGATCAAGGAGTACGCGGAAGGCGGCAGGAACGACGGCGTGGTCCAGCGGGTCGGCCGGGTCAAGCTGCAGCCCATCGTGCTCAAACGCGGCATGTTCACCACAGACGGCGACGGCCAGGTCCAGCCCGAGCTGTGGCAGTGGCTGCAGGGCATGGTCGCGGGCGTGCGGCCGGTGCCGCGCTACAACGGGCGCATCGAGGTCCGCGCCGGGCGCGGCCGGCCCATCCAGGCGGTCTGGACGTTCGAGCGCGGCCTGCCGCTCAAGGTGACGGGGCCCGCTCTGAACGCCAAGACCGGCGACCTCGCCATCGAGGAGATGCACATCGCCCACGAAGGACTGCGACTGGTGACGAGATGACCGAACCCGCCAAGGCCAGGCTCTATCCGCTGAGCAAGGAGGGTGAGGGGCCGAACCACGAGCCCATCTACCGCCGGCTCGAAGCCGGCTCCGTCACCGTCCAGTTCAACCCCGCCACGCTGACCCTGCAGCACCCCAACAGCCAGGACGCCGGCGGCAAGACCACTGGTACGCAGAAGCGGCAGTACCCGTCCGTGAACCCCGCGACCCTCGGCTTCTCGCTGGAGTTCGACACCGCGGAGCTGGCCGACGCGGGCGGTGCCAAGGGCGTGCGCACGCTGACCGAGCAGGTCCTGGCCTTTGCCCGGCCGGGCAAGAACGGCCAGGCGCCGCCGCCGATGGCGTTCGTCTGGGGCGGCTTCGAGTTCAGGGGCATCGTCACGTCGATCTCCGAGGAGATCGACTTCTTCGATCCCCAGGGGGTCCCGCTCCGGGCCAAGCTCACCCTGGCGATCACCGAGCAGGACCCCAGCTTCGAGGCCGGCAAGACCGAGCCGGCCCGCAGGTCCCAGCAGGGCGCCACCCCGCCCGGCGGCACGGGAGCGGCCCCCGGCCGCAGCGGCACCGCGACCCCCGACACCGTGGTCGAGGCCCTCGACGGCGAGAGCGCGCAGCAGCTCGCCACCAGGGCCGGCGGAGATCCCGCCGCGTGGCGGTCGGTGATGAACGGCCTGGACTCGCCGCTCGGCCTGCGCGCGGGGACGCAGGTGCAGATCGGGCCAGAGCTGCGGTCGAGCGGGTCGCCCGGGCGCGCGACCGGCTTCGCGGCGACACCGCCCGACGCACTCGCGGGCCCGGTGCCGCCCGCCGCGGCCGAGTCCGCCGGGTTCGTCCTCACGCAGGCGGGCGGGCTCGCCCGGGCCGCCGCCAGGAGCGCGCAGGACCGCGCCGAGCGGGCGGCCGACGCGGCCCGCGCGGCGTTCGGTACCACCCGGCCGCCCGCCCCGGCGGCCGCCGGGTCCCGGACGGCCGGGCCGGGCGGGTCCGCGCGCGCCGAGCTCCGGCCCGACCCGAGGGCGCAGACGTACGGGCTGGCCGTGCCGCTGCGGGCCCGCGCCCGTACCGCCACACCGGCCGAGCCGGCGGCGGCCGCTCCCCAGCGGTGCCGGCCCTGCGCCGCCGGGGAGCAACGCCGGCGTGACGCCCCGCCGGGCACCATCGCGTGACGAGCGGGAGGAGCGTGTCATGAGCGTCCACATCGGAGAGCTGCACTCCGACGTCGTGCCGGCTGACGGGGCGGGGGCCCAGGGCGAGCCCAAGGGGCCGGGGAGCCCATGGGCGGCCGAAGAACGCTGGCACGAGCTGCGCAGGCGGGCCGAACGCCTGGCCGAGCGCGTGTGCGCCACGCGGTTCGAGGACTGACCCGGCCGATGACCGAGCCGCTGTTCGCCTCCGCCTCACCGGTCTTCACCGTCGGCGACGCTCTCGTGCGCGAGCTGGCCAGAGACTGCGTACGGCTGGAGATCAGCGAGGACGTCCAGGGGCTGCGGACGCTGCGCGGTCACTTCACCGCAGTCGGCGGGCAGGCCACCGGGCCGCCGGGCCCGCTGCTCTACCTCGACGGCGACCGGGTGGACTTCGGCCGGCGGCTGCGCGTCAGCGTCGGGGCGCAGGGCGCCCAGCGCTACGTCTTCGACGGCGTCGTCTCGGCCATCGAGGCCGAGCTGGGCGACGGCGAGCCGCCCATCGTCGTCCTGCACGCCGAGGACGCCCTGATGCGGCTGCGGATGACCCGGCGCATGCGCACTTATCGCGACATGACCGACGCCGACATCGTCAGGGAGCTGGCCGACGCGCACGGCCTCAAGGCCGACGCGACCGCCGCCGGCCCCCGCTACGACGTCGTCCAGCAGCTCAACCAGAGCGATCTCGCCTTCCTGCGCGAGCGGGCCCGCCTCATCCAGGCCGAGCTGTGGTGCACCGGCGACGAGCTGCACCTGAGCGCCAGGGCCGGCCGCGAGGCCACCTCGCTCACCCTCGTCCACGGCGACCACCTGCTGTCGGTCAGGCTCTGCGCCGATCTCGCCCACCAGCGCAACGCCGTCGTCGTCACCGGCTACGACGCCGCGCGCGAAGCCGTGATCCACGAGGAGGCCGGCCCAGACGCCGTCGAGGCCGAGGTCACCGGCGGGCGCACCGGCCCCCGGCTCGTCGCCCGCGCGCTGGGGGAGAGCGTCTCCTACCGGGTCCGCGAGGCCGCGCTGACCTCCGAGGAGGCCGCCGCCTGGGCGCGCGCCGAGATGCTGCGCCGCGCGCGCCGCTTCGTGACCGTCGCGGGCACCACCCGGGGCTCGCCGGACATGATCGTCGGCAGCCGCCTCACCCTGCGGCGGGTCGGCGTCCCGTTCGAGGGCCCCGGCTACTACGTCACCCGCGTCACCCACGCCTTCGACAACGTCCACGGCCTGCGCACCCGCTTCGAGGCGGAGCGGGCCACACTCAACGAGGTGAGCTGATGGCAGTGCCCGACGGCTCGGCACCGTCCTATTTCGGCGTCTATCCAGCGATCGTCACCGACCTGGTCGATCCCGACAAGCTCGGCCGCGTCGAGGTCCGCTACCCGTGGCTCGGCGACGACGGCGACCGCGACGTACGCGCCTGGGCCACCCTCTGCAGCCCCTACGCCGACGACGGGCAGGGGCTGCAGATCCTGCCGGAGGTCGGCAGCCAGGTCGTGGTCGGCTTCGAGGCGGGCAACCCGCGCCGCCCCTACGTGCTGGGGTCGGCCTGGAACGGCCGCGCCGCCACCCCCATCGAGG
>NZ_VCKX01000270.1 GCF_005889725.1 Nonomuraea zeae
TATAAGAGACAGGGGGCGTGTCTATGTGCCTCGGTGGCGGGCCGAGGTCAGATGGGCCATCGCGTACGAGCGCCATGGCCGCCACCGCCGCGCGTCCTCGGCCGTCAGCCCGAGGCGGCTCAGCCCTTCCCGCACGGCGGGGTCCATGGGCAGGAAGACGTCGGGATCGCCGAGGGCCCGCAGCCGGATCCGGCCCGCGGTCTCCGCGTCCACGCCCGGCACGGCGAGCAGCTCGCGCCCGGCCCGGTCCCGGTCGGCCTCCGGCCCCAGCGCAAGCTCCCCCGCCACCATGGCCCTGGCCAGGGCGGCGACACGGGCGAGCACGTCCGCCCCGGCCAGGGCCGCGACGGAGGCCGGCGCGTCCGCTTCCGCCAGGACCTCCATACGGGGAAAGGCGTGGGTGAGGCCGCCGAACGGCTCGGGCAGCGGCGTGCCGTAGCGCTGGACCAGGCCGGCGAGCAGGGCCCGCCCGGCGGCGCTCTCCTCGCCGGCGACCGCGCGTACCGCCATCTCGGCCGCGTCCACGTGGCCGGGCACCCGCAGGCCGGGGGAGGCCGCCACCACGGGCCCGAGTACCGGGTCCCGGCCGAGGTGGTCGGCGACGTCCCGGGGGTCGGCGTCCAGATCGAGCAGGCGGCGGCAGCGGCCCACCGCCGCGGGAAGATCCTTGAGGTCCTCCAGGCGCAGCTCGCAGGACACGTACGCCCGCTCGGCCCGCAGCGTGACGACGCCCAGGCCGTGCGGCAGCGTCAGGACCCGGCGGTAGTGGTCGTCACCGGCCTTTTCCAGACCGGGAACGGCGCGGGCGGCGAGGAACCCGAACAGGCCGGTCGCCTCCAGGGGTGGGCGGTAGCCGAGGCGCAGCTGGAGCGTCCCGGGGGAGCGGCGGGCGTGGCGGGTTCCGCGCATCGCGGTGGGGGTCGTGCCGTACACCTTGTGCAGGGTGTCGTTGAACTGGCGGATCGTGGCGAAACCCGCGGCGAACGCGATCTCACCGGCCGGCAGGTCCGTGGTCTCCAGGAGCGTTCTGGCGTTGGCCGCCCGCTGCGCCCTGGCCAGCGCCTGCGGGCCGGCGCCGAGGTCGGCGACGAGCTGGCGGCGGAGCTGGCGCTCGCTGTAGCCGAGCCGGGCCGCCAGGCCCGCGACCCCTTCGCGGTCCACGAGGCCGTCGGCGATCAGCCGCATCGCGCGACCGGCGACGTCCGCGCGGACGTTCCACTCGGGGGAGCCGGGCGTGCTGTCCGGGCGGCAGCGCTTGCAGGCGCGGAAGCCGGCCTCCAGAGCGGCGGCGGAGGAGGGATAGAAGCGGACGTTCTCGCGCTTGGGCAGGGCGGCCGGGCAGCTCGGGCGGCAGTAGACGCCGGTGGTCACGACGGCGACGAAGAACCGGCCGTCGAAGCGGCCGTCCCGGCTCCTGAGCACGGAGTAGGCGTCGTCGTCTGCGAGCATGCGCCTACTCTTGCCGGTGTCCGGCCCGTCCCACTAGTGACGATCGGACATCGAGTCTCGGGCGCCCTGATCGAGCACGTCGGCCAACGCGGCGATGGAGGTCCTGGCCGAGCGGATGCGCGCAGTGTGCGCCTCGTCGGCCCAGCCGAGCCGCAGGCCCTCCGCAGCGAGCTGGTCGAACGCCCTGAACGCGGCGAGCTTCTGCCGGATGACCTTGGACCAGGCGTCGTCCTCGATCTCGTAGTAGACGTTGCGCTCGCCGGGCTTGCGGAACCTGCGGATCAGCCGGATGGACGTCAGCAGGTGCATGTTCGTCGTCAGCGAGGCGCGGCTGGCGCCGATGGCCTCCGCGATCTCGCCGGCGGTCTGCTCGGGCGGGTCGCAGGCCATCAGCCAGCCCAGGACGCGGCCGGTGATCGGGGCGAGCCCCCACTCCTCGGAGACGAACGTC
Source organism: Nonomuraea zeae (assembly GCF_005889725.1). Taxonomy (GTDB): domain Bacteria; phylum Actinomycetota; class Actinomycetes; order Streptosporangiales; family Streptosporangiaceae; genus Nonomuraea; species Nonomuraea zeae. Next base: position 1,901 of record NZ_VCKX01000270.1, read on the forward strand.
GCCACCCGCTCGACCCACGCGAGCACCTGCTCGTGGTCGGGGCCGTCCTGCGCAGTCATGCCGGAATTCTATCGCCCACCTGTTTCAGCCCCGGCTGAACCGACTGGCATGTCGGCGAGGCAGGCGATGCGCCTGAGCTGCTGCGACCTGGCGTCCGCGTCCCCCGGGAGGTCGCGCTCGGCGAGCCCGGCGGCGACCCGCTCGCGGAACTCGACCGGCCGCTGGTTGTCGTACTTGAACTTGGCCCGCACCCCCAGCACCTCCAGCCGCAGCCCGCGGATCGCCGACAGGTTCCGGTGGTACGGCCCCGCGTCGGCGGCCACCTCGCCGTACCCGCCCTCGGGCTGGTGGTGGGCCAGCTGCCTGCGCAGGATCTCCGCCTTGCCCTCCTTGTCGTCCACGATCCGGGCCCGGCAGGTGAGCTGCACCGACGCGTAGTAGCTGGTCGGCACGCCGTTCTCGGGAACGTCCGCGCGCCATCCCGAGGGGATGTAGGCGTAGTCGCCGTACACGCTCACCACGACCGGCGAGCCGGCCTCAAGCGCGGCCCAGATCGGGTTCGGCCGGGCGAGGTGGAGCAGGATCTCCCCGTCGCCATCGAAGAGGAAATGCGTCGGCACCACCACCGGGGGCCCGCCGTCCACGCCGTTCGCCGCGAGCTGCCCGAAGTCACGCGTACGCAGCCAGTCCCGCCATTCGTGGTCGTCGTGAGCCGCGTCCCAAGGGTGAATCAGCATTTGCCGCCCTCTTTGTATTAGTACATAATACCTATTGTGCCAGAAAGATATCTGATTGCCGGAAAGTCGGCCAGCGAGATTGCGGCCAAGGTCGAGTCGGCGGTCTCGGTGGGCCGGCTGTCACCTGGCACGTTGCTGCCCCCGGTCCGCGAGGCGGCGGCGCAGGCGCGGGTCAGCCCCAACACGGCGGCGGCGGCGTACCGGCTGCTGCGCGAGCGCGGCATCGTGGAGACCGCGGGGCGGCGCGGCACCCGGGTCAGGCCGCGCCCGGCCAGCACGTCGCGCGAGGAGATCCGCATCGAGGTGCCGCCCGGCGTGCGCGACCTGTCCAAGGGCAACCCCGACCCCGCCCTGCTCCCGCCCCTGCACGAGGCGCTGGCGGCGGCGGCGCGGGCGCACGCGGAGCGGCCCGCGATGTACGGCACGGGCGACGACGAGGAGCTGCTCGGCCTGGCTGCTGCCCGGCTGCGGGCGGACGGGATCGCGCCGGGGCCGCTGGCGATCACCTCGGGCACGCTGGACGCGGTGGAGCGGGTGCTGGTCGCCTATCTGCGGCCGGGCGACGCGATCGCGGTGGAGGACCCGGGCTGGACGGCGCTGCTCGACCTGGTCGCCGCCCTGCGGCTGCGCCCGGTGCCGATGCGGATCGACGACGACGGGCCGTTGCCCGACGAGCTCGGGCGGGCGCTGCGGGCCGGCGTCCGCGCGGTGGTGATCACCTCCCGAGCCCAGAACCCGACCGGGGCCGCCGTCACCGCCGAGCGCGCGCGGTCGCTGCGGATGGAGCTGGCCGCCTACCCGGGGGTGCTGTTCGTCGAGGACGACCATGGCGCGGGCTTCGTGGACGTTCCCGCGCACCCGCTGGCGGGCGTGACGGACAGCTGGATCCACACCCGCTCGACGGCCAAGGACCTCGGGCCCGACCTGCGCCTGGCCGTGATCACCGGCGATCCGGTCACGCTGGGGCGGCTGCGCGGCCGCCAGCGGCTCGCCTCGGGCTGGGTCAGCCACCTGCTGCAACGCGCGGTCGCCTACCTGTGGCGGACGGACGCGGTCGACCGGGCCGCGGTGGGGGCCGCGTACGGGATGCGCAGGGACGGGCTGGTGGCGGCGCTGGCCGAGCGCGGCATCCCCGCGCACGGCCGCAGCGGGCTCAACGTGTGGGTCCCGGTCACGGACGAGACCAGCGCGATCACCCGGCTGCTCGCCCGCGGCTGGGCCGCCACGCCGGGCACGCGCAACCGCGTGGGCACGCCGCCCGCGCTGCGCCTGACCGTGTCGTCCCTGCGCCCCGGCGAGATCCCGGCGCTCGCCGACGACCTCGCCGCCGCCCTGCGGCCCGCGCCGAGCGGCCGGTACGGCTGACCACCGCCTGAACGCGGCCCCGATCAGGACAGCAGGGTCTCGCCGATCCACCCGCCGGGCGCGCACCCCGGCGGCAGGGCGAAGACCGCCGAGCCGATCGCGGTCGTCCATTCGTTGAGCAGATCGCCCTCGGCCAGGCTGCGCTGGACGGGCACGAACTGCCGGGCGATGTCCGCCTGGTAGGAGGCGAACAGCAGCCCGGAGTCCGACTTCCCGTCCCGGGTGAGCCCCTCGTCGTAGTTGTACGGGCGGCGCAGGATCCGCCGGGCCGGGTCCGACACGTGCGCCCGCCGGATGTGGGCGAACTCCGAGATGACCGGGAATCCGAGCCGGTTCAGGCGGTGGTAGTCGGGCTCGTCATGCTCGGCCCGGCCGGTCAGCGGAGCTCCGGTGTCCAGCCGCCGGCCGATCGTGAACTCCCTGGCCACCCGGTCGGCGGCGTCCCAGGTCTCAAGCTGCATCCGGATCCGGCGCAGCACGAGCGTGGTGCCGCCGCGCAGCCAGGCGGGGCCGCTTTGACCGATCCACACGGCACTGTCCAGGTCCGTCGGATTGACCGTGCCGTCCACCTGGCCCATCAGGTTGCGCTGCGTCTTCCCGGCCGCCTGCCCGCGGAACCCGCGCTGGGTCCAGCGCATCCGCGCGAAGGACCGCGCGTCCTTCACGATCATGCGGACGGCGTGCGCGACCGTCAGGCTGTCGTCTGCGCACACCTGCACGAGCAGGTCGCCGCCGGTCCACCGCTTGTCCAGCTTGTCCGTGCTGAACGCGGGCAGCCCGGCCACCGGCGAGCCCGCTCCGGCCGCCTCGAACAGCCCGGGCCCGAACCCGAACGTGATCGTGAGCCTGGCCGGGCTCGCTGTCAGCTCGGGCTCGGTGTCGGCCAGCGCGGGCCGCCCCTGGGTGAGGCGGGCCGCGTCGTCGGTGAGCAGCTGGAGCAGCCGGACGATCGCCTCCTTGCGCGTGCCGGGCAGCAGGTCGAGCCCGAGGAACACCGCGTGCGCCTGCGCGGCCGTGGCCACGCCCGCCTGGTGCGGGCCGTGGAACGGCTCGACCTGGGCGCCCGGCTGGGGTGGCGGGGTGTCGCGGCGCGCGAGGGCGCCGGCCGCGGTGGCGGCGCCCCCGGCGAACAGCCCTCTGCGGCTGATCACTTGTGCCCCGGCTGGTAGTCCTCCTCGCCACCGGCGAAGTCCTTGCCGACGGCGGTGAACTCCAGCGGCTCGCCGTCCTTGACCTGGAGCGTGAACGGGATCCTGGCCCCAGGCTGCACCGCCTTCGTGACGCCCATCAGCATGATGTGGTCACCGCCCGGCTGGAGCTGGTGAATGCCGTGCGGCGGGACGACGAAGCCGCCCTCCTTCGGCCGCATGACCATCTTGCCGCCGGACTCGACCACCTCGTGCAGCTCGACCATCGGCGAGAGCGGCGTGGCGCCGGACACGACGGTGACCGCGGTGTCGCCGTCGTTGACCAATGTGCCGAATGCGGCGGTCATCCCCTTCTTGGTGGTCTTCACCCAGGGGTCGGTGATGGACAGGCCGGCCACCCCTGTGGACGACGGAGCGGCGGCCGGCGAGGCGGAGGCGGACGGCGAGGTGGAGGCGGCCGGTGAAGGGGCGGCCGGTGAAGGGGCGGCCGCGGTGGTGGGGGAGCCGCCGCAGCCGGTCAGCGTCACCGCCGCGACGGCGGCGGCCAGCATGAGGGCATGACGAGAGAACATGGGAATGCCTTTCTCCGCCCGGCAGGCCGAAGCGGGCCCTGCCGGGCGCGGGGGTCATCGAGGTGGGGGAAACGTCTTGCCAGGACCCGGAGGTCAGGCGATGGCGATCCCCGGCGGACCCCTCCTGCTGACGACGTGCCGCAGCACGGCCGGGCGGAGCGCGCGCGGCTCCGCCGTCCACAGGGGTGTGGAAAAAGGTGTGGTGAGGAGCGGCAGCCAGATGACCAGCAGCCGTACGGCCAGGCGGCGCAGCAGCGCCCAGAGCGCGGCCTCGCCGCGGGCCAGCCACAGCGCGGTCAGCCCGATCGCCCAGCCGTGGGTCACGAGCATGCCGAGTCCGGGCACCAGGCCGGAGTGCAGATGTCCGGCCAGCTCCTGCGGTGAGGCGGCGTGGGACAGCGAGAACAGCAGGTGCATGACCACCTGCACGGCGGCGAGCAGCGGCAGGATCACCGCCAGCGGCCGCTCGCGCCCCGACAGCGGGAACGCCGCCGCGCACGCCAGCCCCAGCGCGCCCAGCGCGGCCGGGGGAGCGACGGCGGCACCGCCGAGCAGGTGCGCCGCCATGCCCAGCCCAAGGCACACCACGGCGAAAACCGCAGTGCGGGCAAAGCGGAACGGCGGCGCCATAGGCATAGCATTCCACGCCTCATGGGCAGTCGGCTGGGCGCTCCTGCTTCACGTGAAACCTTGCTGCCGCCGGGGATCCGGCCTCGCTCGCCGGGCCGCGCCGGGCCCGCCGAAAGGAGTGGACCAGCACGCCGCTCGCGCCCACGATCAGCACCGCGACCCCGGCCCGCGCCGCCGCGTCCCACCCGCCGTCCAGCGCGCCGAAGAACGCGGCCCCGGTCAACGTCCCGCCCAGCACTCCCCCGGCCTCCTGCACGGTCCCGAGCACCCCGGCGGCCGCCCCCGCCAGCTCAGCGCGTACGCCGGACAGGACGGACGAGATCAGCGGTGACATCAGCCACCCCATCCCGGCCCCCGTGACCAGCAGCGCCGCACCCACCGCGTACGGTCCCAAGTCCCAGGTCACCACGCCGTACAGGACCACCAGCCCCATGACCAGCGCGGGCGCCCCCAGCGGACCGGGACGCAGCGAGGCGGCGAGGAACCCGGCGTTCAGCGCGGTGCACATGGCCCCCGCGGCGAGCGGCGTGAGCCCGAGCCCTTCCTGCGCGTACAGGGCGAGCACGAACGACAGCCCCGCCGACGTGCCGAACAGCAGCGCGACCGCCACCAGCCCGCTCGGGAACCCGCTCTCCCCGAACACCGCCAGATCCAGCAACGGCACCCGCCCCGCCGCCGCCAGCCGCCGCTGCCGCCGGACGAACGCGCCCAGGATCGGCGCCGAGGCGGCCAGGCCCCACCACGTCCACTGCGGCCAGCCCTGCTCCCGCCCCTCGACCAGGCACAGCACGACGACCGCGAGACCGGCCGCCACCAGCGCCGCCCCGGCCAGGTCGAGATCCCGCCACGAGCCGGACCGCCCGGTGCGCGGCAGCGACCGCCCGGTCGGTGGCAGGACCCGCCCGGTACGTGGCAGCACCCGCCCGATCAGTGCCAGCGCCACCACCCCCGCGGGCACGTTGACCAGGAAGCAGGCCCGCCAGCCCAGCCCCAGCGGATCGGCCGCCACCAGCAGCCCTCCTGCCACCTGCCCGCTCACTCCGGCCAGGCCGACGGCGGCGCCGTACCAGCCGAAGGCCCTGGCCCGGTCGGCACCCTGATACAGCGCGCCGAGCAGGGTGAGGACCTGCGGCGCGAGCAGCGCCGCCGCGCCACCCTGCGCGACCCGCGCCGCCACCAGCACGCCGGCGTCGTACGCCATCCCGCATCCCGCCGAGGCCAGCGTGAACAGGGCCAGCCCGAGCGCGAACACCCGGCGATGCCCGTAGAGGTCGCCGAGCCGGCCGGAGACGATCAGCCCGGCGGCGTAGGCCAGCCCGTACCCCGCGATCACGAGCTGGACGTCGGCGTCGTCCGCGCGCAGGCCGGCCCGGATCGACGGCACGGCCAGGTTGACGACGAAGAAGTCCAGCGTGGTCACGAAGACCGCGGCCAGCAGAACAGGCAGGGCCGACCAGCGGCGGGCAGTCATCAAGGCTCCAGGAGGCGTGAGGGGGAGAGGCGGTGGGAGAACACCGCCGGGCGCCGGGCGGTTGAGCCCACCCTGAAGGCCGGACGTGATGGTTCGCTTCGGATCCGCTACGGATCACCGTTCGCCGGGGATCCGCTCCCGATAAAGCGGCATAATCCCCTCCGATGCCGAAATTTCAGGACCTGTCGGAATATGCGGCGGCGATCGCCCCGGTCATCGACGCGGCCCACGTCAACGTGCACGCCTCCGCCCGCAGAGCCGCCATCGAGCTCGCCGAGACATCGGGCCTGACCCAGGGACTCCTGCCGGACCTGCGTTTCACACTCCCGCTACGCCCCCTGACCAGACCCGGCCTGGCCACGATCTACCGCTACGCCGACGTGCCGGGACTCGACGCCGACCTCGGCGACCACCTGCGCGAGGGCACGCTGGAGGAGGACGGCGACGGGACCCTGCGCCTGACGCCCAAGGGCCGGACGTTCATCGACGCCCTCTACGCCCTGCACGCCGCCACGACCGAGCGCATCTGGACCGGCCACGACCTCCCCGGCCTGGCCGCCCTGGCAGGCCGCGTGCTCGACACCGCTACGGGTAGTGCCGAGCGCCTCCCCGGCGGCGCGTTCGAGCTCGTCACACCGCCGTACGAGCCGGCGGGCACGACGCCGGGGGTGCTGCTGTTCAACCGGCTCGCCGTGCTGCGCTACCACCGCGCCGACGCGCACGCCGCGGCCTGGCAGGCGGAGGGCCTGTCCGCCGCCGCCATCGTCGGCCTGCGCGAAGGTCCGCTGCGCGCCAGGATCGAGGAGCGGACGAACCAGCGCGCCGCGCCGCCGTACGGGGTGCTGACGGCGGACGAGCGCCAGACCCTGTACGACGGCCTGCTGAGACTCATCTAAAGCGCGGCCAGCAGGCGGCCCACCTGCGTGCGGTCGTTCACGCCGAGCTTCTCGTAGGCGGCCTGCAGATGGTTGGCCGCCGTCCTGGTGGACAGCGTCAGCCGATCCGCGATCTGCCGGTTCGTGAGCCCGGCGGCGGCGAGCTGGACGATCTCCCGCTGGCGCGGCGTCAGCTCGGGCGTGGCCAGCTCGACCAGCGCGGGAGTCGAGACCCCTGGGCAGAGCTTGGCCAGCGCCCACGCCCTGGTCTGCGCGCCCCTGGCCAGGGAGCCGCGGCCCGCGTCCCGGTGGGCGGCCGCCTCCTGGGCGGTGGTCTCGGCCGCGTACAGCAGCAGCCCCCTCCGCTCGAACTCGCCCGCCACCACCCGCAGCTCGCCCGGGTCCTCCGCGGCCCGCGCGTGCCTGGCGAGGAGCGGAGCCAGCGCGCCCTCCATCTGTCCCGCCAGCGCGGACAGCCGGTCCGCCGCCGCCTCGGGCGCTCCGAGCCGGACGAGATCGTGCAGCGCGAACATCAGGTTCCCGAGCAGCTCGTGCCGCTCCGCGTGGTCGGCCGCCACCAGGCACAGGCGCAGCGCCTCGGCCATGTCGCCGCCCGCCGCCGCGACCCAGGCCGCGGCCTGCAACGCGAGCTGGCGGGTGAACGCCCACCTGGAGGCCAGCTCCTCGGCCTCGGCCAGCGCCTGCCTGGCCTGCGCCACGCGGCCCAGCACCGCCAGGGTGTGCGCCTGCTCGGCCGCGCACCGGCCCAGGTACGGCTCGCGTACGGGCAGCCTGGCCATGTCGTCCGCACACCAGCGCAGCGCTCCCTCGGCGTCGCCGCGCAACCTGCTGACCAGCGCCCGGCACGCCCCGAACCCGGACATCGACAGCTCGGCCGCGGGCAGCTCCATGCCCCGCTCCGCGGTCCGCGCCGCCGCCGCCAGCCGCCCGGAGAACACCTGCGCGGCGCACAGCGCGTCCAGGAACGTCGGCAGCGCGTGCGGCGCCTCGTCCCGCCAGCTCCCCAGATCCGCCAGCGCCCCCTCGGCGATCTCCAGGCTGCGCTCGGTCCGGCCCGCGTACGCCGCGACCCACGCCTCCATGGACGCCGCGTGCGCGTCGCCGCGTACCGTCATCGGCCCGGACGAGCGGGCCCGCACCAGCGACCGCGCCGCCCCGGTCAGCCGCCCGGCGAAGCCGTCCGTCACGGCCCGGTAGACGTGCGCCTCCTGCCGCCAGGCGGGCTCGGTCAGCGTTCGCGCGGCCACGTCGAGCACCCGGCACGCCTCGGCGTCCGCGCCCGCCCAGGCGAGGTTGATGCCCAGGCTGAGCGCGTGCTGGGCCCGCTCGCCCTCGGTGACCGCGTCCCTGGCCGCCCGCCGCAGCGCGGCCAGCGCCGAGTCGGCGTCGCCCAGCACCATGAGCACCTCGCCGAGCAGCGCCACCGCGGCCACGCCCGCTCCCGCGTCGATCGCGGCTCTGGCCAGCCGCTCGGCCAGCCGGGGGTCCTGCCGGGCCCAGGCCAGCCGCGCGGCCGAGGTCAGCATGCCGGGCGCGGCGGCAGCGCCGCTGTCCAGCAGCCAGACGGCCGCGCGCAGCTCGTCCTCGCGCCGCCGCAGCCCGCTGGACTCCAGCGCGCCGGCCAGCATCCGCAGCCGCCGCCGGGTCCGCATCGTCCCGCAGTCGCCGCGCACCACCTCGCCGTAGAGCGGGTGCCCGAGACACAGGTGAGCGCGCCTGCCGCTGGAGGGCCGCACGCCGTCCGGCACGGCGGTGATCAGGCCGCGCTCCTCCACCCGCTCGACCGCCTGCGCCGAGGTCAGCGACACCAGCAGCTCGGTCTCCAGCGGCTCGCCGAACGCCACCAGTTCGAGCACCTCGCGCTCGTCCTGGTCGAGGTGGCCGATCCGGGCCCCGACCAGCTCGCGCAGCCTGGTGGTCACGGCCAGCTCACCCTGCCAGCGCCACTGCCCGTCCCGCTCGGCCAGTCGGCCCGTCGTGCGCCCCGCGTGCACGATCTCGCGCAGGTAGAGCACGTTCCCCGCGCTGGCCCCTGCCAGATGCCGTACGGTCGCCGCGGCCACCTCGCCGCCGAGCGCCGTCGCGAGCAGCGACCTGATCTCCCGCCCGTCCAGCGGCGGCAGCTCGATCCTGGCGAGCAGCTCGTCCTTCCACAGCGCGGCCACGGGCGGCGGCTGCGGCTCCCCCGACCCGACCGTCACCAGCAGCCTGGCCGCGCCGCTGCCGGCCAGATGGTGCACCAGCGCCGCAGAGGCCGGATCCAGCCGGTGCGCGTCGTCCACGCTCACCAGCAGCTCTTTGCCGCGCGCCCGGCCGCGAAGGTGCCGGGCGGCCCAGCCCAGCAGATTCTCGCCGCCCTGCGGCGGCCCGGTCAGCACATGCGCGAACGCGCCGAACGGGATCATCGACGCCGTCTCCGTGCCCAGCGCCCGCACGACCTCGTAACCCTCCAGCCCGGTCAGCGCCTGCGCCGCCAGCCTGCTCTTGCCCACTCCCGCCGCCCCGGCGATCATCACGCCCGCTCCCGACCGCAACGCCTGGCGTACGGTCCCGAGCAGCCCCCCTCGCCCGACGAACGGCCAACAGCTCCCCTGCTCGCTCATCGCGCCTCCTCTCATCACCCATCGTGGCGACGGCGGTTCGCGCGAGGTTCAGGCCGGATCGGGCTTCAGCCCGGCGGCGGCGAGCAGCAGGTCGACGAGCGCGTCTGTCCCGCTGAAGGCCACCGGCTCGCCTCCCACCTCTTCGAGCAGCCCGCGGAGCCGGCCGCCGGATTGCTCGGGCTCGACCAGCCGTACGATGACCGTCCTCATCCGGTCACCATCTCGCCGATCGGTTCAGGTCCGGTTCAGGTGGGGAAAGGGGCGGGCTCGACCTCCAGCTCACGCATGCGTTCCGCGTACAGCTGGTAGCGCCTGCGCGCGTCGCCGCGGCGGCCCGCCAGGTCGAGCACCCGCACCAGGCCGAGGTGGGCGCGCTCGTCGTAACGGTCGCGTTCGAGCAGCCGCAGCCACAGGCGGGCGGCCTCGTCGTAGCGCCGCTCGACGGTCCGCGCCTCGGCGAGCCGGGCCGCCGCCTGCACGTACGCCAGCCTGGCCTGCTCACGCAGCCCCACGGCCCAGTCCGCGTACGGGTCCTCCTCGCAGAACTCCCCGCCGTACGCGCTCTCGGCCGCCGCCCATCGCTCCAGCGCCTCGGCCGTCCGGCCGGCCTGGTCGAGCCGCGCCGCCCCAGCCACCAGATCCAGAAATTTCTCGACATCGACCTCGATGTTGGACAGGTTGAGCCGCAACGCGCCCTCGTCCGAGACCACGATCGCGTCGGCGGGCCGCTCGCGGCCGGGGTCGAGCACCGCGCGCAGGGTGGACACCATGACGTTCAGCCGCCGCAGGCCGACCGCCTCGCCCTCCTGCTCCGGCCAGAGGATCTCGACGAGGCGCTCCCTGCTGATCCCGGCGCCCCTGCGGCTGATGAGGATCTTCAGCAGGTCACGGGCCTTGCGCGACTGCCAGGCCGTACGCGAGACGGGCACCGTGCCGCGCAGCAATCGGAACGTTCCCATGGTCTCGACGACCAGCGCCGTCCCAGGGGCGGGCGCGGCCCGGGCCAGCAGCGCGTCGATCCTGCCGTCCAGGGCCCGGCAGCCGATCGCGTGCATGCGCTCGCGCACCCCGGCGGCCGTCTCGCCGCCGGTGCCGGGATCGGCCAGCGCGGCGCGCACCAGCTCGGCCCTGGCCTGCCCGATCGGGTCGCCGAGCAGCGTCCACCTGCGCACCGCGTCGTCGGCCAGCGCGGCGTCGCCGTCGAGCTCGGCCCGCAGCTCGGCGATGGCGGCCTGCGCCGCGTGGTCCCTGCGGCGCACCGCGACGGGCTCGGTCTCGTCGAGCAGCGCCCTGGCGTCGGCCGGCCGCCCGCCGGCCAGGGCCACGCGGGCGCCCACGACCCTGGCGGTCACGCCCGCGATGCCCTCCGCGTGCTTGAGCGCCTGCTCGGTGACGCGCGCGGCCTCGTCCGGATCCTCGCCGGCCAGCAGCTCGGCGAGCCCGTTGAGCGCGTTCGACAGCGACTGGACCTCGCCCGAGGGGGCCGCGTCCGCGATCACCCGCCGATAGACGGCCGCCGCCGCCCTGCGGTCGCCGCGCAGCGCGTGGATCGCGGCCAGCCGGTTGAGGGCGGAGCCGACCAGCTTGGAGCCCATCGCCTCCCACCGCGCCACCGCGTCGGCGGCCTCGGTCGCGGCCTCCTCCAGGCGGCCGAGGCCGATCAGGGCCTTGGCTCGGTTGGCGATGTTGAGGGCGGCGTAGGGGGCGAACGACACCAGGTCGGACAGCCGGCCCGCGATCTCCGTCTCGGCCAGGGCGCTGGTGTAGTCGCCCTCGTCCAGGTAGTGGGAGGCCCGGTTGGCGTGGATGCGGATCAGCTGGACGGCGTCGCCGGCCCGCTCGGCGTACTCCAGGGCTCTGAGGTAGTGGGCGTCGTTGGCGCGGCGGTCGCCGTCGAGGGCGGCGAGCATGGCCAGCACCGTGTTCGCCATCGCCAGCGCGCCCGGGTCGCCGAGGCTCCTGGCCTGGTCGAGCGCCTGGTCCGCGAGCTCGGCGCAGGCCGCCCTGTCGCCCTTCAGCCAGAGCACGGACGCGGTGGAGGCGGCGCACATGGCGGCGTCGGCGGGCGGGAAGCCGTGCTCGTGGCCGCGGGCGTACATGGCCATGGCCGCGTCGAGGTCGCCGCGCAGGTGGTCGATGAGCGCCAGCCGCCTGGCCACGAACGCGTCGAACGCGGGCCCCGCGGCGGCCTGCGCGAGCAGGTCGCGGGCCCGGCTCCAGTTCCCGCGGTTCTGCTCGGCGATGCCGGCCAGCTTGAGCATCGGCGGCGAGCGCCTGGCGCTCTCGGGCAGCAGCTCCAGCGCGGCGATCACGTCGCCGCGCTCGGCCAGCCGCAGGCCGTGGGAGTCGAGGAGGGAGGCCGCGAGCACGGCGTGCGCGGTCGCGACGGCCGCGCGCAGGGCCAGCTCTGGCCGGTCGTGCTCGACGTACCAGCGGGCGGCGACCGCGGCCACGTCGTGGGCCTCGTGCCGGTCGAGCGGGGCGTGCCTGGCCAGCACGTGCCTGCTGGTCTGCGTCAGCCGGTGGCCGTCCTGGCCGGCTTCGAGGAAGAGGCCGCGGCTGGTCAGCGAGTCGAGCGTGTCGGGCGGCGCGCCGAGCGTGGCACTCAGCCCGGCGGTCAGCACGGGCAGGACGGTGGCGGCCCGCAGCAGGTCGCGCATGCCGGCCGGCAGGTCCTCGAAGGCGGCCAGGGTGAGGCGTTCGAGCGTGGCGGAGTTCGCCGCCAGGCTGGCCGCCGTGCGCCGCCACGTATCGGGGTCCGTGCGGGCCAGGGCGTCCAGCGCGGCCCGGATGGCGGCGGGCCAGCCGCCGCAGGCCTCGTGCAGCGTGCCCGCGACCGCCGCGCCCGCCTCGCCGAGCAGCTCGCGCGCCCAGGCGGCGCTCTCCTCCTGGGTGAGCGCGAGGTCGGTGGCGTCGAGGTCGAGCACCTCGTGGTCCTGGCGCAGCCGGGCGGTCGGGAACGGCAGCGGCGCCCGCGAGGCCATGACGAGATGCAGGTGCCGGGGCGCGACGCGGACCAGCGTCTCCACGTAACGTACGGAGCCCGGCGCGCCCGCGATCGCGTCGACGCCGTCGAACACCAGCGCCAGCCCGCGCCGCAGCCGCCTGGCCAGCGACTCGGCCAGCGCGCCCGCCAGCGCCGCGGCCCTGGACAGCTCGTCGGCGTCGGGCCCGAGCGGCGCCTGGGCGGCGGTGACCAGGTCGGCGGGCAGGCCGGGCACCTTGGCGGACAGCGCGGCGGCCACCGCTCCGGCCAGCGTGGGCAGGTCGCGGTCGGCGGGCCCGAGCCGGTGCAGCACCGCGCCGACGTCGTAGCTCCAACCGGCCAGCGCGGTGGACTTCCCGTAGCCGGTGGCGGCCACCAGAGAGGTGAGCCTGTGCGTAAGCGCCCCGTCGAGCCGCCGGTCGAGGGCGGGACGGGAGCGCACCCACCCTCGTTCCACCCCCGCATGCTACGCCGGGCTCCCCGAGGGACTCCAGAGTTCGCAAAGTGCCACCTCCCGGTAACCGGCAGGCGGGCGCACTATGGTCGTACTTCTCAACAGGAGGCACCGTGGAACAGGAACTGCCCGGCGGTGCGAGGCTGATCGTGGGGGTGGACGAGTCCCCGGCCTCGCGCTGGGCGCTCGCCTGGGCCATCGGCGCGGCCAGGCTGCACCGGATGGCTCTGGTGGCCGTGCATGTCAGCCGCGCGCCCGTACATCCCTTCCCCGAGGCGCTGCCCGTGCAGCATGCCGTCCGGCTGGGCGAGGAGGCGCGCTGCACCGAGGTGATCACCAGCGTGTTCGACGACGTGGCCGGCGGGGTGCCGGACGACCTCACGACCGCCATGGTCGGCAAGGTGGGCGATCCCGGATACCACCTCGTGGATCTGGCCCGCGAAGGCGACCTGCTGGTGCTCGGGAGGGGGCGGCGCGGCGTGATGAGCCGGATGTTCCTGCCTTCCACCAGCATGTACTGCGCGCGCCACGCGAGGACCACGGTCGTGATCGTGCAGCAGCCGTCGCCGCCCGACGACCCGCAGATGTCAGGGGAGCGGTCGCGCCGGTTCTGGAGCCGCCGACATCCCTGACCGGAGCAGGCGGAGTCCCCCGGGTATGGCCTGCTGCGTGATCGCGCCGTAGCCCAGGACCAGGCCGGGTTGTGGCGGTTTCTCCCCGCAGTACGCCTCCAGCCGCTCCACGGCCACGCCGGGCACCGGCCGTACCGACACGCCGGGGGCGAGCCGGGCGCACAGGTGCAGCCCGGCGGTCGAGGGGACCAGGCGCAGCCGGTCGTCGCCGGCCAGCGCGTCCGTGATGAGGGCGTGCCGGGCGGCGTACTCGCGGGTCGCCTTCCTGATGTGCCTGGCCAGCAGCCCCTCGTCGATGAAGCGCGCGAGCGCCGCCTGCGTGGGCAGCTCGCCGTGCCAGTCGGAGAGCCGCTTGGCCGCCCGCAGCGCGGGCCCGAGCGAGGCGGGGGCGACCAGGAAGCCGAGCCGCAGCATGGGGAGCAGCGTCTTGGAGAACGAGCCGACGTAGACGACGCGGCCGGCGCGGTCGAGGCTCTGGAGGGGTTCGAGCGGGCGCTCGCCGAAGCGGAACTCGCTGTCGTAGTCGTCCTCGATCACCACGGCGTTGCGGCGCTCGGCCCAGGCCAGCAGGGCGGCGCGGCGGGCCAGCGACATGGGCGTGCCCAGGGGGAACTGGTGCGAAGGGGTGACGTACACGATCCTCGCCGAGCCGGGGATGGCCTCGACGACCAGGCCCTCGGCGTCCACGGGGACGCCGGCCACGCGGGCGCCGAGCGAGCGGAACAGCTGCCTGGCGGGCGGGTAGCCGGGCTCCTCCACGGCCACGCAGGCGCCGGGCTCGATCAGGACGCGGCCGACGAGGTCGAGGGCCTGCTGGGCGCCGTTCGTGATCAGCACGTCGCCGGGGCCGGCGTGGACGGAACGGCTGATGCCGATATGCCGGGAGATGGCCTCCCGCAGGGGTGCGTAGCCGGACGGCTCGCCGTACCCGGCGGCGCTCACCCGCAGCTCGCGGGCCACGAGCCGGCGCCACGTCTCCATCGGGAACAGGCGCGGGTCCGGCACGCCGACCTGGAAGTCGTACCGGGCCTCCAGCATCGGCCGCGGCTCCTCGATCTGCCGCCAGATCGCCCTGGGCCGTACGACGCCCTTCGGGGCGGCCCTGGCGCTGTCTCTTATAAACATCT
>NZ_VCKX01000271.1 GCF_005889725.1 Nonomuraea zeae
AGATGGGTATAAGAGACAGGATCCGGAGTGCGGGGCCGAACCAGAAGGCTGTGTCGAACCAGAAGGCGGGGCCTGGCCGGCGTGCAGAACCGGACCGGCGTCCAGGGCCGGGCCGGCGTGAGCGGCCGGCGGCGGTGCGGGCTGTGCCGGGGTGCGGCGGGTGCGCGAGGGCAGCGGCTCACCCCGCCCGCCGCCCGTGGCCTGGTCAGCGGCCGGCTCCGCAGCATGCTCCCGCTCCCGGGAGGGCGAATGGTCCGGCGTCTGGTACGGATCCGCGCCCTGGTACGGCGCCGAGCCCTGGCGGAGAGGCGCGGCCAGGCGCAGCAGCACGTCGCGGATCGCGGGCCGGGTGCCGGGCTTCTTGGCGAGGCAGGCCAGCACTACCTCGCGAAGCGGCCGCGGCAGCTCGCCGATCTGCGGCTCCTCGTTCACGATGCGGTTGATCACCGCCGGCAGCGAGTCGTCCCCGAACGGCGGCACCCCCGACGCCGCGAACACCATCACCGACGCCCACGCGAACACGTCCGCCGGCGCTCCGACCGCCTTCCCGGCGAGCTGCTCGGGCGCCATGTACGCGGGCGTGCCGACGATGTTGCCGGTCGCCTTCATCCCCGACCCGATCGCCCCCGCGATGCCGAAGTCCACCACCTGCGGCCCGCTGGGCCCGAGCAGGACGTTCGCCGGCTTGAAGTCCCCGTGGACGACGCCGGCCTGATGGATGGCGTCCAGCGCGGTCGCGGTCGCGACGGCGAGCCGCTGCAGGTCCGCCCCTCCGCACCGGCCGGTCTGCTGGAGCGAGGGCCCGTCCACGTATTCGGCGACGATGTACGCCCGGCCGCTGGTCGAGGCGTCGAGCACCTGCGCGAGGCAGAACGGCTCGACCCTGCGGGCGGCGGCGATGGCCTTGGCCAAGCGCTCGTCCACGCTCAGCCCTTCGCGCAGGACCTTGACGGCGACGGGGGTTCCGTTGCGGGCCTGGCCGAGGTAGACGACACCGTGGCCGCCCGCGCCGAGCCGCCCGACCAGCCGGTACGGTCCCACCGCTGCCGGGTCGCCCTCGCGGAGGGGTTCGACGTTGGGCATGAGGGGAGTGACTCCTGTGACGGCTGAGATCAGAACTCCAGCACCCTACTGGCAAAAGTCAAGACTTGTCAGAAGTTAGGCTGATCTAACCTTTCAGAAAGGGGAAAGCAGGGTGCACTCGCTGGAGGACTACGCCCAGGGCGTACGGGCCGGCTCCCGAACCTGGATCGCCCGCGCGATCACGCTGGTCGAGTCGACCAGGCCCGACCACGCGGCGCTGGCGCAGCGGCTGCTCGTGGAGCTCACCCCGTTCGCCGGCCAGGCGATCCGGGTGGGCGTCTCCGGCGTGCCCGGTGTGGGCAAGTCCACGTTCGTCGACGCGCTCGGCACGCTGCTGACCGGGCGCGGGCACAAGGTCGCCGTGCTGGCCGTGGACCCGTCCTCCAGCAGGACCGGCGGCAGCATCCTGGGCGACAAGACCCGCATGGCCCGGCTGTCGGTCGACCCCGCCGCCTTCATCCGCCCCTCGCCCACCTCCGGCACCCTCGGCGGCGTCACCAAGGCGACCAGGGAGGCCATGGTGGTCGTCGAGGCGGCCGGCTTCGACGTCGTCCTGGTCGAGACCGTCGGCGTCGGGCAGTCGGAGACCGCCGTGGCCGACATGGTGGACACGTTCCTGCTGCTCACCCTGGCCCGCACCGGCGACCAGCTGCAGGGCATCAAGAAGGGCGTGCTGGAGCTGGCCGACGTCATCGCGGTCAACAAGGCCGACGGGGAGCACGAGCTCCCGGCCAGGAAGGCGGCACGGGAGCTGGCGGGGGCGCTGCGCATGCTGCGCTCGGACTCGGCGCCGCCGCCCGTGCTGACCTGCAGCGCGCTCACCGGGGACGGGCTGGACAAGCTCTGGCGGCACGTCCTGGCACACCAGGAGTCGCTCGACCTGGCCGCCAAGCGCCGCGGCCAGCAGGTCCAGTGGACGTGGACGCTGGTGCGCGAGCGGCTGCTGTCGGAGCTGCGCAACGACCCGGAGGTGGCCGCGATCACCACGGAGGTGGAGCGCGAGGTGCTCGCGGGCGAGCTCACCCCCGCTCTCGCGGCCGACCGGCTTTTGTCCGTCTTTAAACGCCCTTGAATCATTGCCCGCAAGGGCGAAATGTGGTCCCGGAGCAGCATCGAGAACCCAGGGGTGGAAATACATTCCCCCCGGAGGAATTTCCGCACCCCCCGCACGGTAGCCGTCCGGCCGCGCTGCGTGATCCATGTCACGATGTCGCGCAACCGATGTGGGAGAGGCGCATATGAGTGCGGATTCGACGCTGCCGGAAAGGGTGGCGGGCGCGCTGGAGGAATATGGCCGCCTGCTGGGCGAGCACGGCATTACGTGGGGCGAACCCGAGCTGCATTATGTGAAATTCTTCGCCAGGCGAAGGGTGCTGCCGCCCGCGCTGTTCGACCGGTTCTGGCAGCTCGTCTTCAAGGCGGTGGAGGAGAGCCACCCGGACGAGCCGCTCGACCAGCTCGCCGCCCGACTGGCCGAGCCGGACTACGACCGGGTCCTGCGCGACACCCTCGACGGTGAGTTGCCCGGGCACCTGGTGGCCCTGCGCGTCGGCCCGGACGGGCTCGTGCTGGAGGGGGCGCCGAGGACGGTCCTGCTGCCCGCGCCTTCACTGCGCTCGGTCCAGGGGGAGGGCGGCGGCCGCCGCCGCGGCAAGGCGGGCCGGCGGGCGGGCGGCACGCCGTTCGTCCTGCTGACCGGCGGCGCGCGGCGCGCCGCGAAGGATCCGCTGCCGGGCGGCGGGGCGGGCCTGGTGCCGGCCGTCCCGCTGCCCGGGCGCGGCGAGGAGCGGATCTCCCTGCTCATCGACTCCTCCCTGGACGGCACCTGCCTGGTCGGCGTCGACGAGGAGCAGCGGCGGCTGGCCCCGCACGGCGCCTGGCTGGTGGAGGTCGACCACGACAGCGCGATCGTCGTCGACGGCACCCGCATCCGCCTGGACCTCCTGCTGCGGCCCACCCCGGCGGCCCGGCTGCGGCTGCTGGCCGGGATGCCCTGCCGATGGAGCGTCACGACCGCCGACGGCGGCGGCTGGTTCCCGCCCGACACCCCGCACCGCCACGACTACCACGGCCGCCCCTACTTCCACGGCGACGACCTCCTGCTCGACGTCCCCTGCGTCCCGCTGACGATCACGGTCGCCCGCGGCATGGAGTACGACGAGGCCAGAGTGGAGCTCATCCCCGAGCCGGCCGAGGAGCACCTGGTCGAGCTGGCACCGCGCCGCCTGTACGACGCGCCGGCCCGCGGCTGGTTCGGCGGCGACATGCACGTACACCTCAACTGGGCCGGCGACATGGTCGGCGTGCCCGCGGACGCGGCCGCCGCCCAGCACGGCGAGGACCTGCACGTGCTCAACCTGCTCGCGGGCAACGTCTCGGGCAGCCGCGTCTACGACCGCGAGGCGCTGGAGCACTGGACCGGCGAGGACCTGCCGTGGTCCGACGCCACGCACGTGGCCAGGATGGGCGTCGAGTACCGCAACGACCTGCTCGGCCACATCTACGCCTTCGCGCCGCGGGCCGCGCCGCGCCGCTACCACACCGGGTTCGCCGGGGACGCGGACTGGCCGCCCAACGCCGACGGGCTGCGGGAGCTGCGCGGCCTCGGCGCGCTCGTCGGCTACAGCCACCCTTTTCGCACCCCCATCTCCGACGGCGACCCGCCCAAGGGCGTCGTGTCGCCCGTGCCGCGCAACTGCGCCGCCCGCGAGCTGGTCGCCGACGCCGCACTCGGGCTGGTGGACAGCCTCGACGTGCTCACCCACGCGTCGATCCCGGCCACGGCGGCGGTGTACCGGCGGCTGATCGGCGCGGGCAACCGGCTCGCCGTCACCGCGGGCACGGACGCGATGATCTCCTTCACCCGCTCCGACAGCCAGTCGAACCCGCCCGGCTGGGCCCGCGTCTACGCCCAGATCGAAGGAGAGCTGAGCGCCAGGTCGTTCGCGGCCGCCGTACGGGCCGGCCGCACGTTCGCCACCACCGGCCCCTGGCTGGAGCTGACCGTGGACGGCCACGGCCCCGGCCACGTCCTCCACGCGCGCAGGGGGCAGCGCATCACCGTCACGGCCAGCGCCGTCGGGCCGGAGGTCGCCGCGGTGCACCTCCGCACCGCGGACGGCGTGCGGGCGGGCGCGGAGCGGCTGCGCGGCGACTTCGGGCGGCGGGGCGGCGAGGCGCTCACCGTCACGGCCGACTTCCTGGTGGAGGAGCCGACGTACGTGGTGGCCGAGGTCGTGTGCGACCCGCACCCGCGCACGATGACGGGCACCGGGTACGCCCTGACCAGCCCCGTGTACGTGGACGTGGACGGCCGGCAGGTCGCCAGGCGGGCTGACGTGCGGTGGTGCCTGGAATGGCTGGACCTGCTGGAGACCCTGATCAGGCAGCACGGCCGCCTGGCCAGCCCCTACCAGTTCGGCGACCACATGTCCCTGCTCGAACAGGCCAGGGCGGTCTACCGGGCCCGGCTGAGCTGATCCGGCTGAGCTGATCCGGCTGAGCTGATCCGGCTGGGGCGCGGCGGCGCTTCCGGGGCCGCCGCGCCTCTTTCCGGCGCCCCTGGTGCCGCGCGCGTTCCGACCGCCTGTGCTAAATTTTGGCCATGCGGTCAGATATTGAGTCGGGCGGCCAGAAGGGCCGCTCGTTCATCGAGGAGGCGAGGCGCGCCCAGATCGTGGCCTCGGCCGTGGAGGTGATCGCCGAGGTCGGGTTCGCCCAGGCCTCGCTGGCGCGCATCGCCAAGCACGCGGGCATCAGCAAGGGCGTCATCTCCTACCACTTCGCCGGCAAGGACGAGCTGATGGAGGAGGTGGTCGAGCGCACCTACACCGGCATCGCCGAGCACGTCGTGGCCCGGATGGCGGGCCTGCGGACCGGCACCGAGCTGCTCAGGACGCACATCCTGGCCGTCGCCGAGCACATGCGCGGCCACCGCACCCAGCTCAAGGCGCTGGGCGAGATCTTCTACAACTTCAGGACCGCCGACGGCGCGCCCCGCTACGGGATCAAGGCCAACGAGGACATCTACCTCGCGCTGGAGCAGATCTACCGCCTCGGCCAGGCGAGCGGGGAGTTCAGGGACTTCGACACCCGCGTCATGGCCATCACCCATTCCTCCGCCATCGACAACATGTTCAGCTACTGGGTGGTCACCCCTGGCCACGACCTGGACGCCCACGCCGCCGAGCTGGCCGACCTCTTCGAAAGGGCATGCCGGAAATGAAGGCCGAGCCGGACACCCGGACCAGGCTCTACGCGGTCGACAACCTGCGGGTCGCGCTGACCGCGCTGGTCGTCGCCCACCACGTCGCCGTCACCTACGGAAACATCCCCCTGTGGTTCTACGTCGAGCCCGCCAAAGACGCCTCGGGCGGCCTGCTGGACCTCCTGGTCGTGTTCGACCAGGCGTTCTTCATGGGCCTGTTCTTCCTCATCTCTGGCCTGTTCACCCCCGGGTCCCACGACCGCAAGGGCGGGCGGGCGTTCGTGCGCGACCGGCTGGTGCGGCTCGGCATCCCGCTGCTGGTCTTCCTCCTGGTGCTGCGGCCGCTGGTCAACTTCGGCGGCCTGGCGCAGCGTCCTGACCTGCCCTACTGGCAGTACTACCTCGGCTCGTGGGACCCGGGTCCCATGTGGTTCGCCGAGGTGCTGATCGTCTTCGCGCTGGTCTACGCGCTGTGGCGGACCCGCGCCCGGCCGCTCGACCGGCGTTCCGCGCCGCTCAGGATCCGGTGGATCGTGCTGTACGTCCTGGGCCTGGCCGCCGTCACGTTCCTGTGGCGCATCCCGGTGCCGACCGGCACCTACGTGCCCGTGCTCGGGCTGCCGTCCCCGCAGTTCCTGCCCCAGTACGCGAGCATGTTCGTGCTCGGCTGCGTCGCCCACCGGCGCGGCTGGCTCGAGACGCTGCCCGCGCGGGCCGGCCGGCTCGGCCTCGTCGCGGCGGGCGTGTCGAGCGCGGTGCTCCTGCCCGCGACGCTCCTGACCGGCGGGGCGCTGTCGCAGGCGGCGACGGCCCTGTGGGAGTCGGCCTTCGCGGTCAGCCTGATCATCGGGCTGCTGGTGGTCTTCAGGGAGCGCTTCAACCGGCAGGGGCCGCGCGGCAAGTGGCTGTCCGACCACGCCTTCACCGTCTACATCATCCACCCGGTCGTGCTGGTCGCCCTCGGCTGGGCGCTGCGCCCGCTGGCGGCGATCGCGATCGTCAAGTTCGCCGTCCTGCTGGCCGTCGCGCTGCCGCTGTGCTGGTGGCTGGCCTTCCTGGTGCGCTCGCTGCCGGGGGCCAGGCGGGTGCTCTGAGCACGCGTCAGGCGGGTGCCCTGAGCATCGGCGGCAGGGGAGCGGCCCGGCCGTCGCGCACGCACACGTACGTGATCGTGCCGACGGCCACCAGGTCGTCCCCGCGCCGCATCGTGAACGTCATCGTGAGCGACGTCGTGCCCGTCCTGGCCGGGACGCTCTCCACGGCCAGCACGTCGCCGAGCCGGGCGGGGGCGTGGTGCTCGCAGCCGCTCACCTTGACGACCAGGTCGGCGCCTTCCCGGCGGAGGCCGTCGTAGCCGCCCCTGGGGGCGAGCCAGTCCAGGAAGGCGTCCTCGAAATACTCGTAGTAGCGGGCCGCGTGCATCATCGCCTGCGCGTCGCAGTGTCTCGGGCGTACCTGGAGGTGGGAGATCACCCGAAGCACCCTACGCGCGGGCGACGGGGGCGTCAGGCGTAGAAGGAGTCGAGCGTCTCGCCGTGGCGCTCCTCGACCGCCTTGCGCTTGATCTTCAGGCTGGGCGTCAGCTCCCCGGTCTCGACCGTGAAGTCCTCGGCCAGGATCGCGAACTTCTTGATCGTGGCGTAGCTGGCCTGGTCGGCGTTGACCTGCTTGATCGCCTTGTCCACCTCTTCGAGCATCCGCGGGTGCTCGCGCAGCGCCCCGGCGTCGGCCGGGAGCGACTCGGCCTCGGCCCACGGCTTGACCACGTCCATGTCGAGCGTGACCAGCGCCGTGACGTAGTTGCGCCGGTCGCCGTGCACGAACACGTGCGACACGTACGGGCAGGCCGCCTTGATCCGGCCCTCCAGGTAGGTGGGCGCGACGTACTTGCCGCCGGAGGTCTTGATGAGCTCCTTCTTGCGGTCGGTGATGGACAGCCGCCCTTCGGAGTCGAGCTCGCCGATGTCGCCCGTGTGCAGCCAGCCGTCCTCCAGCGCCTGCGCCGTCTCTTCCGGCAGTCCGTGGTAGCCGCGCATGATGCCGCGCCCGCCGATGAGGACCTCGCCGTCCTCGGCGATGCGCACCTGGGTGCCGGGCAGCGGCGGCCCGACCGTCCCGAACTTCACCGTGTCCGGGTGGTTGAGGAAGCTGCCCGCCGAGGACTCGGTCAGGCCGTACCCCTCGAGGATCGGCAGGCCCGCCGCGTCGAAGAACTCGGCGATGTCCTTGGACAGCGGGGCCGCGCCGGAGATGAAGAAGCGGACCCGGCCGCCGAACCGGGCGCGGAGCTTGCTGAAGACCAGGCGGTCGGCCAGGGCGTACTCGGCGCGCGTGGTGAGCGGGATGGCCGCGCCGCGCTGGCGGGCCCGGCTGACCCTGATGCCGCTCTCGCGCGCCCAGTTGAAGATGCGCAGCTTGAGCCCGCCCTCGCGCTGCTGGGTGGCGGCGACCGTGTTGTGGATCTTCTCGAAGATGCGCGGCGCGGCGGCCATGAACGTCGGCTGCAGCACGCCCAGGTTGTCGGCGATCTTGTCGAGGCGGCCGTCGATCGCGGTGGGCACGCCGATGTCGATCATCACGACCTCCAGCAGCTTGCCGAACGAGTGGGACAGCGGCAGCCACAGGAAGTGCAGGTCGGCACTGGAGATCAGGTCGAGCTCGCGGACGGAGCCGGCGGCGTAGAGCCAGTTGTCGTGCGTCAGCTCCACGCCCTTGGGGCGGCCGGTGGTGCCGGAGGTGTAGATGAGCGTGGCCAGGTCGTCGGACCCGATGGCGCCGATCATCGCGTCGTAGTCGCGCTCCTGTCCCGAACCGCTCAGGGAGTCCAGCGTGATCACCCAGCCGTCGTCGCTCGCCGAGCCGTCGATGACCACCACGTGGGTGACGTCGGGCAGCTCCTTCTGCACGGACCTGATCTTGGCGACCTGGTCGTCGTTCTCGGCGATGACGATGGTGCTGCCCGAGTCGGTGATGACGAAGGCCGACTCGGCGGCCGTGTTGGAGGGGTAGATCGTGGTCGTGGCCGCGCCGGTGGCCAGCACCGCGAGGTCGGACAGGATCCATTCGAGCCTGGTCGAGCACAGGATGGACACTCTGCGGCCGGGCCCGGCCCCCAGCTCCGCCAGGCCGAGGGCCAGCCCGCGGACCCGCTCGCCCACCTCGGTCCACGTCAGCGAGGTCCAGCCGTCGTCCGCCGGCACGCGGTACGCCTCTGCGTCTGGGGTCGCCGCGATCCGGTCGCGCAGCAGGGAGGGAATGCTGGACATGCCTGACCTCCTGGAGGGGTGTTGAGCCCGACTCTAGGACTACGGCGCCGTATCAGTCGATGGTCCTCATCGTTCGGCGGCACCTTGCGGCACCTTGCGGCAACACGGTCAGCGGCGAGGCCGGGGCCGGGGGGCGGTCACGGCCACGCCCCTCGCGGTCCGCACCTCCCACGCGCCGCAGGCGCATCGCAGATAGGAGACGAGACCTTCGGAGGTGCGATGTGACGAGACGACGGTCAGGGCTAGGGGATCGTGCGGGCCACCGAGATGCATGATTCCAATCTGATGTAATGGCCTTATGCATTTCAACGCTTACGGCGGTAATGGGGCGGCCCTGGCCGCCGCGCTGGTCAACGCCACCGACTTCAGCCCGGCCGCGGTGGAGGCGATGCTGTCGGAGCACCGCCTGCTGCGCACCGCCGTCACCGCCGGTCAGGCGCGGGAGCTGCGGGAGTGGGCGGGCCGCCTCGCGCCGGTGTTCGGGGAGCTCGACCTCGACCTCCAGGTCAAGCTGATCAACGACCTGCTCGACGTCACCGCGACCAGGCCGTACGTCAGCACCCACGACGGCCGCGAGCCCCACCTGCACTTCTTCTCCGTCGACGCCGACATCGTCGCCAGGGCGAAGGACACCTCGGCGGGCGGCCTGGCCATGGCGATCTCGTTCTCCGACGGCCGCCGGCTCGGGCGCTGCGACAGGGAGGGCTGCGACATCGTCTACGTCGACACCTCCCGCAACGGCCGCCGCCGGTTCTGCTCCCTGGCCTGCGCGAACAGGGTCAACGTGGCGGCCCATCGCGCCAGAAGCCTTGCCAGGTGACCGGCGAATCGGCTAAACTCTCGTCTGTCTTATCGCCTGATCACGGGGGCAGCTGACGTGAGGATCTGAGGTCGCGGGCACCGCGCCGTTCCGCCCTGTGCTGGGCATGCGCGCACACCTGGACCTCGGCGATCTCCTCGCCCCCATCCTGAGCGAACTCCGCCTGGATGCCCTGTGTGATCGCGCATCTGCGGTGATTCCCGCCAAGTCACGAAATTTCGACGTTTGTGACGGGAGCCGCCTTATGTCTTTTTCCATTGTGGTCGACCACGTGTCCTTCGGCTGGCCTGACGGCACCAAGGTGCTCGACGGGCTGGATGCCGCGTTCCCAGCCGGGCGTACCGGGCTGATCGGGGTCAACGGGTCGGGGAAGTCCACGCTACTGAAGATCATCGCCAGGGAGCTGGCACCGCGATCCGGGTCCGTGTCGGTCTCGGGCGAGGTGGGGTACTTGCCGCAGAACCTCCCGCTCGGCGCGAGCCGTACCGTGTCCGACCTGCTGGAGATCAGCCGGACGCGGGCCGCGCTGCACGCCATCGAGCGCGGCGACGTGGCCGAGGAGCACTTCACCGCGGTCGGCGACGACTGGGACGTCGAGGAGCGGGCGCGAGCCGAGCTCGACCGGCTCGGCCTCGACCACATCGGGCTGGACCGCACGGTCGGCACGCTGTCCGGCGGCGAGACCATCATGGTCGCGCTGGCCGCCCAGCTGCTGAAACGGCCCGAGGTGCTGCTGCTCGACGAGCCCACCAACAACCTCGACCTGGACGCGCGGGAGCGGCTGTACGCCGCGGTCGCCGCCTGGCAGGGGGTCCTGGTGGTCGTCAGCCACGACCGTACGCTGCTGGAGCTCGTCGACCAGATCGCCGAGCTGCGCGAGGGCGTCGTCCGCATGTACGGCGGCAATCTGAGCGACTACGAGGAGCAGATCGCGGCCGAGCAGGAGGCCGCCGCGCGGACCGTGCGCACCGCGGAGGGCGAGGTGCGCCGCCAGCAGCGCGAGCTCGTCGAGGCCAGGATCAGGATCGACAAGAACCTGCGCAACGGAAGGAAGGCATTCGAGAACAAGAAGGTGCCGAAGATCGTCGCCAACGGGCTCAAGCGCAAGGCGCAGGTGTCCGCGGGCAGGCAGCGCAACCTGCACCTGGAGAAGCTGGGGGAGGCCCGCGACCGGCTGAGCGAGGCCGAGCAGGCCGTGCGCGACGACGCGGAGATCCGCATCGAGCTGCCCGGCACCGAGGTGCCCGCGGGCCGCACGGTGCTGACCCTCCCGCTGGATCCGCCCCCGGGCCGCGCCGGCGCCGCCGAAGGGCCGGGGGAGAGAGCGGTCCGCACGGCGGTGCTGGAGACGCTCGTCGTACGCGGGCCCGAGCGCATCGCGTTGCTCGGCCCGAACGGCTCGGGCAAGACGACCCTGCTCAAACGGATCGTCGAGCAGGGCGCGCACGTGCCGGTCGGCTACCTGCCGCAGCGGCTCGACCTGCTGGACGACGAGCTGAGCGTGGTGGACAACGTCCGCGCGGTGGCGCCCTCCGCCTCGGTCAACGAGGTGCGCGCCCGGCTCGCGCGCTTCCTGTTCAGGGGCGAGCGGGCCAACCAGGCCGCCGGCACGCTCTCGGGCGGCGAACGGTTCCGTGCCACGCTCGCCGCGCTGCTGTCGGCCGAGCCGCCGCCGCAGCTCCTCCTGCTCGACGAGCCGACCAACAATCTCGACATGGCCAGCGTCCGCCAGCTCGCGCAGGCGCTGTCGGCCTACCGGGGAGCGCTCATCGTGGCCGGCCACGACCTGCCGTTCCTGGAAACGCTCGGGATCACCCGCCGGCTCCGGCAGGATCGGGAGGACGGACTGGCCGAATCGTAATTGACGGGCAGGGATCAACCGGGCGATAGTGTGGCAGGTGGCTTCACCTCGGTTGATCTCCTGCGTACTCGCCCTGGCGGCGCTCACCGCGGGCGCGTGCTCGTCTCCCGCGCCTGCGCTGACCGGCGGTGAGCCGAAGGTCAGCGGCGTCGCCGGAGGCAAGGGCGCCGCGCCCGCCACCAGCGGCGGCGCGTCCGCCACCACCAGCCCCAGCGCGGCCGCGCTGACGCCGGAGGCCTACAAGAGCGAGCTGGACAGCAGGCACAAGACGATGGCCGCCGCGATCGACGCCCTGGTGGGCGCGCGCGGGCTCAAGGCGCTGGACCAGCGGGTCAGCAAGGCGGAGGACGCGCTGAGCGGCGCCGCCGACGCGCTCGCCGCGATCAGCCCGCCCGACGCCGTGCGTCCCCAGCACGACGAGTACGTGAACACCCTGCGCGCCTTCGCCACCGAGCTCGGCACCGCGTCCGGCAAGGTCGGCGCACGGGACCTGTGCACGTCCTCGGCCGTGCTGACCGACCTCGACGACAAGCTGACCGCGCTCGACAAGGCGGGCGAGGCCCTGCAGAGCGCCGGCGACTATCCGGCCGACATCGTGGACGTCTCGGTCAAGAAGAAGCAGACCAGGCGGCTGGGCAACGGCTCGTTCATCCGCAAGGGCACGCTCAACGGCCGCAGCTCGCTGCAGATCGACAACGGCGGCAGCCGCGACGCGGTCGTCACCGTCGTGAAGGGCGGCAGCAAGGCGTTCAGCGTCTATGTGCGCGGGAAGGCGAAGTTCAAGGTCAGAGGCGTGCGGGACGGCAGCTACAAGATCTATTTCACGCACGGCGTGGACTGGGACGGCAAGGGCAAGACCTTCACCCGCGAGTGCAGCTTCGAGCGGTTCCAGAAGAGCGTGAAGTTCAAGACCACCTTCACCGCCACGCAGATCCGCTGGCACGACTGGCGGATCACGCTGCACGCCATCTCCGGCGGCAACGCCCGCACCTCGCCCGTGGACCCGGACGACTTCCCGGGCGGCTGAGCGACCCGGGGCCGGGAAACGGACAGGGGCCGCGCACCCGTGGTGCGCGGCCCATCTGATCAGGTCGAGAACAGCATGCCCACCCAGCTGCGCTGACGGTGGTGGCCGTAGTGACCGCCGTGGCCACCGTGCGGAGCGCCCCAGGCGGGACCGGGGGCGGGGCCGGGGGGAGGAGGCGCGTGGTACTGCGACTCCATCCGGGTCAGCGTCTCGAGCTCGCCGTAGTCGAGGAAGATCCCACGGCAGTTGTCGCACTGCTCGATGTGCACACCGTTGCGCTCATAGGTCCGCATGTTCCCGCGGCACTTGGGGCACTGCATCTAAGTCGCTCTCCTTGGCTTCGAGGTCTCAGGGTGAAACCTACCGCGCGCAACCTCGTCACGCTCGGACGATTCTGTTGCACGATTCGACCAACGAATGTTCGACGTCGTCCAGTTCCCGGTGCTCGCGTTCGGCGTTGACCACCGCCACGGCGGCTAGCTGGACGGTGAGCGCCCTGGCGGGCACGTCGAGCCGCTGCCACGGGTCGTCGCCGGGCCCGAGCGCGGGCCCGCCCGAGCCGAGGTACGCCCCGAGGAAACGCTCCCAGACGGCCGGCTCCAGCAGCCCGGCGGCGTACCAGGCGGCCGGCCTGGCCAGGTCCCAGGCCGGGTCGCCGACGCCGAGGTCGTCGACGTCGATGAGCAGCCAGCGGTCGCGGTGCACGAGCTGGCCCAGATGCCAGTCGCCGTGCGTGAGCAGGCCGGGCAGCGGCTCGGGGCCGGGCAGCTCCCGGAAGGCCCGCCTGACCAGCTGCTCGACGGGGCCGTCGCCGGACATCCGGGTCACCGCGCGGGCGGCCCGCGCGGGCCCGCCGGCCGGGGGCAGCCCGGGCATCAGGGTGAGCGGGACGGCGTGCAGCCTGGCCAGCAGCCTGGCGCCCTCCTCCCACGGCGCCGCGCCCGGGTCGTCCTGCGCGACGGGACGGCCCGCGGGCCACACGGTCACCGCCCGGCCCGCGGCGGTCAGCACCTCGGGCACCAGCGGGGCCAGCATCACGCCGCTCACCGCGGCCGCCGCGGCGGCCCGCAGCCTGGGGCGTAAGGACTCGGCGTCGTCGCGGGCGGAGTGGGCCTTGACCACGACCTCGCCCCTGCGTAACACCACGACATCCGTGCGCGTCGCGTGCCGCACGAGCTCGCCCGTGCCGCCGTACGCCGCGGCGATCTCCGCCAGCTCCGCCTCCAGACCCACGCGTACAGACTATTGGGCCGGGTCGGGGGGTCACGCCGCCGGACGCCGGCCGGTGCCCGCGGAGGAGAGCGCACACGCGTGGCGGTGTGGCACCCCTGACTTCACCTTCGGCACCGTCTCCGATCATCGGGCTGTCGCCATCGGGTCATCAACATCTAGGATCTTGACGTTCGACCGTATCCCCCCTTTTCAGAGGTAAAAATCCCCATGATCGGAAGACCGGTTCGGCAGACGGCCCTCAAGTCCGCACCCCTTGCCCTGCTGTTCGCTCTGACGACGGCGCTGCTTCCGCAGGCCGCCTCCGCGGCTTCCGCCGGGACGTTCGCCACCGCCCACAAGAGCCCGTTCGACTGCGGCAAGACTTTCAACGCCAACAACTGGTACCCCGGCCACAACCCGTCGGGGTCCATCGACTGGCAGAACTACGGGGGCGATGGCATCAACGGTGAGACCGTGCGGGCCACCGCCTCGGGCACCGCGTACTTCTACGACAAGGGAAGCACGAGCTACGGCAAGTGGGTGGAGATCCGTCACGGTGACGGCACCCGAACCCGCTACGCCCACCTCTCGAGCATGGTGCGGGGGGCCGGCGGGTCGATGAGCGTCGCCCAGGGCACCCCGATCGGGACGGTCGGCTCCACCGGCGGCTCCAAGGCTCCGCACCTGCACTACGAGCAGCGGACCGCCGGCGGGTCGATGGACACCAGCCCCACCGTGGACGGCGTGACCGTGTCCCTGGGCCAGAAGAAGCCCGTCAAGAGCAGCAACGGCTGCGGCGGCAGCAGCGACAACGGCGGTGGCGGCGGCGGCAGCAACCCGTACACGGCCCCGCAGGTCTGTGGCTCCGGTTACGCGGTCATCGACTCGGCCGCTCTGACCGGCGGCCGCGCCTACCTGCTCTACAACGCGGGCAACGGCAACAACTGCGTCGTGACCATGAAGACGGCGAACGTCGGCAAGGCGTCGTCGGTGTCGGCCTTCCTCGAGCCGAAGGACGCGAGCCGGGCGACCAACTCCGGGAGCTTCAGCTACTACGCCGGACCGGTCAAGCGGTCCGCGCCGGGCAAGTGCGTCAAGTGGGGCGGCTCCATCGGGAGCAGCTCGTACACCAGCCCCTTCGAACACTGCGGTTAGCGAGCACGCCGCCCCCCGCACCGCCGATGGTGCGGGGGGCGGCTCCCGCGAGTTCGCGTCGGTCAGACTAGGGGCATGAGAGTCGGTTTCGCCGTACCCCAGTCAGGGCCGTGGGCCACCCCCGAGAACATGCGCCGCGTCGCCACCCGCGCCGAGGAGCTCGGCTATCGCGAGCTGTGGACGTTCCAGCGGCTGCTGTACCCGGTCGGGCACCCGATGGGGCCGACCTATCGCAGCGTGCACGACCCGCTCATCACGCTGGCCCATCTGTCAGGGGTCACCAGCGAGATCGGGCTCGGCGTGGCGGTGGTCAACGCCTATGTCCAGCCCGTGGTGCTGGCCAAGCAGCTTGCCACGCTGCAGACGGTCTCGGGTGGCCGGATGACCGCGGGGCTCGGGCTGGGCTGGCTGCCGGAGGAGTTCGAGGCCGCCGGCACCGGGTTCGAGCGGCGTGGCCGCCGGGGGGAGGAGTTCGTCGAGGTGCTGCGCAAGGCGTGGGCCGACGACGTGGTCGAGCACGACGGTGAGTTCTACCGGGTGCCGCCGGCGCACATCGACCCCAAGCCCGTGCCGGGCCCGCCGCCGATCCTGCTGGGCGGCACCGCCGAGGTCGCGCTGCGCCGGGCCGGGCGGCTGGCCGACGGCTGGGTGAGCTCCAGCAGGGAGGACCTGTCCGCCATCGCGGGCCGGATCGAGCTGATCAAGGGCGCGCTGGCGGAGTCGGGGCGGGACGCGGCGGCGTTCAGGTTCGTGTGCCGCGGCGTCACCCAGGTCAGGCCGGCCGGGCAGGGAGGCGAGCGCCGCCCGCTGACCGGCACGTTCGAGGAGATCAGGCGCGACGTGGCCGAGCTGGCCGAGGCCGGCGTCACGGACGTCTTCCACGACCTCAACTTCGACCGCGAGTTCGTCGTGGCCGACGCGAAGGACGCGATGCGCAGGGCCGAGGAGGCGCTGGAGGCGCTGGCGCCCTAGAAGCCGCCGTAGGGCACCGTGATGATCTCGAGGTTGTGCCCGTTGGGGTCGGACCAGTAGAGGCCGCGCCCGCCGTCGTTGGTGTTGATCCGCCCCGGCTCCCGGTGGAACGGATCGGCCCAGTACGCCAGGCCGCGCTCCTTGATCCGGCCCCAGATCTGGTCGAACTCCTCCTCGCTGACCAGGAACGCGTAATGCTGCGCCGGGATGCTCTCACCCGCCTGGACGACGTCGAGCGAGACGTCGTTGCCCAGCGAGACGACCCGGAACGGGCCGTAGACCGGCGCCGGCTCCAGGCCCAGCAGATCGACCAGGAACGCGGCGGTCTCGTCTCTGTCCCTGGCCGGCACGATGGTGTGATTCAGGTGGACGGACATGCCTCCATCTTTTCACCACCCGGGCCGGCCCGGGGTTGCCGCTCCCCGTCAGGACGTGAGGCGCAACGCCTCCGCCGCGATCGCGTGCCGCAGTTCGCGGATGCCGTCGCGGCCCCGTACGGGATGCACGGCGTTCGTCAGCAGCACCACGGTCAGCCCGCGGGCGGGGTCCACCACGAGCGAGGTGCCGGTGAATCCCGAATGGCCGTAGGCGCCCGCCAGCGGGCCCACGATGCCCGGGTCGCCGATCCGCACGCCCAGGCCGTGCCGGAAGGGGGCGCCCTCGGCTCCCTGGTCGCGGACCATCTCCGCCACGCTCTGCGGGCGAAGCACGGGACCGCCGCCGAGCCGCAGCGCCTCGCCGAAGGTCAGCAGGTCGTCCGCCGGCGCGAACAGCCCCGCGTGCCCCGCCACCCCGCCCAGCGCGTACGCGGTCTCGTCGTGCACCGCGCCGCGCACGCACCCGGGGCCGGGACGCTCCGGCTTCCATTCGGTCGCGGCGACCCGCGCCACCGGACGGCCGGGCCGGGGGCTCGGCTCGCCGCCGGGG
>NZ_VCKX01000272.1 GCF_005889725.1 Nonomuraea zeae
CTCTCTGATCGCCTCCCGCACCGCCTTGTCCCACCCGGGCAGCCGGTAGTCGACGGCCAGATCGGCGCCGAGCTCCGCCACCCGGGCGACCTTCTCCGGGCCGCCGGCCGCCCCGACGACCCGGGCGCCGGCGGCGCGGGCGTACTGCACGAGCAGCGTCCCGATCCCGCCGGCCGCCGCCATGACCAGCACCACGTCCGACGGGCCCGGCGGCGCGATCTCCAGCAGGCCGAACGTGGTGGTCCCCGTGGCGGCCATGGCGACCGCCGTGCCGTCGTCCACGTGATCGGGCAGGGCCGTCAGCGCGGCGGCGTCGGCCACGGCGAGCGAGGCGTACCCGCCGGAGAGCACGTCGGAGGCCAGCACCCGCCGCCCCACGAGCTCGGCGGGCACCCCCTCGCCCACCGACTCCACCACGCCCGCGACCTCCCCGCCGAGGATGGCCGGCAGATCGGGCGCGGGGTGCGGCCCGACGGCCTCGCCGCGCCGCAGCACGGTGTCGATGAAGTGCACGCCGGCGGCGCCAACGGCGATGCGCGCCTGGCCGGCCCGCGCCACCGGGTCGGGCACGGTCTCAAGGCGGAGGTTCGCGGCGGGCCCGTACGAATGCAGTCTGATCGCTTCCATGGGCCCAGCCTGCTACCTGAAGCATGGTTGAGGTCAACCGTGCCGGATGATGGACCACATGAACGAGATGCTGCTGCTCCGGCACGGTGAGACCGAGTGGAGCAAGGCGGGCAGGCACACGGGCCGTACCGACCTGCCTTTGACGGAGCACGGCGAGGACCAGGCCAGGGCGCTGGCGCCGCTGGTGAAGGGGCAGGCGTTCGACCTGGTGCTGGTCTCGCCCGCCCAGCGCGCGCGGCGGACGGCGGAGCTGGCCGGGCTGAACGGATATGAGGTGGACGAGGACCTGTGGGAGTGGGACTACGGAGGTTATGAGGGGATCACCACCCCGGATATCCGCAAGGACAGGCCGGGCTGGTACCTGTGGCGTGACGGCGTGATCCCCGGCGACGCCGAGCATCCGGGCGAGGGCGCCGCCGCCGTGGCCGCCCGCGCCGACCGCGTCATCGCGCGGGCCAAGCGGGCCGGGGGGCGGGTGGCGCTGGTGGCGCACGGTCATTTCCTGCGCGTCCTGGCCGCCCGGTGGCTGGGCCTGGGACCCGAGGAGGGCCGGCTGCTGAAGCTCGACACCGGCACCTACTCGCGGCTCGGCTTCGAGCACGCGGAGCCGGTGCTGACCACCTGGAACGCCCCGGTGATCGGCACAGTTGACGGCAGGGGTGACGGCAGGGGTGACGGCAGGGGTGACGGCAGGGGTGACGGCAGGGGTGACGGCGCGGCGCAGCCCACGGCGCACGGCACGGTGGGCTGAGCGGTGAGCTGAGGGGTCACCCGACTTTGGAGCGCAGCGCCGACTCGTGCAGCGCCCTGCTGACGAGCCAGCCGCGCAGCGAGCCGAGGCTGGGGTCGTAGGAGAGGGGCTGCTCCCACAGCGCCACGAACACGCCCTGGGTGATCTCCTCGGCGAACGCCTGGCTCCCGGTGACCTTGACCGCGACCCCGTACACGTACGAGCCGTGCTCGTCGTAGGCGTCGGCCAGCGCGTCGAGGTCGCCGGCCGTCAGGCGTGCGCACAGGTCCATGTCGCTCATCAGTCGCATCCCAGCGTGGCGGCGGCGCGGATCATGTCGCGGGCGAGCGCGGGGTCGCCCTCGGCCGCGTAGGGGAAGGCGTCGGGCGGCCACCGGTTGGCCAGCAGCCGGCAGAAGTCCACCGCGTCGGCCGACAGGAGCACGGCGACGTGGTCGGAGGCCGGCGAGAGCGGGACCGTCCAGGTGCCGCCGCCCGGGCCGGTCAGCACCACGGTGGCCGAGACGTCGCGGCGCGGCCCCTTCATGGCGCGCGGCAGCAGCGCGAGCCCGAACTCCGCGATCATGTGCACGTGCACGTCGCGGGGCGCGGCCCTGGACCGGTCGGTGGCGGCCCTGATGTCGTCGGCGTGCGTCCACGTCTCGAACGTCCGCTGGATCATGGCCTGGCGCAGCGGCGCGCGGGCCGGGCGCGCGCCTGCCAGCGCCACCTCGACGCCGAGCAGCACCTCGCTGCCGGCCGAGACCCGCTCCAGCAGCGATCCGGCCTGCTCGCGCCAGTGCCGGTGCGCCGCCACCGGCCGCAGCCCCGGCACGCTCCTGGGCTTGGCGCCCATGAACCCGGCCACGGTGGCGTCGTTGGCCGCCAGGTGCGCCAGCAGGTCCTTGACGGTGCCGTGCCTGGCGATCGGGGCGTCCCACTGCGGCTCGCTCAGCTCGGCCAGCAGGTCGTCCATGAGCGCGACCTGCTCGGCGTACGGGGTCGCGACCGTCGCCACGCCCACGGCGGCCGGGCTGCGGCGGCGGCGCGCCATCGACAGCACCGCCTCGCGCAGCGACGGCGGCGGCTGCGCCGCCGTCTCCGGCTGGTCGAGCAGCGCGATGGCAGCACTGCAGTCGGGGCACGAGGCGACGTGGTCGTCCGGCCTCTGCCCGTTGTAGAGGTACGAGTCCGTCATGGCTACCTCCGCAGCCGACGCTAACCCGGCGGGTCCCCAAGAGCCAGGCGGCACCCGGGGAACGGTGCCAGAAGCGTCTCACGCCAGCGGCCTTCTAGGTAGTCGCGGGCCCGTTTACCCCAGTCCAGCAGCCGGGGATCGGGCGCCACCTCGTCGTCCAGGCCCAGTGCCGCGTCGCGGGCGCGCTGGGTGGCCAGGTGGTCGTCGAGCGAGACGGCCCAGACGGTGACCGCCTCGGTGTCGCAGAACAGCACCTCGTACAGGCCCACCAGGGTGTGGCCGTGCTCGGCGAGCAGCGGCGCGCGCTCGGCGCGGACGGCCTCCAGGTAGTCGAGCGCGGCTCCCGGGCGGACGCGGGCGCTCTCGAAGAGGTAGAGCTCGGCGGCGGGCGCCTCGGACAGCGGCGGGCAGCCCGGCACCGCGCCGAGCGGCCGGGAGAAGGCGGAGAAGCGCAGGTCGTTGATGTCGGACAGGAACAGGCGCTCGTCCACGCCCTGGTAGATCTCCATCATCTGCCGCCAGCCGCCCTCCCAGCCGCCGTGGCAGTCCCACAGCGTGACGGCCTTGAACTGCTGGTGACCGGTGATGCCGACGGCGTAGAAGGCGCCGACCAGGTCGATCTCTCGGGACCTGATGGACATGCCGGAGGTGAGCGAGGGCGCGGTGCGGGCCTCGTCCTCGCGTTTGTAGCGGGTCAGCCAGGTGAGGTACTCCAGCGGGCGCCTGGAGTTCATCGGCCGGAAGTCGACCTCTTCGAGCAGGTGGATCGCGCGCCGCACCACGCCTCCTCTACCAAGCGGTTGCTCGGCTTGAGGATAGCGATCAAGCCATCGCTTGGGAAGGCTGCGGCCCCCGCCCGGTGAGCCACTCCAGGACCCTGCGATGCCCGGAGGTGGCGTCCTCGAAGTGGCCCCAGTGCCAGTACCGCGGCTGGTCGCGGATGCCGGTCACCCAGGTCCGGTAGGAGACCGAGGCCCCCGTGGTGGCGGGCGCCACGCCGTATGTGCGGATCACGACCTTGCCGCCGGGTGCGAACAGCACGTCGTCGGCGATCGGATACAGGGTCATCTGGTCGAGCATGCCCTGATCATGTCCGCGGGAGGAGGCCGGATGGTTACGCCTCCGGCGCGCCCCCGTTAAGCGGGCGCGCCGGAGGTAAACACGCTGTTAAACGAGCAGGCCGTCGAACTCTCCGTCCTTCACCCCGAGCACCAGGGCCCGGATCTCGTCGCGGGTATAGATGAGGGCAGGGCCGTCGGGGAAGCGCGAGTTTCGCACCGCGATCCCGCCGTCGGGAAGCTCCGCGAGCTCCACGCAGTTGCCCTGCGAGTTGCTGTAGCGGCTCTTGCGCCACGCGACCTGCGTCAGGTCCGCCGCGGGCATGCCGTTGTAGGTCTGGTTCATCTACATCTTTCTGAGAAGACCGCCGATGAGCTCGACGGTGCCCCCTGGCGTGGTGCTTTCCACGCACAGTTGCTCCATGGCGGTGAGGTACGGGTCGATGTCCTCACGCTTGTCCAGGTACAGGGCACCCCAGAGCTGCTCGACGTAGACAACGTCCGACAAGTCGGACTCGGGAAACCGCAAGATGCTGAACGCGCCCCCTTCGGCGGCGTGCTTGCCGAACCTGAAGGGCATCACCTGGATGGTGATGTTGGGAAGGGCGGCGACTTCCAGCAGATGCTGGAGCTGCTCCGACATGACCTCCCGCCCGCCGATGGTCCGCTTGAGCGCCGCCTCATCGATGACGGCCCACAACCGGGGTCCGTCTTTCTGGGTGAAGCGCTCCTGGCGCTGCATGCGCATATGCACGCGCCGCTCTATCTTCTCGGGACTCGCATCGGGGTTGCCAAGCTGAAAGACCGATCGCGCATACGAGGCCGTCTGCAACAGGCCGGGCACGAACTGCACCTCATAGGTGCGGATCACGCTGGCAGCCTCTTCCAGGCCCACGTACGTGGTGAACCACGTGGGCAACTCGGACGAGTACTTGTGCCACCACCCGGGGGTGTTGGCCTCGCGAACCATCTCCAGCAGGGCACGGCGCTCGGCATCGTCGACGACGCCGTACAGGGTGAGCAGGTCTTCAACGTCACGTGTCTTGAAGCCGACCCGGCCGAGCTCCATGCGACTGATCTTGGACTCGGACGCCCGGATGTGGAATCCGGCCTGTCCACGGTCAAGCCCGCTGGCCTCACGCAGGCGCCTGAGACTCGCCCCAAGCATGATGCGCCGAACGGTCGAACCGGAACCGGGCGGATCAATCGACACGTGCTGCTCCTTGGTCGTTTCCTTGCGACACAGTCTGTCACTTCACGGCCGAAAGATCATGGGCCGCGGACAAGATCCCCTTTCCCCCATATTGACCATTTGAGGGCAACCGTAGCGCGTGCACGGTTTGTCTGCACGTGCATTCGCTCTTGCACCTGCACGAGAGTTTGCCGCAGAATGATCTACGTGCAATCCACCACGGCGCACGGCCAATGGACCACGTTCGATTGGTGGCCCCCGGTCGGCTGGTGGCCGGAGGCGGCCCGCGATCTGCTGGCCCCCGGCCCGGCCGCGAGTGCCACGTTCGTGCTCCCACCCGCCGCGTCCTCGGCCCACTCCGCCCGCAGCCTGGCCGCCGGCGCCCTGTCGGGATGGGGGCTCGCCGAGCTGATCGAGAACATGGAGCTGGTGGTCTCCGAGCTCGCCACCAACGCGCTGCGCCACGGGCTGCGCCTGGCCGAGCCGCACTGCGCGCAGCCGGTCCACATGTCCCTGGTGCGCCGGGGGACGCTGGTCACGTGCGCTTTCACCGATCCTGGCTCCTCGGTTCCCGTGCTGCGATACCCTGGCCCCCTCGACACCGGCGGCCTCGGACTCCACATCGTCGAATCGCTCAGCCTCCGTTGGGGCTGGTCCGCACTCGCCCCACACGGAAAGATCGTCTGGGCAGTCCTCTCCTGACCGGGAGTGATCTGCATTACCGTGGATGGTCATGGCTCACGGTGAGTCCGGCGCGCGACCCCATGAGAGTGCTGACAGATGGAAGATCACCTGCTCGGCTGGCTGCGAACACTAGAAGAAGACAGGCTCGGCCGCATCCTGGCGAACAGGCCTGACGCCATCGCCGCGCCCTGGCCGCGCCGGCTCG
Organism: Nonomuraea zeae; assembly: GCF_005889725.1. Lineage (GTDB taxonomy): Bacteria > Actinomycetota > Actinomycetes > Streptosporangiales > Streptosporangiaceae > Nonomuraea > Nonomuraea zeae. The sequence continues at coordinate 5,694 of NZ_VCKX01000272.1, forward strand.
ACACCTTGGCCCAGCGGCTGGGCAACGGTTTCGCCGTGATGGAGACCCTCCGGGACCTGCCGCTGCCGTGCCTGCAGCTGGCCGAGGCGGCGCTGGCCATGAGCCGCCCCACGGCCGAGCGGCTGGCGGACTTCGTCGGCGTTCCGGCCAGCGAGGTGACGCCCTGGCTTGAGCACCTCTACGACCATGCGCTGGCCTGGCCCGGCGACGACGGCGTGATCCGGCTCGCCGAAGGGGTCTCGCGCTGGTGGGCCGCGCCGCTCGGCCTGGGCGAGCCGCTCGGCCACTACCTCAACTCCTGGACGATCAGCAACGACGCGCTGCACGCGCTCGCCCGCAACCTCGGCCTGCCCGCGCAGGGCAACAAGCGCCGCACGATCACCCGCGTCACCGAGGCGCTCAGCGACGCCGGGCGCGTGGAGTCGCTGCTGCGCGCCGCCCCCGGCGGCACGGCGCCGCTGCTCGGCCGGTTCGCCTGGGAGGGGCCGGCGCGCGACGTCGACGGCGGCAGGTTCGTCACGCCCGGCACGCCCGAGAAGTGGTGCGCCGACCACGGCCTGCTCTTCCGCCCGAGCTGGCACGTCGCCGAGATCCCCCGCGAGGTGGCGATCTGCCTGCGCGGCCCCGGCTACCATCCGGCCTTCCACCCCACGGCGCCCGAGGTGGTGACGATCCCGGTCGATCCCGAAGAGGTCGACCACCTGATGACGCTGGCCGCGCCGCACGTGGTCGAGCGCTGCGCGGCCCTGCTCGACAACACGTCCAAGACGCCGCTGCCGCTGCTCAAGACGGGCGGCGTGGGCGTGCGCGAGGTCCGCAGGGTGGCCAAGGAGACCGGCTGCGACGAGGACGAGACGCGGCTGCTGCTCGAGGTCTGCGCGGTGGCCAGGCTGCTGGCCTGGGACGAGCAGTCGAGCGGCATGATCCCCACCGAGCGCTTCGACCGGTGGCGGCTCGACGAGGGCTCGGCCCGGCTGCGGGTGCTGCTGTCGGCGTGGTGGCGCATGGAGCGCTCTTCGCTGCGCAAGATCGACGGCAAGTACGGCACCGTGCTGGGCGACGACCCCGCGGGCAGCGCGGTGGCCCGGGTGCGCAGGGCGGTGCTGGCGGTGCTGGCCCATCTGCCCGCGGGCACGGCGTTCTCCGACCGCGGCAGCCTGGTGGCCAACGCGCACTGGCACGCGCCACTGATCGACCTGGAGCTGCTGCGGGAGTGCGCGCCCGCGGTGCTCGCCGAGGCCACGCTGCTGGGCCTGCTGGCCAACGGCGCGCTCACCGACCTCGGCCGGGCGCTGGCGGGGCTCACCGCCAGGCCCGGCGACGAGAACGACGACGCCGTCCCCATGGTCGAGCACGACCCCGTGCTGGCCGCGGCCTCCACCCGGGCGCTGGCGAGCGTGCGCAGGAGCGCCCTGTTCGGGCCCGACCTGACCGCGGTGGTGACGGGACCGCCGTCGGCGGAGCTGGCGGCGCTGCTGGACCGGGCCGCCGAGCGCGAGTCCCGTGGCGCGGCCTCGGTGTGGCGCTTCACCACCGAGAGCGTGCGCCGCGCCCTCGACCACGGCTACGAGGCCGACGCCCTGCTCGACGAGCTGGCCGGGGTCGGCACGATCCCGCAGCCGCTGGAATACCTCGTGCGCGACACCGCCCGCAGGCACGGCGAGGTGACCGTGACGACGGTCGGCTGCGTCATCCAGGCCGGCGATCCCGTGCTGCTGGCCGAGATCGCCGCGCACCGGCGGCTGGCCCGGCTCGGCCTGCGGCTGCTCGCCCCCACGGTGCTGGTGAGCGCGGCCGGGGCCGAGCGCACGCTGGGCCTGCTGCGCGAGAACGGCTACTCTCCCGTGCCCGTCTCCGACAGCGGGCACATCACCATCCACCGCGTCAGGGCCGAGGAGCCGCAGAACGGCAAGCTGGTCCTGCTGCCCGGCGGGCAGGTGGCCGAGCTGTCCGACTACGCGGACATCGCCGAGTTGCAGGCGCCCCCGTACATGCTCGCCGAGCCCACGCCCGATCCGCACGAGCACGCCCGTCGCCTGCTCACCGCCAGCCGGTCGGACGACGGCAAGAACGGCCGCACCTGGGCGATCATCGGCAGGATGGCGACCAGGCTGCCGACCGCGCAGCAGTCGCTGCTCGGTTTCGTGGTCGACCGCGGCGTGCGCGCGGGCATCACGCTGACCGGCGGGCTGACCGCCACGATCAGCCATGGCGAGCTCAAGGGCGGCGCTCTCGACGCGTGGTGCGAGGAGGCCGGCGACTACCTGGAGTTCCCCCTCGCCGAGATCGTGGAGGTCAGGGGGGCCTACTAGCCCGGCAGCGCGACGGCGGGTCCTTCTCCGCGTGACCGGCGGTCAGCGGGTCAGGGCGGCGGCCAGGGCGGCGATGCCGTCAACGGCTCTGGCCTGGCCGTACTGCTCCTTCAGCACGCCGGCCGGCTCCGCCCCCATGGCGGCCAGCAGCGTGTGGGCCAGGACGTCGGCGTCGCAGCCCGGGCGGGATTCGGCGAGCAGGATGGCCGCGTGCCGGTGCCAGAAGCGGTAGGCCCCGATGCGGTAACGGGCGCCCGGGCTGGCGGTCTCCGACAGGCGCACCAGGTCGAGGTGGGCGAAGAGGTAGTCCAGGTAGGCGGCGGTGAAGGCGGCCAGGCGCTCGGCCGCGGGCGCCCCGGGCCCGAGCGGCGGCGGGCCGGACAGGATGCGCTGCTGGAGCTCGCTCTCCCGCGCGTCCAGCAACGCCACCGCGAGTCCTGATTTATCGCCGAATCGTCGGAAGAGAGTGCCCTTGCCGACGCCGGCCTCGGCGGCGATGGCGTCCATCGAGACGCCCTCGACCCCCTTCGCCGCGAACAGGCGGGCGGCGGCGGCCAGCACCTTCTCCCTGTTGCGCGCCGCGTCGGCGCGCTCCTGGACCGGGCGTGCGACCAGCAGCTCCAGCGGCGGTTCCGTCACCATCCGGACTATAGTCCAATTTCCCTCGCGTGGAGCGTGCCAAAGGACGTGGAAGGAAACCGGCTCCCCGGCGACCCTCTGCCGGAGAGCCCCACCTTTCAGGGGTCTTTTCCGGGGTCTTTTCAGGGGTCATTTTCACAGGGGGAAAACCAATGGACCACGCCGTCGTCATCGGGGCGAGCATGTCCGGGCTGCTGTCCGCGGCCGCCCTGCACCGCCGGTTCGCCCAGGTCACGGTGCTCGACCGCGACACGCTGCCCACCGTGGACGCCCACCGCAGGGCCGTCGCGCAGAGCCGCCACGCGCACGGGCTGCTCTCCAGGGGCCGCGAGATCATGGACGAGCTGCTGCCCGGCGTCACCGCCGAACTGGTCGCGCAGGGGGCGATCAGGGGCGACATGCAGCGCTACGCCCGCCACGTCCACGCCGGGCAGCGCCTGGCCCGCGGCGAGAGCGGCCTGACCGGGCTGCTCGTCAGCCGCCCGCTGCTCGAAGGGCAGGTGCGCCGCCGGGTGAGCGCCCTGCCCGGCGTACGGCTGCTGCCGAACAGGATCGTCACCGGCCTGCTGTCCCAGGAGGGCCGGGTCACGGGGGTCCGGCTCGCCGACGGCGAGCCGATCCCGGCCGACCTCGTCGTCGACGCGGGCGGCCGGGGCTCGCGCACGCCGTTCTGGCTGGGCGAGCTGGGCTACCGGCCGCCGGAGGAGGAGCGGGTGGTGATCGACCTGCGGTACGGCACCCGCGAGTTCCGCCGCAAGTCCGGCGACCTCGACGGGGACCTGGTCGTCGTCATCGGCCCCACGCCGGAGTCGCCGCGCGGCGGGGTCGCGCTCGCGCTGGAGGACGACCGCTGGATCATCACCATGGCCGGGTACGGCGAGGCTCCGGGCCTGGGCCTGGCCGAGTTCGCCGCCTTCGCGGCCACCCTCCCCGTTCCCGACCTGCACGGCCTGATCAGGTCCGCCGAGCCGATCGGGGAGCCGCACACGTACCGCAACCCGGCCGGCATCAGGCGGCGCTACGAGCGGCTGGCCCGCTTCCCCGAGGGCCTGCTCGTGATCGGGGACGCCGTCTGCGCGTTCAACCCCCTGTACGGCCAGGGCATGACGGTCGCCGCGCTGGAGGCCAGGACCCTGCTGGAGCCCGACCTGAACGCGCTGCCGTTCTTCCGGCGGATCGCGAAGGTGGTGGACGCGCCATGGGAGATCACCGTCGGCGGCGACCTGCGGATGCCCGGCGTGCAGGGCAACCTGACGCCGAAGCTCCGCCTGGTGAACGCGTACCTGGAGCGCTTCCACGCCGCCGCCGCGCACGATCCCGAGCTGGCGCTGCGCTTCCTGCGGGTGGCGAACCTGTACGACCCGCCGCCGTCGCTGATGAGCCCGGGCTCGCTGCTCAGAGTGCTCCGCAGCGGCGCACAGCGAGCAGTGCCAGTGCCCGCGTGACCTCGTGCAACTCCCCCAGCGCGACCTGTTCCCTGGGGGCGTGCGCGAACCGCACGTCCCCAGGGCCGTAGTGCAGCGTCGGGATCCCGCCCGCCGCGTACAGGCGCAGGTCGCTCCCGTACGGCGCGGCCGACTCCGCGGGCCGCCGGCCCGTCGTGTCGGCGACCGCCTCGCAGACCTCGGCCAGCAGGGCGTGCCCCGCGGGCAGCCGGCCGCTGGCGAACTGCCCGCCCGGCCACGTCACCACCGGCGGGTTGTCGCGCAGCCAGGGATGCGCGACCTCCGCCAGAGCCTCCTCGAACGCCGCCCGCGCGTCCGCCGGGTCCTCGTCGAGCCGCACCCCGAGCCGCCCTTCGGCGACCAGCAGATCGGGCACGGTGCTGGCCCAGTCACCCGCGCGCACGGTCCCGACCTCGATCGGGTACGGCGTCTCCCGGCCGAAGAGCCCCGGCGCGTCCTGGTTGCGTACGGCCTCCAGCCGCCTGATCGCCTCGAACACCGGCCAGAACACCTCGACCGCGTTGACCCCCTCGTGCCGCGTGGCGCCGTGGGCGGCCCGCCCGGCGATCTCCAGCCGGAACGTCAGCGCCCCCGCGTTGGCCGTGATGACCGTCCCGCTGGTGGGCTCGGTGATGACCGCGGCCTCCGCCGTGTGCCCCCTGGCCAGGGTCGCGAACGCGCCCAGCCCGCCGTCCTCCTCGCTGATCACGCAGTGCACGGCCAGCGGCCTGGCCAGCCGCACTCCTGACACGCGCAGCGCCCTGGCCACGGCCAGGTTCGCGACGAGGCCGGCCTTCATGTCGCAGGCGCCCCGCCCGTGCAGCACGTCGCCGGTGATCCGGGCGGCGAACGGGTCGCTGCCCGCCCATTTGGCCAGGTCGCCGGTCGGCACGACGTCCACGTGGCCCTGGAGCGCCAGCGCGGGCGGCCCTTCGCCCTGGGTGACGGCCACCACGCCGTACCCCTCGGTCCTGGGGGCCTCGGTGCCGGGGAAGTCCGGGCGGGCGGTCAGATCGGCCAGGTCGAGCTGCCAGACGTCCACGTCCATGCCGGCCTCGGTGAGCAGGCGGGCGAAGCGATGCTGCAGGTCGGACTCGGCGTCGGTGCCCGTGACGCTGGGCACTCTGACGGTCTCGGCCAGCAGGCTCACGGTCTCCGCCGCGTCGATGGCGTTCAGGACTCTGGCTTCCGCGTCGTGCATGGAGCACACCTTCTCATGAACTCATATCGGTCTTCGTGGCGATACATGGGCGTGCGCACATGGATGAGCTGGATCGTGGTGGTGCCGTTCGCCGGGTGGACGGTTGTGCGGTTGAGCGGGTTCGAGCCGGACTGGCCGTGGGTGCCGCTGGTGGCGTACACGCCGTACGCGGGGTTCGGGGCCGTGCTGGGGGTGCTCCTCGCCGTGCTGCTGAAGCGGTGGGCGGCGGGCACGGTCGCGCTCGTCTCGGTGCTGGCGCTGATGCCCGTCCTGCTCCCCCGGGCCCTGAACGACGGCAATCCCGCCGCCGACGGGCCGGTGCTGCGGGTGCTCGCGGCGAACCTGCTGGTGGGGCAGGCGGACACGGCGGAGCTGATGGCCCTGGTCACGAAACTGCGGCCCGACGTGCTGGCGCTGCAGGAGTTCACCCCGGACGCGGAGCGGCGGCTGGTGGAGGCGGGGCTGCCCGAGCTCCTGCCGCACGCCTTGTCGCGGCCGCTGCCCGGGGTCGGCGGATCCGCCGTGTACGCCCGGTATCCGCTCACCGCCGGCAGGACGATCAAGATCGGCGGGTTCGGGCAGGCCAGGGCCTGGCTCACGCATCCGGGCGGGGCCCGGGTGGAGATCGTCTCGGTGCACCCCTGCGCGCCCAAGCGGATCGGCCGGCAGCCGTGCTGGCAGTCCGGGCTGGAAGCGCTGCCGCGCGGAGGCAAGGCGCTGCGGGTGCTGGCGGGGGACTTCAACGCCACGCTCGACCACCTGCCGATGCGCGACCTGCTGGCGGCCGGTTACCGGGACGCGGCGGACGTGCGTGGGCGCGGCTATCTGGCCACCTGGCCGCAGGAGGGCTCGCAGACGAACCTGCCCGGCGTGGCGATCGACCACGTGCTGGCGGACGCGCGGATGGCGGTGCACAGGTTCGAGGTGCTCGCGCTGCGTCACACCGACCACCGGCCCGTGTTCGCCGAGCTCAGACTGCCGTGACCGGCCCGCTCAGGATTCGGTGACGCGTACGTCGCCGAAGCGCACGGCGAAGCCCTTGCCGACGGGCGCCGCGGCCATGGCGCCCGCCAGCGCGGACCCGCCGGGCGGGAAGTAGGCCAGGCGCAGCATGGTCAGCGGCGGCTCGTCGTCCAGGCCGTAGCGCACGATGACCGCGTCGCCCGCGCGCTCCAGGTCGATCGTCACCCGCTCGGCCGTGCGCCCCAGCGGCAGGACGGACCAGTCCGAGAATCCCCTGGTCACGACCGTGCTCAGGTGGTAGCCGCCGTCGACGTACTCGACACCGGCCTTGATCCAGTTTTCCTCGTCGATCCTGAGCACGGCGCCGGCCTGGTCGTACTGCTCGGCGTAGTCGCCGGAGAAGGTGACCGTGAGCCGCAGGTCGCCCGGCACGGTCCGGCCGAACAGGTGCGCGCTGTCCCTGGAGTAGCCGTAGTGCGTCGTGCACCACAGGTCGGTCGCCGGGTCGCAGAACAGGGCCAGGCCGTCGTCGGCCGTCCACTCGCGGGGAGCGTTCAGCCACTGCCAGCCGGTCTCGCCGAAAGCCATGATCATGGATTCATCCTGTCACGCCGGGCCTGCGGCGGTAAGCGGGCCGCGAGCGTCCGGCTGCTCGTAAACTTGGGCCTGTGGTAGAGCCCAAGTTCGAGATTCAGATGCTGCACGACCGGGTCATGATCAGGCTGGAGCAGGAGGCGGAGGAGCGACGCAGCGGCTCCGGGATCGTCATCCCGGCGACGGTCAAGATGGCCAACCGGCTGGCCTGGGGCGAGGTCTGCGGCGTCGGCACGAACGTGCGCTCGGTCAAGGTCGGCGACAAGGTGCTGTTCAACCCGGAGGACCAGTTCGAGGTCGAGCTGCACGCGCAGGTCTATCTGGTGATGCGCGAGCGCGACCTGCACGCGGTGGCCACCCAGGAGACCGACCACGGCACCGGCCTCTACCTATGACTGCCCGGTGCGGGTGAAGGAGACCCAGAGCTCGGCGGCCCACGTCTTGGCGGGCAGGTCCGCGAGCACGCGCGTCACCTTGCCGCCGAGGTCCAGCACCGACAGCCGGTAGGCGCCGCCCCGCGGCATGACGGCGATGACGTGGCTCTCGTCCCACCAGCCGAACAACGCCTCGGGCCGGACGTTCACCCGCCGGGTGATCTTGCCGCCGGCCGCGTCGACCACGCAGAGCTGCTCCTTGAAGCGCGACGGGCACCATGTGGCCAGGCTCCGCCCCGACGGGGAGAAGGAGTCTTCCGGCCCCGTGGGCAGGCCGACGTCCTTGTACGTGCGCACGACCGCGCCGTCGGCCGCCCGGTAGACGCGCAGGCCGGTGCCGTACATGGAGACGAGGTTGCCGCCGGGGCTCCACCAGAAGCCCGCGTTCCTGCTCAGACCGGAGATCCGGACCGTGCGCGCGGTCTTGGCGGTGACGTCCACGACGGTGAAGCCGAGCACCCGCCAGGTGCCGCTCACCTTCTGCTCGACCGTGAGCGCGACCTGCCTGCCGTCGCGCGACCACGACGCGTAGGACGCGGCCAGCGGCTTCTTGACCGTGCGGATGCTGGTGGACTTGCCGGTCGTGCGGTCGGTGACGACGAGGCTGTCATATCCGTTCCGGTACGCCGCCGGCACGCCCGCGGTCAGCCGGTTGCCCGGCGAGACCGAGATCTCGGACAGCGTCTTCTCCCAGGCGAAGGCGTTGCCGGTCGCGGAGCGCAGGTAGGTGCGCTTGGTGCCGAGGCCGTAGGCGGCGAGCCGTACCGGATCGCCGGTGTTCTCGCGATATTTCACGCCACCGCTCCCGGGCAGGGCCAGCTCCACCGGCGCGGTGGCGGCCGTGGCCGGGCGGGCGGCGGCGGGCCTGGAAAGGGCCGCCGCCGGGGCGGGGAGCGTCAAGGACAGGGCGATGACGATTTCGGCGATCACGCCCCGCAGAATAGACAAGTAAAACGCGAAATTTCGGGCGCGATAACGACCAGGTCTAGATGAACCGCTGAACGATCTCGATCACGTCGATGCCGAGCGTGAGCAGCCCGAAGTAGACGATCACCGCCGCGGCGGCGATGGTCACGATCAGCACGATGATGCGGACGGTCCAGCCCTGCCGCTTGTACCACTCCGTCCAGGCATGCAGTGTCTGCTTGCCGAACTCCAGCGCCCTGCGCGCCCAGTGGAACTCCGTGGCCAGCACCGCCAGCCCCGCGAACACCACGAGCCATCCGGGACCGGGGAACGGCACCATGATCAGGCCGCCCACGACCATGACGGCCCCGATCACGCCGATCACGATCTTCAGCGTGAGCGCGCCCGTACGCGTGGACCTGATGCCGTCGAGCCAGCCATGGATGCCCGTGCGCCGCTCGGGCATGTCGGATTGCCCGGCGGCCTCCCCTTTGATCACGTCGGCATCGCCGGTGTCGGAGTTCTGAACCTGCACAATTCCCCCCGGCAGTCGGTGTGCTCCCCAGGATACGGCGCGACCCCCCGCGCTAACTTGCAGACGACTAGCAAATCACCAAACCACGCAAACAGTAAAATTTGTCGTTGGAGTAGGCTACTTCCGGCAAACATCGGTTAATGTCTGTTATGCCCGAGGTTCTGCTCCGCACCGTGACCGGTCCCGTACGCGCGGCCGCCATCACCGGTGCCATCCTTCCCCATGAGCACCTGCGCAACGACATGCGCTGGGCGGTCGGCATCGACTCCGACCCGCACCGCTGGCTCGACGAGGAGTTCACCGTCGCCGCCGAGCTGCGCGAGCTGCGCAAGTCCGACGATCTCGGCCTGGTCATCGACCTGACCTGTGTGGGCATGGGCCGCGACGCCGCCGCCCTGGCCCGCATCGCCGCGGGCAGCAGGGTCCCGGTGATGGCCTCGACCGGCCTGTACGCCGAGCCGTTCACGAACCTCGGCGACGAGGACGCCGACACCCTCACCGCCCGGCTGATGGAGGAGATCCTCAGCGGCGTGGACGGCACGGGGGTGTTCCCCGGCGTGATCGGCGAGGTCGGCTGCTGGGGCGCCGAGCCCACGCCGCGCGAGGAGCGCTGCCTGGTCGCCGCCGCCCGCGCCGGCCTGCGCTCACGCCTCCCCGTCGCCACCCACGGCGCGAACGCCCTCGCCGTCCTGGAGATCGTGCTCGGCGAGAACCTGCCCGGCTCCCGGGTGTCGGTCAGTTACGCGGGCACCGACCTCGGCGCCGCCAGGAAGATCGCCGAAGCGGGCGCGTACGTGAACCTGAACGTCCTCGGCCTCGGCGCCGAGCAGGCGGCCAGGCTCGCGCTCGGCCTCATCGAGGACGGCCACGCCGAGCGCCTGCTGATCAGCACCGGGCTGAGCCGGGTGGCGCAGGTCCAGCGGTACGGCGGGCCCGGTTACGCCCATCTCTTCCACGCGCTGCTGCCGCGCCTGCGCGAGGCCGGCACCGGGGACGACGTGATCCGCCTGATCACCAACGGCAACCCGCTGCGCTGGCTGACCGCCGGGCTGGCTTGACCTCAACCGAGGTCGAGGTTGCATGCTGGGACGCATGACCTTCACACCGGCCGAGCTGGACTACTTGGCCACGCAGCACCTCGGCCGCCTGGCCACGGCCTCGCCTGACGGGCAGGTGCAGAACAACCCGACCGGCTTCTTCGTCGACGCCGCGACCGGCGTGCTCACCATCGGCGGGCACGCTCTCGGCAAGTCGAAGAAGTTCCGCAACATCCAGGCGGGGAGCACGGTCGCGTTCGTCGTGGACGACCTGGCCTCGGTGGATCCCTGGGTGGCGCGCGGGATCGAGATCCGCGGCACCGCGGTGGCCCTGACGGACACCGAGCCGCCCGTGCCGTTCTTCTCCCGGGAGATCATCCAGATCACTCCATCCAAGATCATTTCTTGGGGGCTGGACGGGGCTCGGGAGAGCCGGAGCGTGTGAAAGCTCGCTAGGATCGGGGCTACACGAGCCTGAGCGGGTAGGGATGGGGACGCAGCACACGCACGGGGACACGCATCGGGGCGGTCGCCTGCGCCGGTCGCGCGCCACGCTGTCGCGCCTGACCCGGCTGGGCGACGTACCTGTCGTGGTGATGCTGGCCTGGGCCGGCTGGCTCGCCGTCCCGTGGTCGTTCAGCGGCCTCGCCCAGGCCCGCGCCGCCGCCGCGGCTGCGGCCGCGGACGCCGAGCCACCGCAGGTCAGCCTCTCGGCCGAGGTCGCGGGGCCCGACGCGCGCTGGGCCCCGCCCGCGGCCTGGGGC